>CAZONQ010000023.1:0-24568 GCA_964581125.1 uncultured Ornithinimicrobium sp.
ATCTTCTGCGGGATCGGCGTCTGCTACGACTGCCTCGTCACCGTCGACGGCGTCCCCAACCAGCGTGCCTGCCAGGTGCTGGCCGCGGACGGTCTCGACGCACGCACCCAGGAGGGCACCGGCCATGACCTCTGAGACCACCCCCGGCACCCGCGAGGACCTGCGGTGCGACCTCGCCGTCGTCGGCGCCGGCCCGGCCGGCCTGGCGGCTGCCTCGGTCGCGCTGCTGGGCGGGCTCACGGTGGCCCTCGTCGACTCCGGTCAGGAGCTCGGCGGGCAGTTCTGGCGCCACCCGCCGCACGGGTCGGCGGTCGACGACGGAGACGATCTCCACCACGGCCTGCCGACCTACGGGCACCTGACCCGCACCGTGCGCGACGGTGCGCGGGCCGGTGCCTGCACGCTGCTCTCCGGCCACCACGTGTGGACGGCGACCCGCGCCGCCGCCGACGGAGGACCGGTGACGCTCCACCTGCTCGACCGCTCCGCCGGTCCGGGCCGTGAGCGCGCCCTGCAGCTCGTCGCCTCCCGGGTCGTCCTGGCCACCGGTGCCTACGACCGGCCGCTGCCGTTCCCCGGCTGGGACCTGCCCGGGGTCTACACCGCAGGGGGGCTGCAGGCGCTGCTCAAGGGCGGGGGAGTGCGCGCCGGGTCCCGCGTGGTCGTCGGCGGCACGGGCCCCTTCCTCCTGCCCGTCGCCACCGGGCTCGCCGCCCGCGGCGCCTCCGTCGTGCTCTGCGAGGCCAACGACCCGCGCCGCTGGCTGGGCGGCTCGGCCGCCGCCCTCGGGCTCCCGGGCAAGCTCCTCGAGGGTCTCGGCTACGCCGCGACCCTCGCCCGGCACCGGGTCCCGGTCCGGCTGCGCCACGCCGTCACCGCCGCGCACGGCGGCGACCGGGTCGAGGCGGTGACGCTCTCCCGGCTCGACGCCTCCGGCGGCGTCGTGCCCGGCTCCGCCCGCCGGGTCGAGGCGGACGCCGTCGGCACCGGCTGGGGCTTCGTCCCGCAGCTCGACCTGGCCGTCACGCTCGGGGCCCGGCTCGCCCCGTCCTGGGACGGCGAGCCGGTGGTGGCGGTCGACGACTGGCAGCGCACGTCCGTCCCCGGGGTGAGCGCCGCCGGCGAGGTCTGCGGGGTCGGCGGCGCCGAGCTCGCGCTGCGCGAGGGACAGCTGGCGGCCGAGGGCGTCCTGGGCGACCTCGACCGCGCCGGCGTCACCGACGCCCGCGGCCTCGAGCGCGTCCGCGCGCGGATCGGGCGGCACCGCCGGTTCGCCGCGGCGATGGCCCACGCCCACCCGGTCCCGGAGGGGTGGACCGGGTGGGTGGAGGACGCCACGGTCGTCTGCCGCTGCGAGGAGGTCTGCGCGGGGCAGGTGCGGCGGGCCGTCGCCGACGGTGCCACGGGGGTGCGCCAGGTCAAGCAGCTCACCCGCGCCGGCATGGGCTGGTGCCAGGGCCGCATGTGCGGGCCCGCGGTGCGCGCCATGTCCGGGGGAGCGCCGGACGAGGTGCCCGAGCGGCTCGTCTCGGGCCCCGTCCCGCTCGGCGCCCTCGCCGCCCGGGACGCCGCGCCGCATACCTGAGTCCCGACCACCACCCGACCCGCACGAGAAGAAGGAGCCGACCGATGCGCTCGACCGTCGTCTACCACGCCGTGGACTCCCACACCGAGGGGATGCCCACCCGGGTGATCACCGGGGGCGTCGGCGTGCTGCCCGGCGCGACCATGTTCGAGCGGCGGCAGCGCTTCGTCGCCGAGCGGGACGACCTGCGCACGCTGCTCATGTACGAGCCCCGGGGGCACGCGTCGATGAGCGGCGCGATCCTGCAGCCGCCGACGCGCCCGGACGCCGACTACGGCGTGCTCTACATCGAGGTGTCCGGCTGCCTGCCGATGTGCGGGCACGGCACCATGGGCGTGGCGACCGTGCTCGTCGAGACCGGCATGGTGGAGGTCACCGAGCCGGAGACCGTCATCCGGCTCGACACGCCCGCCGGTCTCGTCACGACCCGGGTCCGGGTCGAGGACGGGCGGGCCGTCTCCGTCACCCTGGACAACGTCGCGTCCTACTGCCACGCGCTCGACCAGGTGGTCGACGTGCCGGGCCTCGGCGAGGTCCGCTACGACATCGCCTACGGCGGCAACTTCTACGCCTTCGTCAGGCTCGACGACCTCGGCATCGCGTTCGAGCGCTCCGAGAAGCAGCGGATGCTCGACGCCGGCCTGGCGATCATGGAGGCGATCAACGACCAGAACCCGGTCGCGCACCCGGAGAACCCCGAGATCGACGTGTGCCACCACGTCTACCTCGAGGCGCCGGGCTCGACCGCGCAGCACTCGCGGCACGCGATGGCGATCCACCCGGGCTGGTTCGACCGCTCGCCGTGCGGCACGGGCACCAGCGCGCGGATGGCCCAGCTGCACGCCCGCGGCGAGCTCGAGGTCGGCGCCGAGCTGGTCAACGAGTCGTTCATCGGCTCCCGCTTCCTCGGCCGCATCGCCGGGACGACCACGGTCGGCGACCGTCCCGCCGTGCTGCCGCAGGTCACCGGCCGGGCGTGGATCACCGGCACCGCGCAGTACATGCTCGACCCGACCGACCCCTTCCCGGCCGGCTTCCTGCTCTGAGGAGACGACGTTGAGCACCACGCCCGAGACCTTCCGGACCGTCGACTACCACACCGCCGGCGAGCCCTTCCGGATCGTCCTCGAGGGCGCGCCGGAGCTGCCCGGCGACAGCGTCGCCGACCGCCGCGCCCGCGCCGTCGCCGACCCCGCGGCCCAGCGGGTCCGGCAGCTGCTGTGCCACGAGCCGCGCGGCCATGCCGACATGTACGGCGGCTTCCTCGTGCCCCCGGACGACGACGGTGCCGACCTGGGCGTCCTCTTCTGGCACAAGGACGGCTTCTCGACCGCGTGCGGGCACGGCACGATCGCGCTCGGCGTGTGGGCCGTCGAGTCGGGCTTCGTCGAGCGGGGCGGCGACGGCCTCACCGAGGTGGTCGTCGACGTCCCCTCCGGTCGCGCCCGCGCCCTCGTCCGGCACGACGGCGGGCGCGTCGTCGACGCCACCTTCGTCAGCGTGCCCTCGTGGGTGCACTCCCGGGGCGTCGAGGTGGTCACCGACCGCGGGCGGGTCTCGGTGGACATCGCCTTCGGCGGTGCCATGTATGCCGTGCTCCCCGCCTCGGACGTCGGGCTCGACGTCTCACCCGCGCACTACGGCGACCTGGTGGCCCTCGGACGGCAGGTGCGCGACGCCCTCGACGCGGCCGGTCTCGCCGAGCACCCCGAGGACCCGCGCCTGTCCGGGATCTACGGCACGATCCTCACCGCGCCCGGGGCGAGCGGGGATCCGCTGCACCAGCGCAACTGCACCGTCTTCGCCGACGGCCAGGTGGACCGCTCGCCGTGCGGCTCGGGGACCGCGGCGCGCGTCGCGCTCCTCGCCGAGGACGGGCTCATGGGGCCCGGCGACGAGCTGCTCCACGAGTCCGTCGTCGGCAGCACCTTCCGGGCACGGATCGAGGGGACGGGCACGGCATACGGCCGCCCGTCGGTGGTGCCCGCGGTGACCGGGAGCGCGTATCGTGTCGGGACGAGCGAGTTCACCGTGGACCCGCACGACCAGATCAGCCCCGGGTTCGTCCTGCGATGACCCGGCGGCCGGCGGCAGTGACGACGAGAAGGTGTGGTGAGGCGTGGTCGACGGCGACCTGACGAACCTGCAGCTGCCCAGCTACGGCGAGCAGGCGAGCCTGCGGGCGCAGATCGCCGAGGCGCTGCGCGCGCTGCTCATCACCGGCAAGATGCGCCCGGGGGAGCTCTACTCGGCGCCGCGGCTGGCCGCGGAGTTCGGTGTCTCGGCCACGCCCGTGCGCGAGGCGATGCTCGACCTGGTCGGCGAGGGCATGGTCGAGGTGGTCCGCAACAAGGGCTTCCGGGTGACCGAGCTCAGCGACCAGGAGCTCGACGCGATGGCCGAGCTGCGGATCCTCGTGGAGCCGCCCGTCATGGGCATGGTGGCCGAGGTGTGCGAGGGCGAGGTCGCCGAGGCGGTGGAGGCGCTGCGGCCGATGGCGGCCGAGATCGAGGCGGCCGCCCGGCAGGAGGACCTCATCAGCTACATCGAGGCGGACACGGCCTTCCACCTGAGCTTCCTCGCGCTGCACGGCAACCAGCAGGTGGTCGACGTCGTGCGCGACCTGCGCTCGCGCTCCCGCCTCTACGGGCTCACGCCGCTCATGGAGTCCGGCCGGATCCTGCAGCAGGTCGCCGAGCACGAGCAGATGGTCGACCTGGCGCTCGCGCGCGACCGGGCCGGCATGGAGGCCCTCGTCGTCCAGCACATCGGGCACGTGCGCTCCGCCTGGGCGGGCCAGCCCGAGGCCTGAGCGCCGGGGCGCGGGCCGCTCCTCGTCCCCGCGGGTGTGACCAGCGTCACCTCGACCGTTGGAATGTGGCATGTAATATTGCACAGGTCAACCGGTCGGCCCTCGTCGTCGTGGGCCAGCAGCGGACAAGGACGGCACACGCATGGATCTCCTGACCGACGTCAACGACCTCATCTGGAACCCCATGGCCTACCTGGCCCTCGGCCTCGGCCTCTTCTTCACGGTCCTCACCCGGGGCGTGCAGTTCCGACGGATCCCGGACATGGTCCGCGCGCTGCGGGAGGGGAAGGCCTCCGAGGAGGGCACCTCCCCGCTGCAGGCGGTGATGCTGACCCTGGCCAGCCGCGTCGGTGTGGGCAACATCGCCGGGGTGGGCACCGCGGTGGCCGCGGGCGGCCCGGGCGCGCTGTTCTGGATGGTGCTCTGCGCGCTCCTCGGCTCGGCGAGCGCCTACGCCGAGTCCACGCTCGCGCAGGTCTACAAGGTCCGGCACGAGGGGGAGCACCGCGGCGGCATGCCGTGGTACGTCGAGAAGGGTCTCGGCCTGCGCTGGCTCGCGGTCGTGCTGGCCACGATGACGCTCGTCGGCTACGGGTTCGTCTTCCCCGGTGTCCAGTCCAACAACATCGCGGCCTCGATGGCCAACGCCTTCGCCGTGCCCACGTGGGTCACGGCGGTCGTGGTGACCGCGCTGCTCGCGTTCGTCATCGTCGGCGGCACGCGGCGGATCGTGCACGTCGCCGAGCTGACGGTGCCGTTCATGGCGGTCGGCTACGTCGTGGGTGCCGTCGCCATCATCGTGCTCAACCTCGACCAGCTCGTGCCGGCCGTGCGGCTGGTCGTGGGCAGCGCCCTCGGCGTGGACCAGGTCTTCGGCGGCATCGTCGGGGCGGCCGTGGCGTGGGGCGTGCGCCGCGCGGTCTTCTCCAACGTCGCCGGCGTGGGGGAGGGCACCTACGGGGCCGCGTCCGCCTCGGTGAGCCACCCCGCCAAGCAGGGGATCGTCCAGGCCTTCTCGATCTTCGTCGACACCGTGGTCGTGTGCAACGCCACGGGCATCATGATCGTGATGACGGGCATGTACAACGTCTCCGACGGGAAGGACGGGTTCCTCTTCGAGGGGGCGCCGGGGCTGGAGGCGGGGCCGGCCAACACGCAGGCGGCGATCGACACGATCTGGCCCGGGGTCGGCCCGGGGTTCGTGGCCGTCGCGCTGTTCTTCTTCGCCTTCACCACGCTCGTCGCCTTCTTCTACATCGCCACCACCAACCTGGTCTACCTGCGCCGCGGGCGGAGCCTGGGCGGCTGGCACTGGCTGCTCAAGGTCGGGATGCTCGCGATCACCTTCTACGGCGCGGTCGAGTCCGCCGACGTCATCTGGGCGGTCGGCGACATCGGCTACGGGTCGATCGGCTGGGTCAACATGATCTGCATCCTGCTGCTCTTCAAGGTGGTCCACGTCGTCACCAGGGACTACGACCGCCAGCGCCGGGACGGTGTCGACCCCGTCTTCGACCCGCGGGCGCTGGGCATCAGCGGCGCGGACTTCTGGACCGACCAGGGCCGGCGGCCGGCGTCGAGGGCCTCCGGGTCCGTGGAGGAGGACCGCGCCTGACGTCCGGCGCGTAGGGTCGGACCGACCCGAGTGAAGGAGCCGTCGTGAGTCCGTCCGCCGCCGGTCAGGCCGGCCGGGACGTCGCCCTGACGCCCGACGAGCGCGCCATGCTGGCCGGCGACGAGGGACCGGGCGTCGCCCTGGCGATGCGCGTCGTCCTCGGCGTCGCGCGGGTGCGCCGGGCCGAGCGGCTCGTCGAGATCTCCGGCGCGCACGTGGACGGCTGCCTCTACCACGGCCGGGCCGGGCTGGACTTCGCCCGGAGGCTCGTCGAGCTGGGCTGCCGGGTGCGCGTCCCGACCACGCTCAACGTGGGCTCCCTCGACCTGCTGCACCCCGCCACGGTGCTCCGGAGGACCCCCGAGGAGCAGGAGGTGGCGCGCGGGGGACGGGCGCTCATGGACGCCTACGTCCGGCTGGGGGCGCGGCCCACCTGGACGTGCGCGCCCTACCAGGTCGACGTCCGGCCCGGCCGGGGCGAGCACGTCGCCTGGGCCGAGTCCAACGCCGTCGTCTTCGCCAACTCCGTGCTCGGGGCGAGGACCGACCGCTACGGCGACTTCCTCGACATCTGCGCCGCCGTGACCGGCCGGGCCCCGCACGCGGGGCTGCACCTGGAGGAGAACCGGCGCGGCGACCTCGTCGTGGACTGCCGGGGGCTCTCGCCCGAGCTGCTCGCCACCGACCTCGCCCACCCCCTGCTCGGGTATGTCGTGGGGCTGAGGGCCGGCAGCCGCAACCCGGTGCTCCTCGGGCTGCCCGCCGACGTGGGGGAGGACCGCCTCAAGGCCTTCGGGGCCGCGGCCGCGTCCTCGGGGGCGGTGGCGCTCTTCCACGCGGTCGGCGTGACGCCGGAGGCGCCGACGCTGGAGGCCGTCCTGCCGGACGGTCCGGTGGAGACGACGACGGTCACCGCCGCCGACCTGCTGGCCGCGCGGGCAGAGCTGTCCACGGCCCGCGGCGACCGGCTCGACGCGGTGAGCCTGGGCACGCCGCACGCCTCGACGGAGGAGGTCGCCGCCCTGGCGCGGGGGCTGCGGGCCGGCGGCCCGCTGCACCCGGACGTGACCCTCTACCTGTCCACGGGCCGCGGGGTGCTGGAGCGGGCGCGGACGAGCGGCGACCTCGCGGTGCTCGAGGAGGCGGGCGTGCGGGTCGTGGTCGACACCTGCACCTACGTCACCTCGATCCTCGAGCCGGGGACCCGCGTCGTCATGACCACGTCGGGCAAGTGGGCGCACTACGCCCCCGCCAACCTCGGTGTCGACGTCGTCCTGGGCAGCCTCGAGGAGTGCCTCGCGTCGGCGCGGGCGGGAAGGGTGGTGCTGGACGATGGACCGTTCCGGTGAGGTCCCCGTGGCCTGGACGGGACGGACCCTGCACCGGGGCAGCGCCGCGGGCCGGGTGCTCCGGCTCGACCTCCCGCTGTCCTTCTGGGGCGGCGTCGGGCCGGACGGCACGGTCGTCGACCGCCACCACCCGCAGCACGGCGCGAGCCTCGCCGGGCGGGTGCTCGTGATGACCGCCGGGCGAGGGTCCAGCTCGAGCTCGAGCGTCCTCGCCGAGCTGCTGCGCTCCGGCGCCGGCCCCGCGGCGGTCGTGCTCAGCGAGCCGGACCCCGTCGTCGCGCTCGGGGCGATCGTGGCCGACGAGCTCTACGCCCTGCCCACGCCGGTCGTCGAGCTCGACCCGGCGGACCACGCGCAGCTGACCGACGGGTGCCCCGTCGTCGTCGAGGCGGAGGGTGCGTCCGCGCGCGTCAGCGTCGGAGGCGCCTGAGCGGGTCGGCCGAGCGACTCACCAGCCGCGGGCCCGCCACTCCTGCAGGTGCGGTCGCTCGGCACCCAGCGTCGTGTTGTCGCCGTGCCCGGGCAGGACCAGCGCGTCGTCGGGGTAGACGCCGAAGACCCGCTCCTCCAGGTCGTCCATGAGCGAGCCGAACTCCTGCGGGCCGTCCGTCCGGCCAGGCCCTCCCGGGAAGAGGCTGTCGCCGCTGAGGATCACCGTCCGGGGCACGTCGCCGCCGGCGGTCAGCGCCAGGGCCACCGACCCCGGCGTGTGGCCGCGCAGCCCGACGACGTCGAGCACCAGGTCCCCGACCCGGACCGTGTCGCCGTCCTCCAGGCGCCGGTCCACCGCCACCGGCAGCTCGTCGGCGTCCGCCGCCCCGGCGAGCGTGCGGGCCCCGGTCCTCCGCACCACCTCGGCCAGCGCCCGGTGGTGGTCCCGGTGCCGGTGGGTCGTGAGGACCTGGCCGAGACGGCCGGGAGCCCCGTCCTCCTCGAGCAGCCCCAGGACACGGTCCGCGTCGTCGGCGGCGTCCACGAGCAGGCGCTCGCCGGTCGCGGTGCAGGTCAGCAGGTAGACGTTGTTGTCCATCTCCGACACGCTGCGCTTGCGCACCACCGCGCCCGGCAGGTCGAGGCGCCACGTCGGGCCCTCGGGTGCGACGTGTCCCACGAGGTCGGTCATGGCACCGAGTCTAGGCCCGCGCCGAGGACCCTCGAGGTGGCGGCGACGAGGTCCGGCAGCCCACGGACGCGGGCGGCGGTGTGGGCGTCCGGGCGGACGAGCCACAGGTCGCCGTCCTGCCAGCCGAGCCAGTCCAGGACCGGCTCCGCGCCCCGCAGACCGGCGAGGTCGAGCGCCCCGAGCGGGGCGTGCGGGAGCTCCGCCCGCAGGGCGTCGAGCGCGTCGCCGGCCTGCCCCGCCGAGCCCGCGAGCACGGTCAGGCGACCGCGCAGCAGCTCGCGGAGCCGCACCGCCGGCCCCGGACGACCGGTCGCCGGGTCGTCCGCGGCCACGACGGCGTCCGGCACGATCACCCCCGGGGCCGGGCACGGGGCGTCGCCCCGTGCGGGCCGGCCGGGCCACGGCCGCTCCGGGTCGGGGGTCGTCAGGGGCGAGCCGACGTACCAGAACGGCTCGTAGAGCCGGCCTGAGTCCACCAGGGCGCGCGCCCCGACGTCGTGGACCGCCCGCTCGAGGACCTCACGGCGGTGCCGCGCCTGGGCCTCGGTGTGCGGCACGAGGAAGTCCATCGTGGCGCTCGTCACCTCGAGGTTCTCGCGCGCGGCGGCGGCCCGCTCGGGCGCATAGCTGTCGAGGAGTGCCGGCGGAGCCCACCCGTGGAGCACGGCCGCGAGCTTCCACGCCAGGTTGTCGACGTCGCCGACGCCGGAGTTGAGCCCGCGCGCCCCGAAGGGCGAGACGAGGTGCGCCATGTCTCCGGCGAGGAAGACGTCGCCCACGCGGAAGTCCGAGGCGATGCGGGCGTGGAAGCGGTAGAGCGAGGACCACACCAGCTCGTAGGGCCGGTCGCCGATCACCTGGGTGATCCGTCGGTGCAGGGTCCCGTCCGCCCGCGCCCGGTCCAGCTCGAACTCCGGCTCGACCTGCCAGTCGATCCGGAAGACCTGGTCGGGGCAGGGATGGATGAGCACCTGCCGGCCGCGGTTCCACTCCGGGTCGAAGTAGAAGCGCCGCTCCTCCGACCACCCGGGCAGCTCGGCGCGCACGTCGCAGATGAGGAAGGCGTCGTCGAAGGACCGTCCCGGGAACTCCACGCCCAGGGCGGTGCGCAGGCTGGTGCTGCGTGCACCGCAGCACGCGACGGCATACCTGCCCCGGACCGTGGTCTCCCCGGAGCGCGTGCGGGCGGTCACCTCCACGCCGCCGTCGGGGAGCTGCTCGACGCCGTCGACCTCGTGCCCGCGCCTGACCTCGACCAGCGGCGACGCGGCGATCAGTCCGTCGAGGATCTCCTCGGTGCGCGACTGGGAGAGGTTGACGAACGCCGGGAGCGCGCTGGCGCCGGGGTCGGACAGCTCCACCGTGAAGAGGTCGTGGTCGCGGTAGAAGGTGCGTGCGCGCCGCCAGGTCAGCCCCTCGTCGGTGATGGCTCGGCCGCCGACCCACGCCCAGGTGTCGAGGACGTCGCGGTGCTGGCAGATGGCCCGGCTGCCGACGGCGTCGCGCGCCGTGCGCGCGTCCAGGAGGGTCACCGGGATGCCGTGGCGCGCCAGGAGGAGCGCGGCCGTCTGCCCGACGGGACCGGCGCCGAGGACGACGACGCCTTGTGCCTGACCGCTGCTCGTCACGGTGCTCGCCCCCGTGGGCTCAGCCCTGGAGCTGGGCCCAGACCTCGCGGTCGCGCTCGGCCGTCCAGATCACCGGTCGCTCGACCCCGTCGAGCTCGTCCCAGACACGGGCGACGTCGAAGGGGAGGGTGTGCTCGAAGATCGGCCAGTGCCCGTAGCGGTCCACGAGCGCCGCGTGCGTGGCCTCGAAGGCCTCCTTGAGGGTGCCGCCACGGTCGTGCACCGCGCCGACCGCCGTGAGCATCTCGGTGAGGAAGTGGCGGGTCTGCGCGATCGCCGCGGCCACGCCGTCGCCGCTCACGACCGGGCCGCGCCCGCCGACCAGGTGCTCGGCGCCCAGGGCCGCCACGCTGTCGAGGGTCGGCCCCGCCCAGTCGCGGTGGTAGGCGTCACCGGTGTAGAGGGCCGCCTGCGCCTCGACGAGGTCGCCGGCGAAGAGGATCCGCTGCCGGGGGAGCCAGGCGACGAGGTCGCCCTCCGTGTGCCCGCGCCCGCAGTACTGCAGGACGAGGTCGCCGCGGTCGCCGCCCAGGGGGATGGTGAGCCGGTCGCTCACGGTGAGCGTCGGCCAGGTGAGCCCGGGCACCGACTCCGGCTCCTTGAACAGCCGTGGCATCCGGCCGTACTCGGACTCCCAGTCCTGCTGGCCCCGCTCCGCGACGAGGTCGCGGGTGAGCTCGTGCATGACGATCTCGCCGGCGCCGAAGGCCGAGGCCCCCAGGACGCGGACCGCGTGGTAGTGGGACAGCACCAGGTGCCGGACCGGCTTGTCGGTGTGCTGACGCAGCTGGACGAGCCAGTCGCGGGCGGCGGCGGGCGTGGCGAGGGCCTCGAAGCAGACGACGAAGTCCTCGCCCTCGACGGCGCCGACGTTGGGGTCGCCCTCCGCGGTCCGGGCGTAGACGCCCTCGGCGAGCACCTCGACGGTGGCCACCTTGTCGGTGAGGTCCTGGCTCGACGCGAACGGCTTGCTCATGGGGGTGGTCCTTCCTCGTGCGGATGGTCGACGGTCCGGTCGTAGACCTCCACGGCGTGGACCATCCGGCTCACGGAGTCCTCGGACATCGTGGAGGCGGTGCCGCCCAGGTAGGCGGCCTGGACCCGCGGGTCGTGCTCGAGCTCGGTCGGGGTGCCCTCGGTGAGGACGCGCCCGCGCTCCATGACGACCGCGCGGTCGGCGACCGAGAACGCGGCGCGGATGTTCTGCTCGACGAGCAGCACCGCCAGGTCCCGGTCGTCGCGCAGGCGGGCGAGCGTGGCCACGATCTCGCCGACCACCTTGGGCGCGAGGCCCAGGCTGGGCTCGTCGAGGACGACCACCCTCGGGTCGGCCATGAGGGCGCGGGCCATGGCGAGCATCTGCTGCTCGCCGCCGGACAACGCCCCGGCCTGCAGGGCGATCCGGTCGGCGAGGCGTGGGAAGAGCTCGAGGACGGCGCGGCGCCGCTCGGCGTAGCGGCCGTCCGACCTGCGGGTCCACCCGCCCAGGGCGAGGTTGTCCTCGACCGTCAGGGAGGGGAAGACCAGGCGGTTCTCCGGGACGTGCGCGAGACCGAGCGCGGAGATCCTCTCGGCCCCGAGCCGGGTGATGTCGGCGCCGTCCAGACGCACGCCGCCCCCGGTGGGGGTCAGCAGCCCCGACACCGCGCGCAGGAGCGTGGTCTTGCCGGCCCCGTTGGAGCCGACGACGGCTACGATCTCCCCCGGGGCGACGCTCAGCGAGATGCCGTGGAGGACCGCGAGGCCCTCGTAGCCCGCGGTCAGGTCGGTGACGGTCAGGCTCACGACGGGCCTCCCGGGGTCACGAGGTTCTCGTCCTGCTCGCCGGTGCCGAGGTAGGCCGCGATCACCGCCGGGTCGCTGCGGATCTCCCGCGGGCCCCCCTCGGCGAGCAGGACGCCGTCGTCGAGGACGTAGATGCGGTCGGCGAGCGCCATGACCGCGGCCACGTCGTGCTCGACGAGCAGGACCGACAGGCCCGCGGCGCGCACGCGCCGGAGCATCGCCGCCAGGTGCTCGCGCTCGGCCAGGGACAGGCCGGCCATCGGCTCGTCGAGCAGGAGGAGGCTGGGCGCGAGGGCGAGGGCGCGCGCCACCTCGACCTGGCGCTGCTGGCCGAAGCTCAGCGCCGTGATCGGTCGGTCGGCGTGGCCCTCCAGGCCGGTGGCCGTCAGCACCCGGTCGACCTCGTCCGCGGTCCTGCGCTCCTCGGGCCGGTCGAGGCCGAGCATGCCGGCGAGCAGGCCGGCCCTCGTGCGCAGGTGGCGGGCCACCGTGACGTTGCCCCGCACGGTCGTGCTGCGGAAGGTCTGCAGGTTCTGGAAGGTGCGCGTCGCGCCCAGCGCGGCGACCACGTTGGGCCGACGACCCTGCACGGGCTGCCCGGCGAGCGTCACCCGGCCCTCGGTGGGCGGGACGACGCCGGTGACGATGTTGAACGCGGTCGTCTTGCCGGCGCCGTTGGGGCCGATGAGCGCCACGATCTCGCCGGCCCGCACCTCGAGGTCGAGGCCGTCGAGCGCGGTGACGCCGCCGTAGCGCTTGGTGAGCCCCTCCACCTGCAGCACCGTGGTGCCCGGTGCCGGCGCGTCCGCCTCCGCGAGCAGCGCGTCGAGCTCCTCGCCGAGCGCGGGCGCGGTCGCGTCGCCCGCGCCCGGGTCCTCGTGCGTCCCGCGGAGGCGGTGCAGCGCGGCGTGCCACAGCTGCGCCAGACCCCCGGGGAAGAGGACGACCACGAGGACGAGGACCACGCCGAAGCCGAGCAGCTGCACCTCGCCCGAGGCGCCCGGGACGATCTGGGGTATGAGGTGACGCATCCCCTCGTCCAGCACCTCCACCGTGATCGCGCCGGTGAAGGCGCCCCAGACGGTGCCGAGCCCGCCGAGGACCACCATGAGCAGGAACGACACCGAGAGCGGGAAGTTGGCGGCCTCGGGGCTCACGACCGCGAGCCAGTGCGCGTAGAAGGCCCCCGCCAGCCCGGCGTAGGCCGCGGCGAGGACGAAGACCTTCAGGCGCAGCCGGAAGGTGTCGACGCCGAGGCACTCGGCCGCGACCTCGGAGTCGTTGACGGCGCCGAGCGCGCGGCCGACCCGGGAGTGCGTGAGCTTCTCGGCCAGCGCGACCGACAGCACCACCACCGGGGTCATCAGCCAGAAGAACTCGGCGGGAGAGTCGTAGACGCGGCCGCCGAAGTCGGGCTTGGGGATGCCGTAGATCCCGGAGGTGCCGCCGGTGAACTCCAGCTCGCGCACGACGATGGTGACGATGATGCCGAGCCCGAGGGTGGCGAGGGCCAGGAAGTGCCCGCGCAGGCGCAGCATCGGCAGCCCCACGAGCAGCGCCAGCAGCATCGCGACGAGCACGGAGACGGGCAGCGCGAGGAAGAGGTTCCAGCCGTAGCGCGTGACGAGGATGCCCTGGGTGTAGGCGCCCATGGCGAAGAACGCGGCGTGGCCCAGGCTGACCTGCCCGGCGAGGCCCATGAGCAGGGAGAGCCCCACCGCGGCGACGGTGAAGATGAGCACGTAGACCCCGACGTTGACCACGCTCACCGGGGCGAGGAGGGGGAAGACGACGAGGACGAGGACCAGGACCGCGTAGGGCACCAGCCGGCGGAGCGGGGGGATCACACCCTCACCCCGCTCCCGCGGAGGCCCAGGCCCTGCGGCCGGACGACCAGGACGAGGACGAGCACGACGAAGGCGACGGCGTCGCGGTAGCCGCTGTCGAGGTAGCCGGCGACGAGGTTCTCCAGCACCCCCAGGAAGAGCCCGCCGACGAAGGCGACCCGGAAGGACACCAGCCCGCCGAGGGTGGCGGCCACGAAGCCCTTGAGTCCCAGGGTCAGCCCCGACTCCCAGGACGCCAGGTAGATCGGGGCGCCGACCACGCCGGCGACCGCGCCCACGAGGCCGGCGATCGCGAAGGCGACCATGGTCGCGGTGCGCGGGGAGATGCCGACGAGACGGGCGGCGACCGGCTGCTCGGAGCACGCCCGCAGCGCCTTGCCGCGGAGGGTGTGCTCGTAGAACCACACCACGGCATACCCGACGACGGCGGAGATCCCCAGGATCCACAGCTCCTGGGCCCGGATGCTCACGCCGCCGACGAACAGGTCCCGGCCGGGGAAGGGTGCCAGCCGGCGGGACTCCGGGCCCCAGACGAGCAGCATGACCGCCTTGAGGGCCGTGGAGACGCCGAGCGTGAGGATGATCGACACGAGCGGGGTCATCCGGCGCACGGGGGCGATGGCGAGCCGTTCGACGACGACCGACACGAGGACGACGAAGGGGACGACCACGAGCACCGCCAGGCCCAGCGGGACGCCCGCGGCGACGGCGGTCACCGCGGTCAGGCCGGCCAGCGAGGCGTACTCGCCCTGGGCGAGGTTGACGATCTCGCGGACCGAGAAGATCGCGACGAAGCCGAGCGCGACGAGGCCGTAGACGGCACCCTGAGCCAACCCGGAGAAGGTCAGCTGCAGGAGATCGGTCATCGGCGTCAGTCCTCGAGCATCTTCCAGCTGCCGTCCTCGACGGTGACCATCATGAGCGCGTCCTTGGTCAGGCCCGAGTGGTCCTCCGGCGTCATCGTGAAGACGCCGGACACCCCGGGCCAGTCGGACGTGGCCTCGATCGCGTCCCGGAGGGCCTCCGGCTCGGTCCCGGCCTCGTCGATCGCGTCGACCGCGATCATGAAGCCGTCGTAGGCGTGACCGGCGAAGGTCGACGGTGTCGTGCCGTAGGCCGCCTCGAAGTCCTCGATGAAGCCGGTGACCACCGGCTTCTGCGGGTCGTCGTCGGGCAGCTGGTCGGCGATGAGCATGCGGCCCAGCGCGGCCCGCAGGCCCTCCGCCGAGTCGCCGGCGGTGTCGAGGAAGGCCTGGTTGCCGATGCCGTGCGACTGGTAGACGGGCTTGTCGGCGCCCAGCTGGTCGTAGGCCTGCTGGGCCAGGGCCGCCGCCGGCGGGATGCCCCAGATGAGGACCGCGTCGGGGTCGCTGTCGCGGATGTTGACCATCTGGGCGGTGAAGTCGGTGGCGTCGGGGGCGAACTTCTCGACGGTGACGATCTCGATCCCGGCCGGCTCGCCGATCTCGGCCAGCATCTCCGGCACGCCCTCGCCGAAGCCGGACGCGTCCCGCGCGACGGCGATCTTGTGGAAGCCCTGCGCCTTCATGTCGTCGACCATCCGCTCCAGCACGACCCGGTCGTTCTGGGCGGTCTTGAACACCCACGTGGAACCGTCCACGATCTTCTGGTTGGCCGCGAGGGAGATCATCGGGATCTCCGCCTGCTCGGCCAGCGGCCGCATCGCCAGGCTGGGACCGGTCCGCGAGGCGCCGATGAGGATGTCGACCTGGTCGGAGCTGAGGAGCTTGCTCGTCGCCTTGGCCGCGCCGTCCTCGGTGGACTGGTCGTCCTCGATGATCACCTCTACCTGGCGTCCGTCGATGCCGCCGTCCGCGTTGACCCGCTCCGCGAGCATCTCGATGGTGTCCCGCTCGGCGACGCCGAGGGTGGCGCCCGCACCGGTGATGTCGAGGACGACGCCCATCTTGATCGGGCCCTGCTCGGCGCCCGCCTCACCCCCTCCGTCGCCGGAGGAGTCCTCGGCGCAGCCGGCCGCGACCAGCAGGAGCGAGGTGGTGGCCAGGACGGCCCAGGTCCGGGTGGTGCGCATCATCGACACTCCTTGTCGCCGGTGCTCTATATTCGAGCTCACCGTTCGGATAGCGAGTGCTCACAGAATCTAGGGGCAGGAGGGCGTCGATGACAAGGGGTCCCGCACGACCGCTCCCGGAGGGGGTGGGCTCGCAGACCCTCGACCGCGGGCTGTCGGTCCTCGAGGTCGTCGCGACGGCACCGGGCCACGTCGGCCTGCGCGAGATCGTCGAGCGCACCGGGCTGCACCGCTCGATCGTCTACCGCATGGTGCGCACCCTCGAGCACCGCGGCCTCCTCGTGCGCGACGGCGAGGGCAGGTATGCCGCCGGGGCGCGGCTCGCGGCGCTCGCCCGGGGCGTGGAGCCGACCCTGACCGGCGTCGCCGCACCGCACCTGGCGGCCCTGGCGGAGCGGGTCCGCAAGACCGCCTTCCTCGTCGTCGCGCAGGACCACCTGGCCGTGACGATCCTCGTCGAGGAGCCGCGCTCGACCCTCGCCCACATCGCCTACCGGCCCGGGGTCCAGCACCCGCTCGACTCGGGCGCGCCCGGACTGGCGCTGCTGGCCGGCGGTCCGCCGGTCCCGGGGGAGCGCACCGAGGTGGCCGTCGCGCGGGTCCGCGGGTGGGCGTCCTCCCACGGGGAGGTCATCCCCGGCTACCGGTCCTGCGCGGCGCCGGTGCACGACGCGTCCGGCCGCTGCGTCGCCGCGGTGGCGGTCGTCTTCGTCGGCGAGGCGCCGTCCCCGGAGCTCGGCGGAGAGGTCGTCCGCGCCGCGCGGGCGATCGCGGCCGACCTGCTCAGACCGTGAGCGGCCGGTCCGTGGGGGCGATCGGTGCCGGCAGCGTCGTGGCCCCGGTGAGGTAGCGGTCCACCGCGGCCGCGCAGGAGCGGCCCTCCGCGATCGCCCACACGATGAGCGACTGGCCACGGCCGCAGTCGCCGGCGGCGAAGACGCCCTCGAGCGGGGTGGCGAAGTCCGCGTCCCGCTCGTAGGTGTTGCGCGCGGTCCTCGGGAGGGCCTCGGCCGGGGCCGCCGTGTCGTCCGGGCCGACGAAGCCCATCGCCAGCAGCACGAGCTGCGCGGGCAGGTCGCGCATGGTGCCATCGACGACCTCCACCCGCCCGTCCACCAGGCGGGCGTCGGCCACGCGGAGCCCGCGGACGCGGCCCTCGTCGTCGCCGACCACCTCGACGGTCGAGACCCCGTAGGCGCGCTCGCCGCCCTCCTCGTGGGCGGTGGTGACCTTGTAGAGCATCGGGTGGGTGGGCCACGGCTGGTGCGCCGGCCGCTCGGTCGGCGGCGTGGGCAGGATCTCCAGCTGCGTGACGCTGCGCGCGCCCTGGCGGTGGGCCGTGCCGAGGCAGTCCGCGCCCGTGTCGCCGCCGCCGACGATGACGACGTCCTTGCCCGCGGCGTCGATGCCGCGCGGGGCACCGAGCGCCTCCCGGTTGGCGGGGACGAGGTAGTCCATGGCCGGGTGGACCCCCGCCAGGTCGGCGCCCGGCACGTCGAGCAGCCTCGGCACGGTCGACCCGGTGGCCAGGACCACCGCGTCGAAGCGCTCCCTCAGGTCGTCCAGGGAGGGGTCGTCGGGGCCGTCGCCGCCCACGGTCACGCCGGTGACGAAGCGGATCCCCTCGCCGCGGAGCTGGACGAGCCGGCGGTCGAGCACCGACTTCTCCATCTTGAACTCGGGTATGCCGTAGCGCAGCAGCCCGCCCACGGCGTCCTCGCGCTCGTGGACGACGACCGTGTGCCCGGCGCGGCCCAGCTGCTGGGCGGCGGCCAGGCCGGCCGGCCCGGACCCGACGACCGCGACGGTCCGCCCGCTGAGCCACTCCGGCTCGCGGGGCGTGACCCGGCCGTTGGAGAAGGCCCGGTCGATGATCGAGACCTCGATCTGCTTGATCGTCACCGGCGGCTGGTTGATGCCGAGCACGCACGCGGTCTCGCACGGGGCCGGGCACAGCCGCCCGGTGAACTCCGGGAAGTTGTTGGTCGCGTGGAGCCGCTCGATCGCGTCGGCGAAGTTGGCGCGACGGGTCAGGTCGTTCCACTCGGGGATCAGGTTGCCCAGCGGGCACCCGGTGTGGCAGAAGGGGATCCCGCAGTCCATGCACCGGGACGCCTGCCGGCGCAGCACCGAGGTCTCCTGCTGCTCGTGGACCTCCTTCCAGTCCTGGATGCGGACCGGGACGGGCCGGCTCGGCCGGTCCTCGCGCTCGCGGTGGGTCAGGAAGCCGCGGGGGTCAGCCATGGGAGTCCTCCAGGATGAGCTGCCAGGCGTGCGGGCCGTCGGGGTCGAGGCCGCGGGCCTCGACCTCCTGCCGGATGCGCAGGACGCTGGCGTACTGACGGGGGGTGACGACGGTGATGCGCTCGGCCCAGGCGTCGTCCTCGAGCAGGGACCGGGCCACCTCGCTGCCGGTGAGCTCGAGGTGCTCGGCGAGCAGCTCGCGCACCTCGTCGACGTGGCCGGTCGCCGGCAGCGGGGCCAGCTCCAGGTCGCCGTGGGTCATCGCCAGGGGGTTCATCCGCGCGGGGTCGAGGTCGAGGACGTAGGCGGTCCCGCCCGACATGCCCGCGCCGACGTTGCGGCCGGTCGGGCCGAGGACGAGGGCGCGCCCGCCGGTCATGTACTCCAGGGCGTGGTCGCCGACGCCCTCGACGACCGCGGTGGCCCCGGAGTTGCGGACGCAGAAGCGCTCGCCCACGGTGCCGCGCAGGTTGACCTGGCCGGACGTGGCGCCGTAGCAGACGACGTTGCCTGCGACCACCTGCTCGGCCGCCGCGAACGGCGCACCCTCGGGCGGGCGGACGACGATGCGTCCGCCGGACAGGCCCTTGCCGACGAAGTCGTTGGCGTCGCCGACCAGGCGCAGCGTGACCCCGCGCGGCAGGAAGGCCCCGAGCGACTGACCGGCTGAGCCGGTCAGCGTGAGCTCGATCGTCCCGTCGGGCAGGCCGTCCGGGCCGGCCGCGACCGTGACGTGGTGGCCCAGGAGCGTGCCCAGCGTCCGGTTGACGTTGGTCACGGCGAAGCTCGCGCGCACCGGCGACCCGTCCTCCAGCGCCGGGCGGGCCGCCTCGACGAACCGGTTGTCCAGGGCGGCCGCCAGGCCGTGGTCCTGCTCGACGGTGCTGCGGCGCGCAGCCCCCTCGGGCAGGTCAGGCACGTGGAGCACCGGCGCGAGGTCGAGCCCCTGCGCCTTCCAGTGGTCGACCGCCGCAGAGGTGTCGAGCAGGTCGGCCCGGCCGACCACCTCCTCGATGCTGCGGTAGCCCAGGGAGGCGAGGAGCTCGCGGACCTGCTGCGCGACGTACTCGAAGAAGGTGACGACGAACTCGGCCCGGCCCGCGTAGCGCTCCCGCAGCTCCGGGTTCTGCGTCGCGATGCCGACCGGGCAGGTGTCGAGGTGGCAGACGCGCATCATGATGCAGCCGGAGACGACCAGCGGCGCGGTGGCGAAGCCGAACTCCTCGGCACCCAGCAGCGCGGCGACGAGGACGTCCCGGCCGGTCTTGAGCTGGCCGTCGCACTGCACGACGACGCGGTCGCGCAGCCCGTTGACGAGCAGCGTCTGCTGCGTCTCGGCCAGGCCCAGCTCCCACGGCGTGCCGGCGTGCTTGAGCGAGGTGAGCGGGCTCGCGCCGGTGCCGCCGTCGTGGCCGGAGATGAGCACCACGTCCGACCTGGCCTTGGCGACGCCCGCGGCGACCGTGCCGACGCCGACCTGGCTGACCAGCTTGACGTGGATGCGGGCGCGCGGGTTGGCGTTCTTGAGGTCGTGGACGAGCTGCTTGAGGTCCTCGATGGAGTAGATGTCGTGGTGCGGCGGGGGCGAGATGAGCCCGACGCCGGGCGTCGAGTGCCGGGTCCGGGCCACCCAGGGGTAGACCTTGCCGGGCGGCAGCTGTCCGCCCTCGCCGGGCTTGGCCCCCTGCGCCATCTTGATCTGGATGTCGTCGGCGTGGACCAGGTAGGCCGAGGTGACGCCGAAGCGCCCGGAGGCCACCTGCTTGATCGCCGAGCGGCGCTCCGGGTCGAGCAGCCGGTCCACGTCCTCCCCGCCCTCGCCGGTGTTGGAGCGGGCGCCGAGGCGGTTCATCGCGATCGCGAGGGTCTCGTGCGCCTCCTGCGAGATCGACCCGTAGGACATCGCGCCGGTCGCGAACCGCTTGACGATCTCGCTCACCGGCTCGACCTCGTCGACGTCCACCGGCTCGCGGTCCGGCCGGAGCCGGAACAGCCCGCGCAGGGTCATCAGGCGCTCGGACTGGTCGTCGACCAGGCGCGCGTACTGCTCGAAGACGTCGTAGCGCTGCTCGCGGGTCGCGTGCTGCAGCCGGAAGACGGCCTCCGGGCTGAAGAGGTGCGGCGGACCCTCCCGGCGCCACTGGTACTCGCCGCCGACGTCGAGGGTCCGGTGGTCGGGGCTGATCCCCGACAGGGGGTAGGCGGTGGCGTGCCGGCGCGCCACCTCCTCCGCGAGCACCTCGAGACCCACGCCGTCGATCTGCGTGGTCGTGCCGGTGAACCACCGGTCGACGAGCTCGCGCGCGAGCCCGACCGCCTCGAAGGTCTGCGCCCCGCGGTAGGAGGCGATCGTCGAGATGCCCATCTTGGACATCACCTTCAGCACGCCCTTGCCGAGGGCGTGGATGAGGTTGGCGATCGCCACGTCCGGGTCGAGGCCGTCGAGCTGCTTGCCCGAGGAGCAGAGGTTCTCCACCGTCTCCATGGCGAGGTAGGGGTTGACCGCCGCCGCGCCGTAGGCGACGAGGGTGGCCACGTGGTGCACCTCCCGCACGTCGCCGGCCTCGACGAGCAGCCCGACGCGGGTCCGCGTGTTGTTGCGCACCAGGTGGTGGTGGACGGCGCTGGTGAGCAGCAGCGAGGGGATCGGGGCGTGCTCCCGGTCGGCGTGCCGGTCGGAGAGGACGACGAAGAAGGCGCCCCGCGCCACCGCCTCGTCGACCTCCCGGCAGATCTCCTCGAGCCGCTCCTCGAGCGCGGCCGCCCCGCCGTCGACGCGGTAGAGGCCGCGGACGACGACCGAGCCGAGGTCGTGGTGCCCCTCGATGCTCAGCCGGCGCAGCTTGGCCAGCTGGTCGTTGTCGACGACCGGGAAGTCGAGCACCACCTGCCGGGCGTGCGCGGGCGACTCGTCGAGCAGGTTGGGCTCCGGGCCGGAGGAGCTGGCGAGGGAGGTGACGACCTCCTCGCGGATGGCGTCCAGCGGAGGGTTCGTGACCTGCGCGAAGGCCTCGACGAAGTAGTCGAAGAGCAGCCGCGGGCGGTCGGAGAGGGCCGCCACCGGGGTGTCGGTCCCCATCGCGCCCAGCGGCTCGCCCCCGGACTGCGCCATCGGCGCGAGGATGACGCGCAGCTCCTCCTCGGTGTAGCCGAAGATCTGCTGGCGCCGGGTCACCGACGCGTGCGTGTGCCGGACGTGGACCTGGTCGGGCAGGGTCTCGAGGCGGACGAGGCTGGCGTCGAGCCACTCCTGGTAGGGCTGCCGGGCCGCGAGGTCGCGCTTGAGCTGCTCGTCGTCGACGATCTCGCCGCGGGCGGTGTCGACGAGGAACATCCGGCCCGGCTTGACCCGGCCCTTGCGGACGACCCTCTCGTCCGGCAGCGGCAGCAGGCCGGACTCGGAGCCGAGCACCACGAGGCCGTCGTCGGTGACCCACCAGCGCGAGGGCCGCAGCCCGTTGCGGTCGAG
Organism: uncultured Ornithinimicrobium sp.; assembly: GCA_964581125.1. GTDB lineage: Bacteria > Actinomycetota > Actinomycetes > Actinomycetales > Dermatophilaceae > Ornithinicoccus. The sequence continues at coordinate 21,511 of CAZONQ010000023.1, forward strand.
GACCGAGCCGACGAGCGTGCCGTCGGTGAAGACCAGGTTGGCCGGTCCGTCCCAGGGCTCCATGAGCATGGAGTGGAACTCGTAGAAGGCGCGGACGTCGGGGTCCATCTCGGCGTGGTTCTCCCACGCCTCGGGGATCATCATGAGCACGGCGTGGGGGAGCGAGCGGCCGGAGAGGTGGAGCAGCTCGAGCACCTCGTCGAAGGTGGCCGAGTCGCTCGCGCCCGGGGTGCACACCGGCAGCACGTCCTCGAGCGGGCCGGGGAAGACGTCGCTGCGCAGCATCGACTGGCGCGCGTTCATCCAGTTGCGGTTGCCCCGGACGGTGTTGATCTCGCCGTTGTGGGCGATCACCCGGTAGGGGTGGGCCAGCGGCCAGGAGGGGAAGGTGTTGGTCGAGAAGCGCGAGTGCACGACGGCCAGCGCGCTCTCGTAGCGCTCGTCGAGCAGGTCGGGGAAGAAGCGGGGCAGCTGGTCGGTGGTGAGCATGCCCTTGTGGACGAGGGTGCGGGTGGACAGCGAGACGGGGTATGCCGTGGTCCGCCGCTCGATCCGCTTGCGGCACCACCACGCGCGCCGCTCGAGGTCCAGGCCGGTCTCCCCGGCGGCGGGTCCGTCGCCGGTCACCACCAGCTGGCGCATGAGCGGCATCGCCGCCAGGGCGGTGGGCCCCACGGGGCCGGCGTCGACGGGCACGTCCCGCCAGCCCAGCACCCGCAGGCCCGACTCCGCGACGACCTGCTCCACCTCGGCCTGCACCCGGGCGGCGGTGCCGTCCGCGGGCAGGAAGAGGATGCCCACGGCATACCCTCCGGGCTCGGGGAGCGCGAAGGGCAGGACCGCGCGGAGGAAGGCGTCGGGCACCTGGGTGAGGATCCCGGCGCCGTCGCCGGTGCTCTCCTCGGCCCCGACCGCTCCGCGGTGGTCGAGGTTGTGCAGCGCGGTGAGCGCCTGGGCGACGACGGAGTGCCGCGGGACGCCGTCGAGCCGGGCGACGAAGGCCACGCCGCAGGCGTCGTGCTCGTGGGCGCCGTCGTAGAGGCCCTGGGCAGGGCGGCCGGGGACGGGTCGGTACGCAGCAGCGCTCTCGGTCATGAGTCACCGTTCTGTGAGGGAGGCAGCCCGGTCAAGGTGCCGGTCGGTCGGACGGCACACGCGGGGCGGCGGCGACCCGACGCGCGTTTGGGGGTGACAGCATACATATGCATGGGTCTGCATGGAAGTCGGTTCGTGGTCGGGTGTGTCGGCGGGGCGACCTACAGTGGACGGGTGCGCTCAACTCCTCCTGCCCAGCGGCAGTCCGTCCGTCCCCGCCACGACCGGATCCAGGTCCAGGGGGCCCGTGAGCACAACCTCAAGAACGTCTCGGTCGACATCCCGCGGGACGCGCTGGTCGTGTTCACCGGGCTGTCCGGCTCCGGCAAGTCCAGCCTGGCCTTCGACACCATCTTCGCCGAGGGCCAGCGCCGCTACGTCGAGTCGCTGTCCGCCTACGCCAGGATGTTCCTGGGGCAGATGGACAAGCCGGACGTGGACTTCATCGAGGGTCTCTCGCCCGCGGTGTCGATCGACCAGAAGTCGACCAACCGCAACCCCCGCTCGACCGTGGGCACCATCACCGAGGTCTACGACTACCTCCGCCTCCTCTTCGCCCGCGTCGGGCGCCCGCACTGCCCGGCGTGCGGCGAGCCGGTGGAGCGGCAGACCACCCAGCAGATCGTCGACCGGCTCCTCGAGCTGCCGGCCGGCACGCGCTTCCAGCTCCTCGCCCCGGTCGTGCGGGGCCGCAAGGGGGAGTTCGTCGACCTCTTCTCCGAGCTCCAGGCCTCCGGCTTCGCCCGCGCGCGTGTCGACGGGGAGGTCGTCCAGCTCAGCGCGCCGCCGACGCTGGAGAAGCAGCGCAAGCACACGATCGAGGTCGTCGTCGACCGGCTCGTCGCCAAGGCCGGGGACGAGGGCGCAGGCGCGCCCGACCCCGCTCACCTGCGGCGCCTCACCGACTCGGTGGAGACCGCGCTGCGGCTCACCGACGGTCTCGTCGTGGCGGAGTTCGTCGACGCCGCGCCGGCGGGGGAGGGTGCGGGCGGCCGGCCGGCGCCGGTCGACGCCGACGGCAGGCCGCTGCCGCCGGAGCGCCGGTTCTCCGAGCGGATGGCCTGCCCCAACGACCACCCGCTCAGCCTGGACGAGCTCGAGCCGCGCAGCTTCTCCTTCAACAGCCCGTTCGGTGCCTGCGCCGAGTGCACCGGGATCGGCTCCGAGCTCGAGGTCGACCCCGAGCTGGTGATCCGCGGCGAGGACACCTCCGTGCTCGAGGGCGCGATCATCCCCTGGTCGACGACCTCCGGCCTCAACGACTACTACCAGCGCGTCCTCGGGGGGCTGGCCGAGGACCTGAAGTTCTCCCTCGACGTGCCGTGGCGCCAGCTGCCCGCCCGGGCCAAGGACGCCATCCTCCACGGCTACAAGCACAAGGTGCACGTGCGCTACCGCAACCGGTTCGGCCGCGAGCGCAGCTACTCCACCGGCTTCGAGGGCGTCGTCCCCTACGTCAAGCGCAAGCACGCCGAGACCGAGTCCGAGAGCAGCCGCGAGCGCTACGAGGGCTTCATGCGGCGCGTGCCCTGCCCCGCGTGCAAGGGCGCCCGGCTCAAGCCGGAGATCCTGGCCGTCCTCGTCGGCGGGCGCAGCATCGCCGAGGTGTGCGAGCTGCCGATCGACCAGTGCGCCGAGTTCCTGGCCTCGGTCGACTACACCGAGCGCGAGCTGGCGATCGCCGGGCAGGTCAACCGGGAGATCGCCGCCCGCCTCGGCTTCCTGCTCGACGTGGGCCTCGACTACCTCTCGCTCATGCGTCCGGCCGGCACGCTGTCCGGCGGCGAGGCCCAGCGCATCCGCCTCGCCACCCAGATCGGCTCGGGCCTCGTCGGCGTGCTCTACGTCCTCGACGAGCCGAGCATCGGGCTGCACCAGCGGGACAACCACCGGCTCATCGAGACCCTCACCCGGCTGCGCGACCTGGGCAACACCCTCATCGTCGTCGAGCACGACGAGGACA
>CAZONQ010000024.1:0-20919 GCA_964581125.1 uncultured Ornithinimicrobium sp.
GGCTGCGCGACTGGCTGTTCAGCCGGCAGCGCTACTGGGGCGAGCCCTTCCCGGTCGTCTGGGACGAGGACGGCGTCGCGCACAGCGTGCCGGACCACCTGCTGCCGGTCGAGCTGCCCGAGGTGCCGGACTACAGCCCGCGGACCTTCGACCCCGAGGACGCCGAGAGCTCCCCGGAGGCGCCGCTGGCGCGCGCCACCGACTGGGTCGAGGTCGAGCTGGACCTGGGCGACGGCCGCGGCGTGCAGACCTACCGCCGCGAGACCAACACCATGCCCAACTGGGCCGGCTCGTGCTGGTACTACCTGCGCTACCTGGACCCCGCCAACGAGGACGCCCCGGTCGACCCGGCCGTCGAGCGCTACTGGATCGGGCCGCGCCCGGCGCCGGTCGAGGGCGCGCCTCCCGGCGCGACCGACCCGGGCGGCGTCGACCTCTACGTCGGCGGCGTCGAGCACGCGGTGCTGCACCTGCTCTACTCGCGCTTCTGGCACAAGGTGCTCTACGACCTGGGCTACGTCTCCTCCGAGGAGCCGTTCCGGCGGCTCATCAACCAGGGGATGATCGAGGCCTACGTCTACCGCGACGCCCGCGGCTTCCCCGTCCCGGCCGCCGAGGTCGAGGAGCACGTGCCCGCCGACGGCGGCCACCCCACATACACCTGGGACGGCGAGGCCGTCACCCAGGAGTACGGCAAGATGGGCAAGTCCCTCAAGAACGTCGTCACGCCCGACGAGATGTGCGAGCAGTACGGCGCCGACACCTTCCGGGTCTACGAGATGTCGATGGGCCCGCTGGAGCAGTACCGCCCCTGGGAGACCCGCGCGGTCGTCGGCTCGATGCGCTTCCTGCAGCGGCTGTGGCGCAACGTCGTCGACGAGGAGACCGGCGAGGTCGTGGTCGTCGACGACGAGCTGGACGAGGAGACCGACAAGGCGCTGCACCGCACGATCGACGGGGTGCGTGCCGACTACGAGGCGCTGCGGACCAACACGGCGGTCGCCAAGATGATCGAGCTCAACAACCACCTGACCAAGCTGGACCGGGTCCCGCGCGCGGCCGTCGAGCCGCTGGTGCAGATGGTCGCGCCGGTCGCGCCGCACGTCGCCGAGGAGCTGTGGGAGCGCCTGGGCCACGAGGAGTCGCTGGCCTACGCGCCGTTCCCCGAGGCCGACCCGGCCAAGCTGGTCGAGGACACGGTGACGTGCGTCGTGCAGGTCAGGGGCAAGGTGCGCGACCGGCTCGAGGTGCCCGCCGACATCGACCCCGAGGCGCTGCAGGAGCTGGCGCTGGCCAGCGAGAAGGTGCAGGCCTTCGTCGACGGGCAGCCGGTGCGCAAGGTGATCGTCCGCGCGCCCGGGCTGGTCAACGTCGTCGTCTGAGCAGGGGCGCCCGATGACCGCCGTGCAGCTGGTGACCGACACCACCGCCTGCCTGCCAGCCTCGCTGGCGGAGCGGGCGGGCGTGGTCGTCGTGCCGCTGCACGTCACGGTCAGCGGGCGCGGCACCGTCGAGGCGCGGGAGACGAGCCCCGGCGAGGTGGCCGACATCCTCGCGCGCGGCAAGGAGCGCGTGTCCACCTCCCGCCCGTCGCCGGGGGAGTTCGTGGCGGCCTACCGCGCGCTGGCGGAGCGGACGGGCTGCACCGACGTCGTCTCGGTGCACCTGTCCTCCGCGGTGAGCGGCACCGTGGACGCCGCGCAGACCGCCCGGGACGAGCTGCGGGGCGAGCTGGCCGTCGAGGTCGTCGACTCCCGCGTCCTCGGGATGGCGATGGGGTATGCCGTGTGCGCCGGCGCCGGGGCCGCCGCCCGGGGTGCCGGGCCGGGTGCCGTCGCCGACCTGGTGCGGGCGCACGTCGCCGCCAGCCGGACCTGGTTCTACGTCGACACCCTCGAGCACCTGCGCCGCGGCGGCCGCATCGGGCGGGCCGCGGCGCTCGTCGGGTCGGCCCTGGCCATCAAGCCGCTGCTCACCCTGCGGGACGGGGAGGTGCACCCCGCCGACCGGGTGCGCACCCGCGCCAAGGCCCTGGCGCGGCTCGTGGACCACGTGGTCGAGGCCGTCGAGGAGGCGCGCGCAGAGGGCCTGCCGGTGCGCGTCGCCGTGCACCAGCTCGCCGCCCTGGAGGCCGCCGAGCAGCTCGCCGGGACGCTCGAGGAGCGCACCGGCGTGGCCCCCGACGTGACCGAGCTCGACCCGGTCGTGAGCGTCCACACCGGCCCCGGCACGCTCGGCGTGGCCGTCGCGCCCCAGCCGACGGCGTAGCGGGGCCGCCGCCCGAGCGTGGCGGGCGGCAGGACGGCGGTCACCCACACCCCCGCGGCCGCGCCGCCGCTTGTCCACAGCCTCGGCGCAGGGGCTGGGAGGAGGGCCGGGCGCTCCCTACGGTCGCTCTCATGCAGCCTCGTCCGTCCGGTGACCCGCCGCCCGACCGCCTCGCCCGCCTCCTCGTGGACGCGCGCGACGGGGCCGGTCCCGGGGGGCCGGAGGTGGACGCACCGTGGGAGGTGCCGCACGCGGACGCGGACGGCGGTGGTGGCCGGCACCGGGCGAGCCGGGTCCCGCTGCTGAGCGTGCCCGCGTCGTTGCGCTCCGCCGAGCTCCGGGTCGGCCCGCGCGCGGTGCGGGGGCTGCTGCTCCTCGTCGTGGTCGCCGCGGCGGTGCTGGGCGGGCGGTGGGTGTGGGCGCAGCTGCCGGCGTCGGCGCTCGACGGGCAACGGGTGGTGTCCGCCGCCCCGCAGCCGGAGGAGGCCGGGGCGGCCGAGGGGACGGCGGGGAGCGAGGGGACGGCGGGGACGGAGGAGACCGAGGGGATGGCAGGGACCGAGGGCACGGAGGGGACGGCGGCGGGGACCGCGGGGACCGCGGGGACGGCCGACGGCACCGTGGCGGAGGACCTCGTCGTGCACGTGACCGGCCAGGTGCGCGACCCCGGCGTGGTCGAGCTGCCCGCCGGGTCGCGGGTCGTGGACGCGGTCCGGGCGGCGGGAGGGCTCACGGACCAGGCCGACCAGTCGACCGTCAACCTGGCCCGGGCCCTGGTCGACGGGGAGCAGCTGTGGGTGGGCCGGCCGGGGGAGGAGCCGCCGGCGGGGTGGGCGCCCCCGGCCGCCGCACCCGGTGGCGCCGCGGGTGGGGGCGGTGCGGGCGGTGCGGGCGGTGGTGCCGACCCGCCGCCGCTGGACCTCAACACCGCCACGCAGGCGGACCTCGAGGAGCTGCCGGGGGTCGGCCCCGTGACGGCGGGCCACATCCTGGCCTGGCGGGACGAGCACGGGAGGTTCTCCCGGGTCGAGGAGCTGCTGGAGGTCAGCGGCATCGGCGAGCGCACCCTGGCCCAGCTCGAGCCCCTGGTCACCGTCGGTGGCTGAGCCCGGGCAGGAGGAGGCCCGCCGGCTCGACCTGCGCCTGGTGCTGCCCGCGCTGGCGGCCTGGGCCGTGCTCGCGGCGCTGCTGCCCGCCCCGACCTGGCTCCTCGTCGTCGTGGGCGCGGCCGGCGCCGCCGGGGCGGCGCTCGTCCTCCGTCGGGGCCGCCCCGGGCCCTGGGCCGGTCAGGTCGCGGCAGGCCTGGCCGCCGTGGCCCTCGTCTGCCTCGCGGGCGCGGGCCACCTCGCCCGGGACCGGACCGGACCCGTCCCGGGGTGGGCCGCGGAGGGGGCGGTCGCGAGCGTCACGGCGACCGTGACCACCGAGCCCCGCGTCGTCGCCCGGGGCGACGAGCGCGCGTCGCTGGTCGTCGTCGAGCTGCGGCTGGAGCGCGTGCGCGCCCGCGGGGCCGAGGTCCGCGCCGCCTCGCCCGTGGTGGTGATGGCCGAGGAGGGCGAGGGCTGGGAGGACGTGCGGTGGCGCAGCACCGTGCGGGTGGACGGCCGGCTGCACGAGGCCGACGGGGACGACCGGTCGGTGGCGGTGCTCGTCCCGCGGGGGCGTCCCGCCGTCGAGGCCCGGCCCGGCGCGGTGCTGCGGGCGACCGACCACGTCAGGGACCGCTTCCGGGAGGCCGTCATGCCGCTCCCGGCCGACCCGCGCGGGCTCGTCCCCGGCCTGGTGATCGGGGACACCTCGCTCTCGCCGGCGGACCTGACGGAGGACATGAGGGCCACCGGCATGACGCACCTGTCCGCGGTCTCGGGCAGCAACGTCGCGCTCGTCACCGGCGCGGTGGCGGTGGTCGTCGCCAGGGCCGGCGTCGGCCGGCGGTGGCGCACCCCCCTGGTCCTGCTGGGGCTCGGCGGATTCGTCCTCCTCTGCCGGCCGGAGCCGTCGGTGCTGCGGGCCGCGGTCATGGGGACGGTCGGTCTCGTCGCGCTGTCGTCCTCGCGGCGCCGGGTGAGCCTGCCTGCGCTGGGGGCCGCCGTCCTGGGGCTGCTGTGCGTCGACCCGTGGCTCGCCCGGTCCTACGGCTTCGCCCTGTCCACCCTCGCCACCCTCGGCCTCGTGCTCTGGTCCCGTCCCTGGGGCAGCGCCATCGCCGCCCGGCTGCCGCGACGGGCGGCGGTCCTCGGCGACGCCGTCTCGGTGCCGCTCGCCGCCCAGGTGGCGTGCGCGCCGGTCATCGTCCTGCTGCAGGGCAGCATCACGACGGTCGCGGTCCTGGCCAACCTGCTCGCCGCGCCGCTCGTCGCGCCGACGACCGTCCTCGGCGTGGTCGCCGCGGTGGTCTCGCCGCTGTCGGTGCCGCTCGCGACGGCGATCGCCTGGCTGGCTGCCGTGCCGGCCTGGCTGCTCGCGGCCATCGCCCACCTGGGGGCCGACGTGCCGTGGGGCACGGTCGAGTGGGTCGACGGCGGCCCCGGCGCGCTCCTGCTCGCCGGCCTCACGGTGCTGGCGCTGACCACCGGGCCCTGGTGGCGCGAGCGGGTCCGGCGCCGCCCGGTCGTGGTCTACGCCGCGCTGGGGGCCCTCGCCGGGCTGCTGTGGCCGGCCCCGTCGCTGCGGGACTGGCCGCCGCCGGGCTGGGTCGTGGTGGGGTGCGACGTCGGCCAGGGCGACGCCTTCGTGCTGCGCGCCGGTCCCCGCGCGGCGGTCGTCGTCGACACCGGGCCGGACCCCGGGCCGGTGGCGCGGTGCCTGGAGGACCTGGGCGTCGAGCAGGTCTCCGGGCTCTTCCTCACGCACTTCCACGCCGACCACGTGGGCGGCGTGGAGGGCGTGCTCGACAGGACCGAGGTGGGCACGGCATACCTCACGTCCGTCCGGGACCCGCCGGACGTGGCGGCCGCGGTCCTCGCCGAGCTCGACGGGCACGGGGTGGCCACGGAGGTGGTCTCGGCCGGGCACGCGCTCGAGCTCGGGGAGACCCGCGTCGAGGTCGTCTCGCCCGGCGTGCGGCCGGTCGTCGGCGGGTCGGCGCCCAACAACGCCAGCCTGGTCCTGGACGCGACGGTCGACGGCGTGAGGGTGCTGCTCACCGGTGACATCGAGCCGGAGGCCGCGCGGGGCGTGCGCCGGGCGGTCGCCGGCCGCGACTACGACGTGCTCAAGGTCGCCCACCACGGCTCGGCGGCCCAGGACGAGGCCCTCGTGGAGGGCACGCGCGCGGAGGTGGCGCTCGTCGGGGTGGGCGCCGACAACACCTTCGGGCACCCGGCCCCGCGGACGCTGGACCTGCTGCGCGACGCCGGGATGGTGGTCCTGCGCACGGACCTGGACGGTGACGTCGCCGTGGCCCGCGACGGCGACGGGCTGGTCGTCCACCGGCGGGACGGGTAGCGGCGGCGGCGGGACGGGTAGCGGCAGCGGCGGCTGCCCGGCGCTGAAGGAGCCCTCACGCCGACGGGGTCTCGGCGACCGCGTCGAGACCGGCCGCGCTGCGCCGGAGCGCGTCGACCGTCACCGCGACCGAGGGCACCCGGATGAGGTCCGGCGTGGTGACGATCTGGACGACCCGGCGCGACGGCGGGGAGACCGGCCGGACCACGACGTCGGGGTGGGAGACCGACTGCAGGATCAGGCGCGGCGCCAGGGCCACGCCGAGCCCGGCGGCGATGAGGCCCAGCACCGCCACGTAGTCCTCGGTCTCGAAGGTCACGTCCGGCTCGAAGCCCGCGTCGTGGGCGAGCGAGAGCAGGTGGCCGCGGCAGCGGGGGCAGCCGGCGATCCACGGGTCGCCGGAGAGGTCCGCGAGGTCGACCTCGTCGCGCCCGGCCAACGGGTGGTCCTTCGGGAGCACCAGCATCACCGGGTCGGTGAGCACGTCGAGGACCTCGAGCCCGGCGAGGTCGTCGACGCCGCGCCCCGGGTCGGTGCCCTCGTAGGAGAACGCCACCGCCAGGTCCACCTCCCCGCTGCGCAGGGCGGCGAGGGACTCCGGCGGCTCCGCCTCGGCGAACTTCACGGTGATGCTGGGGTGGCTCTCCCGCAGCTCGGCCAGCGCCCGGGGCACGAGGATCGCCGAGGAGGAGGGGAAGGCCATGAGCCGGACGACGCCCTGCTGCAGCCCCGCGATGGCGGTGACCTCCGACTCGGCCCGGTCCAGCGCGTCGAGGATCTCCACGGCGTGCCTGGCCAGGACCCGCCCTGCCTCGGTGAGGCGCACGGTCCGTCCCGCCCGCTCGACGAGCACCGTGCCGGTGCGCTCCTCGAGCCGGCGGACCATCTGGCTCACCGCCGGCTGGGTGTAGCCGAGGGAGTTCGCGGCGGCGGTGAAGGTGCCCTCCTCGGCGATCGCCCTCATCACGCGCAGCCCTGCAGCATCCAGCATGCCCGAAGGATAACCACCCTCCGGTGCGCGCGTGGGGTCGTCAGGGACCCCGGACGTCCCGCCCGGCCCCGGGACCAAGGTCCCGCGCAGGTCCGGACCTCCTCCTCTACTACGGACTGTCGGAAGTTGGGAGGCTGGTACCAGCAGCACAGGAACACACACCAAGGAGATGGTTCCGATGACCACACGTCCCGACTACCGCGTGGACCACGAGCTCGACACCGTCGTGCACGAGGACCAGCACGTCCTGCCGACCGCCGGTGGCTACGCCCTCGGGGTCATGCGGATCGCCTTCGGGTTCTACTTCCTCTGGGCCTTCCTCGACAAGCTGTTCGGCCTCGGCTTCGCCACCCCGGCGGAGCGGGCGGTCGTCAACGGCGGGTCGCCCACCACCGGCTACCTGTCCGGCGTCGAGGGCCCCCTCGCGGGCTTCTACAACGGCATGGCCGGCAGCGGCCTGATCGACGTCCTCTTCATGGTCGGCCTGCTCGGCATCGGTGTCACGCTCGTCCTCGGCGCCGGCGCCCGGGTCGGTGCCCTCGCCGGAGCGCTGATGTACCTGTTCATGTACGGCGCGGCGATCCCCACCGTCACCAACCCGTTCCTCGACGACCACCTCACCGGCGCGATCGTCATGGTCGTCATCGCCACCATCCCGGCGGCGTGGAGCTACCTGGGCCTCGGCTCCTGGTGGGCACGCATCGCCCCCGCCTGGCTCCGCTGACGCGGCCATGAGCGCCACGGTGCAGGCCCCCGGGTCGGTACTGGTCGGCGTGGACGGATCCGCGCACAACGCCTCCGCAGTCGCCTGGGCGACGGCGGAGGCGTCGTCGTCCGGGGCCACGCTGGTGCTGGTGCACGACGACGGGGGGTCAGGAGGAGCTGCCGGCCGGGCGACGCTCGAGCGCGCGGCGGCCGACGTGGCCAGGGTCGACCGGGACCTGCCGGTCGTCACCCGGCTGGCCCGCTCGGCCGCCCCCGCGGCCGGCCTGGTCGGGGCCGCGCGGGAGCAGGACGTCGCCGACCCGACCGACGAGACGGCCCCGGCCATGATCGTCGTGGGCCGGCGCGGCAGCGGCGGCTTCCGCGAGATGCTGCTGGGATCCACGGCACGGCACCTGGTCCACGACGCCGGACCGGTCACCGTCATCGTCCCGAGCGGCTGGGACCCCGACCAGGTCGAGGACCGGGCCCCCGTGGTCGTCGACGCCAGGCCCCGCCCCGGACGGGCGGGCGACGAGGCGCTCTCGACCGCGATGGCCCGGGCCCACCGCCTCGGCCGGCCGGTCCTGGCGGTGTCGACGTGGTCGGTGCCGCCCGACGAGGCGCTGGCGGGCCGATCGATCACCCAGGTCTGGTCCGAGCACGCCGACCGGGCCGAGGAGGAGCTGGCGGAGACGCTCGCACCCTGGCGGACCGCCTACCCCGCGGTCGACGTCCTCGCGGTGGCGACCGACCGGCACCCCGTCGCGACCCTGCTGGACCAGGCCTCGGCGGCCGAGCTCATCGTCGTGCCGCGCGGGTCCACGGCCAGCGCGGTCGTCGAGCACGCGGGGTGCCCGGTCGCGGTCGTCTGACGCGGTGCCGCGCCGAGGTCCGCCGCCGCGTGGATGATGGTGGGGTGGATCCCGACCTCCGGCCGCGCGGACGCGCGGCAGGCCCACCGGCCCCGCACGGGCCGGTGGGCCTCGCGCGCACCCTCCCGCCGCGCACCGCGGTGGACGAGCACCGGTATGCCGTGCTCCTCGACCTGGTCTCCGACGGCGGCGTGGTCGTGCTGAGCGGGGCGGGGATGTCGACCGCCTCCGGGATCCCCGACTACCGGGGGCCGGACGGCCGGCGGCGCGTGCGGCCGATGCAGCACGGCGAGTTCGCCGGGTCGGCGGAGGCGCGGCAGCGCTACTGGGCGCGGGCCTACGCCGGCTGGGACCGGTTCTCCTCCGCGCGGCCCAACGCGGCCCACGTCGCGGTGGCGCAGCTGCAGCAGGCCGGGCTCGTCGCGGGGGTCATCACGCAGAACGTCGACGGGCTCCACCAGCGCGCGGGCGCGACCGGCGTGGTCGAGCTGCACGGGAGCCTGCGCCGCGTGGCCTGCCTGGACTGCGGCGAGGTCTACGCGCGCGACCAGGTCCACGACTGGCTGGCCCTGGCCAACCCCGGCTTCGACGCCGTGGCCGTGGGCGAGGTGCGCCCGGACGGCGACGTGGTGCTGCCCGAGGAGGTGGTGCGCCGCTTCCGGTCGCCGCGCTGCCTGGTGTGCGGACGGGACCGCCTCAAGCCCGACGTGGTCTTCTTCGGCGGCTCCGTCCCGCGCGAGGTCACCGAGCAGGCCTTCGACGTCGCGGGGCGGGCCGACATGCTGCTCGTGCTCGGCTCCTCGCTGCAGGTGATGAGCGGCTACCGGTTCGTGCGGCGGGCGGCGCGCGACGGCATACCCGTCGGTGTGGTGACCCGCGGTGCCACGCGCGGCGACGCCGAGGCGACCGTGCAGCTGGACGCGCTGCTCGACGACGTGCTGCCGCGCCTGGTCCGCGACGCGACCGGGCCGGGCGGTGGAGGTGCGGCGACGCGCTGACGGTGGTGCGATGGTGGGGACGCGCGGCACCGGGCCGCGCCCGCACGAGGAGGAGTGACGTGGACGTGACGCAGGAGGACATCGACGCCCTCTACGGGCAGGAGGTCCGCAGCGTGGACGGCGACCGGCTCGGACCGGTGCGGCAGGTCTACGTCGACGACGGGACCGGTCGTCCGGCGTGGGTGACGGTGCACACCGGATGGTTCGGCCACCGCGAGCACCCGGTGCCGCTCGCCGGCGCCGAGACGACGGAGGACGGGCTGCGGGTGGCGGTCTCCGGCGACGAGGTCCGCGACGCGCCCACGGTCGAGCCCGACGCGCACCTCGATGGGGAGAGGATCGCCGAGCTGGTGCGCTACTACGCCCTCGGGCCGGCCGACGACGCCCCGCCGGCGCCCGCCGGCGGCGGCGACCCCGAGGGGGTGTGGCGCGAGGAGGGCACCGACGTCGTCGGCGACGGGACGCTCACCCCCGAGCAGGCCGTGCCCGGCGCGCCGCTCAACGTCGCCCGTCCCCGCCGCGACGACCCGCCGGTCTGACCTGCGCCGATCCGCGCGGAATTGGTGTCCGTGCCCAACCTGTGGTCTGCTCGTCCCTGGCCGTCTTGCGGGTGACGGCAGGTGAACCAGGAGGAAGACGTGATCTCGCAGGAGCAGCTCAACGCTCTGTACGACGCCGAGGTGGTGGACCAGAGCGGTGAGAAGGTCGGCTCGATGGGCCAGGTCTACCTGGACAACAAGACCGGCGAACCCGCGTGGGTGACGGTCCGCACCGGCTGGTTCGGCGGACGGCGGGTCTTCGTCCCGCTGAGCACCGCCGAGATCGTCGGCACCCAGATCCGCGTGCCCTACAGCACCGTGATGATCAAGGGTGCGCCGGACATCCCGTGCGACGGGCACCTGTCGGAGGACGACGAGCAGGACCTCTACGAGTACTACGCGGTCGACGAGGGCCCGGCGCCCTCGGCCTGACCGCAGCACAACGCCGCCCCGGTCGAGTGGGGCGGCGTTGCTGGGTCGCCGCGCCGCCCGTGGCAGCCGGCAGGCGGGCGACCCGGGGTCAGACGCGTCGGAGGACGGCCGTGACCTTGCCCAGGATGACGGCGTGGTCGCCGTCGATCGGCTCGTAGGCCGGGTTGTGCGGCATGAGCCAGACCTTGTCGGTGCTCTTCTTGTAGGTCTTGACCGTCGCCTCGTTGTCCAGCATCGCGGCGACGATGTCGCCGCTCACCGCGGTCGGCTGGCGGCGGACCACGACCCAGTCGCCGTCGCAGATGGCCGCGTCGACCATGGAGTCGCCGACCACCTTGAGCAGGAAGAGCTCTCCGTCGCCGACGATCTGGCGGGGGAGCGGGAAGACGTCCTCGATGGCCTCCTCGGCCAGGATCGGGCCGCCGGCCGCGATCCGGCCGACCAGCGGCACGTAGGACGCCTCGGGGCGGGCGTCGCCGATCCCCGTCTCGTCGTAGGCCGCGGGCGTGCCGCCCTCCCCGGCCCGCGGGTCGGGTGAGCGGCGGTAGCCCTGGGTCTCGCCCGGGACCACCACCTCCATCGCGCGGGGACGGTTGGGGTCGCGACGCAGGTAGCCCTTGCGCTCGAGCATCTTGAGCTGGTGGGCCACGGAGCTGGGCGAGGTGAGCCCCACGGCGTCACCGATCTCGCGCAGGCTGGGCGGGTAGCCCCGCGCGTCGACCGAGTCGCGGATGACCGCGAGCACGCGCTGCTGCCGGTTGGTCAGCGCGGCGCCCCCGTCGCGGTCGGGCATCTCGTGGATGGTTGCCATTGTCTTCCCCGTCTCCTCTGCTGCCAGGTCCTGACCGTCAAGCCAGGTCAGAGGGTCTGTCAGTGGTCGCTGGTTGAGTTCCTGACATGGACACAGACTACGGCGCGGCGGTCGATCGAGCAAACACGTGTTCGACCGGCGTGTCGACAATGTCGCACGGTCGTGCTACACATGGCACAGGCGTGCTATCGCACACGCGTTTGATGACACCGAGGAGGACCACCATGAGCACAGCAGTCGTCGACCTGATCCCCGTCGCCGCCGGTGCAGAGTCGCTCGGCGTCAGGGGTGCCCGCGCGCCGCGCCGCCCCGGCGGCCACCTGCGCGTCGTCGGTCCGGACGAGCGTGCGGCGCGGCCGGCCCCGCTGCACATCACCCGGCGCGGCCGCCTCACCCTCACCAGCACCGTGGCGCTGGTCCTCGTGATCGTGCTGACCTCGCTGGTCAACGCGCTGGGCCCGGCGGACGCGTCGAGCGCCGTCGTGGTGCAGCCCGGCATGACGCTGTCCGAGATCGCCGCCGAGCAGCTCCCGGAGCTGCCGCTGAGCCAGGCGGTCACCGACATCCAGCGGGCCAACCGGCTGAGCACCACCGACATCGCGGTGGGCCAGGAGCTCGTGATCCCGCACGGCTGACGCCGCAGCGGGAGGGCGGCAGCCGGAGGGCGGCCGCAGCGGGAGGGCGGTCAGCCCTGCGGCGTGGGGCCCTCGTCGGCGCTGATCGCGTCCCACACGACGGGCAGCTGCTCGGTCGAGATGAAGTAGCCGGTCAGGTGCGGGTCGAACATCAGGCCCGCGATGTCGGCCGAGCGGTAGACGTCGGCGGAGTCGACCACCTCGTGCGGGGTGAGGGAGATGGCCCGCATGTCCTCGTCGACGGCGACCATGCCGTTCTGCACCGCGAAGTGCCTGGCCCGCTCGGCGTTGGTGAAGGTGAGCAGCATGAGCTGCTCGTCGATCTCGGCCGCGGCGGGGGACTCGGTGCCCTCCTCGCCGACCGCGATGAACCACCAGCTGGGCAACGCCATCGTCGCGCGCCACAGGGCCGTCATGCCCTCCTGGTCCTCCGGGCCCTCGACCCGTGCGGCCAGCAGGTCGGTCTCCGTCTCGGCCGGGGGCAGCAGGTCCGGCGCGACGGCCCCGTCGCCGGCCGTCCCGGCCGGGTCGGCGGCGCTCTCCTGCTCGTCCTGCGGGTCCCGGGAGCGGCGCTCGTCGTCCTGGAACGGCATCGAGGTCGGATCGGTCATGCTGCTATCGGACCACACCTGCGGCCCCTGGCCCAATCCGGACGCGCCCTGTGGACGGCGGGCGGCCCTTGTCGGGGCGGGCGGTTACGGTCGGGGCATGACGTCGAGCGAGGACCTGAGAGAGCCGGCCGTGGCGCACGGGGCGGGGGTGGAGCGGCGCGACGAGCAGCTGGTCGCCGCGGCCGGCGACGCCCTGCGCAGGCTGGTCGGCCGGCCGGACGCCGAGTTCCGCGACGGGCAGCTCGACGCGGTGCTCGCCCTCGTGCAGGAGCGGGCGCGGGTGCTCGTCGTCCAGCGCACCGGGTGGGGCAAGTCGGCCGTCTACTTCGTCGCGACGGCCCTCCGCCGGGCCCAGGGTGCCGGGCCCACGATCATCGTCTCGCCCCTGCTGGCGCTCATGCGCGACCAGATCGCCGCGGCCGCCCGGGCCGGGGTCCGGGCGGTGACGATCAACTCCGCCAACGCCACCGAGTGGGACGCGGTCCGCGGGGCGCTGGCCGCCGACGAGGTCGACGTCCTCCTCGTCAGCCCCGAGCGGCTCAACAACCCCAGGTTCCGCGAGGAGCAGCTGCCGGACCTCGCCGCCCGGTGCGGGCTGCTCGTCGTCGACGAGGCGCACTGCATCAGCGACTGGGGCCACGACTTCCGCCCCGACTACCGACGGATCCGCACCCTGCTCGACGGGCTGCCCGCGGGCACCCCGGTCCTGGCGACGACGGCGACGGCCAACGAGCGCGTCGTCGAGGACGTCGTCGAGCAGCTCGGCTCCGGTGGAGCGGTCGTGCGCACCGTGCGCGGGCCGCTGGCCAGGGCGTCCCTCCGGCTGGGGGTCCTGCCCCGCCTCACGCCCGAGCAGCGGCTGGGGTGGATCGTGGCCCACCTGGCGGACCTCCCGGGCAGCGGCATCATCTACTGCCTGACGGTCTCGGCCGCCGAGGACGTCGCCCAGGCCCTGCGGTCGGCGGGCCACGAGGTCGCGTCCTACACGGGCCGGACCGACCCGGAGGAGCGCGAGCGTCTCGAGGCGGCGCTGCGGGACAACCAGGTCAAGGCGCTCGTGGCCACGAGCGCCCTCGGGATGGGCTTCGACAAGCCGGACCTCGGCTTCGTCGTCCACCTCGGCGCGCCGAGCTCTCCGGTGGCCTACTACCAGCAGGTGGGCCGCGCCGGCCGTGCCACCGAGCGCGCCGACGTGCTGCTGCTCCCCGGGTCGGAGGACAGGGACATCTGGTCCTACTTCGCGACCGTGTCCATGCCCCGCCAGGACCAGGCCGACGCCGTGCTGGCGGCGCTGGCGGAGGCGCAGCGTCCGCTGTCCACGCCCGCCCTGGAGACCATCGTCGACGTCCGCCGGACGCGGCTGGAGCTGCTCCTCAAGGTGCTCGACGTCGAGGGTGCGGTCGCGCGGGTCCAGGGCGGGTGGACCGCCACCGGCCAGCCCTGGGTCTACGACCGGGAGCGCTACCAGCGCGTGGCCGACGCCCGGGTCCGCGAGGCCGAGCTCATGGTGGCCTACCAGCAGACGACCGGCTGCCGGATGGCCTTCCTCCAGGAGACCCTCGACGACCCCACGGCCAGCCCCTGCGGGCGCTGCGACACGTGCGCCGGCCCCTGGTTCTCCACCGACGTCCCCGAGGAGGCCGTCGGGGCCGCGCGGGAGCAGCTCGGCGCGGTGGGGGTCCCCGTGGAGGCGCGCGCGCAGTGGCCGACGGGCATGCCCCGGCTCGGCGTCGACGTCAAGGGGCGCATCCCCGCCGAGGAGCAGGCGGAGGCGGGTCGGGCGCTCGCCCGGCTGTCCGACCTGGGCTGGGGGCAGCGGCTGCGCGCCGTCCTCGCCGCGGGCACCGCCCAGCCCCCGGACCCGGAGGACCCCGACGCCGGGCCGCGGCCGGGCGAGCCCGTGCCCCCGGAGGTCGTCCGCGCCGTGGTCCAGGTGCTCGCCGGCTGGGACTGGTCCGCGCGCCCGGTCGGCGTGGTGGCGATGCCGTCGCGCCGGCGGCCCGCCGTCGTCGGCTCGCTCGCCGAGCAGATCAGCCAGATCGGCCGGCTGCCGCTGCTGGGCACGCTCGGCTATGCGGACGGCGGCCCCGTCGGCGAGCCCGGCGGCAACAGCGCCTTCCGGCTGGCCAACGTCTGGGGACGGGTCGTCGTCGGCCCCGAGCTGCGCGCCGCGCTGGCCGGGGCCCGCGGCCCGGTCCTGCTCGTGGACGACGTCGTCGACTCGCGCTGGACCCTGACCGTCGCCGCCCGCGAGCTGCGTCTCGCCGGGGCCGACGCCGTGCTGCCCCTCGTCCTGGCCGTCGACGGCTGACCACGGCCGCGACTTGCCCGTGGCCGTCCCCCCGGCACCCGTCCGGCGCCGGGCGCGCGTGCAGGGCGCGCGCCCGGTCGGGGGACGGGGGGACGGTCCGCTACAGCGTCGTGGCCAGCAGGAAGGCCGCGTAGCAGCCCAGCGCGGACCAGGCCAGCACGTCGAGCACGCGCCTGGGCGCGCCGGCGGCGACGCCGAGCCCGAAGACGGTCAGCAGCGCCCAGGTCGCGGGGTGACCGAGCCGGACGACCCACGACCGCAGGCCCGTCGTCTCCTCGGCGCGGTCGGGCACCACGACGACCCACACCACGGTCATCACGGCGGCGACGGCCGCCCCGGCGAGCCCGAGGGCGCGCCGGTGGCGCAGGTGCCAGGGCTGGTCGGGGGCCGGGGCCTCGGACATGGGCGACTCCTTCGTCGGGCCGGGCTCAGTAGAGGAAGATCGGGAAGGCGGCAGGGTCGTGGGCGTGCACGATGGCCAGGAAGACGACGGCGTCGAAGAGGAGATGGATGAGCACGACATACCCCAGCGACCGGGTCCTGGTGAAGATCCAGCCCTGCAGGAGCGCGAACGGGACCGTGAGCAGCGGCCCCCACTCGCGGTAGCCGAGCTCCCACAGGAACGAGACGAAGATCGTCGCCTGCAGGACGTTGGCCAGCCACACCGGGAAGTGCCGGCGCAGCAGCGCGAAGCACACGCAGATGAAGAACAGCTCGTCCCACAGCCCCACCGCGTTGACGCCGGCGAAGAAGCGGCCGAGCTCGCTGGCGGTGCCGATCGAGGGCCAGTTCTGGTAGGCGCCGGAGCGGATGAAGTAGAACGGCAGGACGAGCCAGCCGAGCACCGGCACCGCGACGACGTAGGCCCACTGCAGGCGCGTCCACCGCCCGCCGGCCACCCACGGGAAGCGGATCGCGCGCCGCCGGTAGACCAGCCGGTCCACCGCGACCGGCACGGCGACCGCCGCGGCGAGCACGAGCCCGAGGCGGAAGAACATCGGCCAGCTGATGTCCGCCTCGACCGACGTCGTCGAGACGATCGTGATGCCCAGCCCGACGAGCACGAGGTCGCGGGAGAGCGCCCGGTCCACGAGGTGCGCGGCCAGCACGCTGAGCCCCAGGAGGACGAGCCCCTGCCACCGTGCCTGGAGACCGAAGACCAGGAACGCCGACAGGGACACGCCCAGCGCCGGCAGCACCCGCACCACGGTCGGTCGCGGGGCGGTCCGTGCGGGCGGGGCCTCGTGGTCGGAGACGGGCAGGGGCACGGGCAGAGCCTAGTGCGCCCCACCCTTGACCGTCCGCCGGCGCGGCGGGGATGCTGCCGGGGTGAGCGGCACCGCATACCACCTCGCGCCGGAGCGCGGGTGGCTCAACGACCCCAACGGCATGGTGCGGAGGGACGGGCGGTGGCACGTCTTCTTCCAGCACAACCCGGCCGGGCCCTTCCACGACGCCATCGCCTGGGGGCACGCGAGCAGCCCGGACCTGGTCCGCTGGGAGCTGCACCCGGTCGCGTTCGGGCCGACGCCCGGCGGCCCGGACGAGCTGGGGTGCTGGTCGGGCTGCTGGCTGCCGGGGGAGCGGCCGGCCGTCGCCTACTCCGGCGTCGCCGGCGAGGCGCCGCGCAGCACCGTCTGCGTCCGGGAGGGCAGCGAGGACCTGCTCACCTGGTCCGCCCCGCGGGTGGTCGCCCGGACGCCGGAGGAGGTCGAGGTGATGCGCGACCCGTTCGTCCTCGAGCACGAGGGTCGGCGCCTCGCGGTGCTCGGTGCCGGTCTCCCCGGCGGCGAGCCCGCCGTCCTCCTGTATGAGGTGCGCCCGCCCGACCGGTGGGAGCACCTGGGCGTGTGGCTGCGGGGGAGCGACGACGTGCTGGCCGCCGCCGGTCCCGCGGACGTGTGGGAGTGCCCGCAGCTGGTGCCGGTCGCCGGCCGCTGGGTCCTCGTGCTGTCGCTGCACGACCGCGGCGAGCTCGGGCCGGTCGTGGCCTGCGTCGGCGACCTCGTCGACGAGGAGGGCGTGCCGCGCTTCGTCCCCGGACGGGTGGACGTGCTCGACGGCGGCAGCTGCTTCTACGCCCCGCAGGTGGCGCTGGACGGGGAGGCCGACCCGTGGGTGATGGGCTGGGCCCGCGAGGACGCGCAGGACCCGTCGGTCCGCGACCGTGCGGGCTGCATGACGCTGCCGCGCCGGCTGGTGCTGCGCGACGGGCGGGCCGTCCTCACGGTCGACCCGCGGGCGGAGGCCCTCGTCGCCGGCTCGCCGGCGCGGCCGGCGGCCCCCGCGGAGGTGCTCCGCGGAGCAGCCAGGGTCGAGGTCGAGGGTCCTGCCGTGCTCGAGCACCCGGACCTGGGCACGGTCGGGCTGCCGCGGGGCGGCCAGGTGTGGGTGGACGCCGACCTGGTGGAGGTCTGTCCGGGGGACGGCACGACGGTGTCGACGTGGCGCCACGAGGAGCCGTGGACGCTGCGGTCCGCGCCGGGCCGCGCCGTCATCCGGGATGTCCGGCCCGCCACTGCTCCTCCCGGCCCGCCGACGTCGTGAGGTCGACCTCGTTGCCCTCGGGGTCGGCCACCGTCCACGAGATCGGCGAGACGTCGCGCACGACCGTCCCGCCGGCCGCGACCGCCGCCTCGAGCCGTGCCGGCAGCTGGTCGTCAGGCAGGAAGAGGTCGAGGTGGATGCGGTTGCGCTGGGCGCGGCGCGCCCGGTCGTCGGCGTCGACGTCCTGGAAGAAGAGGACGGTGCCCAGCCCGCGGGGGTCGACGATGTCGGTGACGCCGTCGCGCGGGTCGTCCTCGTAGCCGAGCACGGTGCGCCAGAAGGACCGGACGGCGGGGATGTCGGCGGCGTCGAGGCCGACCTGGAGGAAGCGGGCGAGGCCGACGTCGGCACGCAGCCCGAGGTCCCGGGCGGCGGCCTGCACCCGGGCGGCGAGCACGTCATACCCCTCGGTGGTCTCCCAGCGGTCCTTGCCGCTGTCGAGCACGACGACCCCGGGGCGCAGGTCGATCCCGAGCGGCAGGCCGGCCTCGTCGGCCAGCGCCGCGACGGTCTCGGCGAGGCGCGCGCCCTGGGCCGCGGACGCGACGGGATAGGCGGTCATCGCCGAGAAGACGAGGCGCCAGTCGTCGGTCGCGTCGTCCTCCCAGCGGTCGGCGCCCGCGGGCAGCGGGAGGACGTCGACCTCGTTGCCCTCGGCGTCCGCGACCGTGGCGTAGTAGCCGTGGTCCGCGACCGACCCGCCCAGGCCGTCCGCCGCGTCGACCGTCGCGCGCGACTGCTCCTGCGGCCGCACCGAGTCGAGGTGGATCCGGTTGCGCAGGGGCCGCGGCGCGTCCATGTCCTGGAACCAGATCGGCGGTCGCCGGCGCAGCGGGTCCATGAGGTCCTCGTCGCCGACCGCGTCGTAGCCGAGCGCCTCCTGCCAGAACGGGGCGACGGCGGCCTGGTCGAGCACGTCGAGGGTGAGCTGGACGTCCTGGAGCACGCCCGGGTCGGGCTCCAGCCCCAGCTCGGCGGCCGCGGCGCAGGTCCGGCGCGCGACGTCGACGTGCGCCTGCGTGAAGCCGTCGTCCTCCGGCGTGAGGGGTATGCGGACCCGCACCCCCTGCGCACGGACGTCCAGGTCCACCTGCGGCCGGGTCGCGTCGTCGCCCGTCCCGACCGCCGCGAGCCGGGAGGCGAGGCGGGCCCCCGCGAGGTGGGAGGGTGCTGCATACCAGGCGGCGGCGCCGGTGCCGAGCACGCGGAAGTCCTCGGTGCCGCCGGCGCGCTGGAACTCCAGGGCGGTCAGGGTCTCGTCGGCCATGACGGCAGCCTGGCACGGATCGCGGACAGGACGGGTCCGCTGCTGCGGGACGGGGGTCGGAGGAGACGTAAATCTGATCCGTGAGGTGGATCAGTCTCCCGGCGTCCCCCAGGCCTCGGCGAGCAGGCGGAAGGAGCGGCGCCGCAGCTCGGGGTCGAAGGCGTAGGTCGTGACGACGAGCTCGTCGAGCTCGTGCTCGGCGACGAACGCCTCGAGCCGCTCCACGACGGCCCCGGGCGTGCCGACCGCGCGGGTCGCCTGGTGGGCCTGGGCGAGCCCGAGCAGCTGGGTCGGGACCACGTCGGCCAGCGACGCCACCGGCGGGTCGAGCGGGGCGGGCTGCCCGCTGCGGATCCGGATCGCCATGAGCTGGGCGCTGGTGAAGAGGTGGTCGGCCTCCTCCTGCGTCGGCGCGACGAGCACGTTGACGCCGGCCATCACCGTCGGCCGGTCGACCTGCGCGGTCTCCGCGTCGGCGCGGAACCGGTCGCGGTAGACGAGCAGCGCCTCGCGCATCTGCTCCGGCGCGAAGTGCGACGCGAAGCTGAACGGCAGCCCCAGCGCCGCGGCCACCTGCGCCCCGCCGGTCGACGAGCCGAGCATCCACAGCGGCACCTGCGTGCCCTCGCCCGGGATCGCGCGCACCCGGGCGCCGGCCCGCGGCGCGCCGAGGTAGTCGCGGAGCGCGGCGACCTCGCCGGCGAAGTCGCTCAGCTGGCCGCTGGAGCGGGCGAGCGCGGCGGCCGTCATGGGGTCGGTGCCGGGCGCGCGGCCGAGGCCGAGGTCGAAGCGGTCGCCGTGGAGGGTGGCGAGGGTGCCGTAGTGCTCCGCGACCATGAGCGGCGAGTGGTTGGGCAGCATGACGCCGCCGGCGCCGAGCCGGATGCGCGAGGTGTGGTGCGCCATGTGGCCCAGGAGCAGCGCGGTCGCCGACGACATGAACGTCTCCGAGCCGTGGTGCTCGGCCATCCAGAAGCGGTGGTAGCCCAGCCGGTCGACCTCCTGCGCGAGCCGCGTCGACTCCTCCAGCGCCTCCCTCGGCGTCATGCCCTGCGAGCGCGGGGCCAGGTCGAGGACGGACAGGGGCACGCGGCGCGAGGGGGTCGGCATGTCCGGGCAACGCAGCCGTGCGTCGGGGTATGCCGTGCCGCCGCCACGCGGGTGGTCGCGGCCGCTGCGCGGAGACCCGGTCTGCCGCCACAATGGGGCATGGCACGGTCCCGGAGCGCAGTCGTCCTCGCGGCGGCGCTGGTCGCCGCCCCGCTGTCCGGCTGCATCGCCGGGACGGTGCCGGAGCGCGTCGGCGGGATCGCGGTCTCGGTCGACGACCAGGGACGCCCGGTCGTGGTCGTGCACCCCTGCGAGCCCTCGCCGCTGGCCGTGAGCATGGTGCTCGGCCGCCAGGGCCTGGGGCCCGACCAGACCAACGAGGCGGTCGGCGCGTGGACCGCGCCCGAGCCGGTCGCGGGCACCACTGAGCTGCTGCTGCACGACCCGGGTGCTCCTTGGGACGGCGGGCCGGTGGAGGTGCTCGGCGGGCGCACCTACGTGGTGGACGCGTCGGCCGGAGGGCAGACCTCGCTGGGGACGGTGACCTTCGGGCATGCGGACCTGACGGCCATGCAGCGCGGCAGCGTCTACGTCAACGGCACGGACCCCGACGACGCCGAGCTGGTGCAGCTGACGGTCGAGGAGTTCGTCGCGCGGGCGTGCGCCGGGTCCTGACCGTCGGGGTCGGCTAGCTCGGGACCTCCCTGGCTGCCGGGCCTCAGTCGTCGTAGAGGCGGTTCCTGGAGGCGAGGACCTGGAGGGGGGAGGCGGGGCCGTCCACCGTGGCGGTGCTCGGGATCGTGGTCCAGTCGCCGCCGTCGACGCTGACCTCGCCGCCGAACTCGACGGTGATGTAGGGGGCGACCTCCCCGGCCTGCTCGTAGGTGTGGGTGACGTCGCCGTCCGGGTAGCCGCCGCCCAGGCTCGTCGTCGGGCCGATCGACCCGCCGTCGCCGGTGACGTAGGTGGCGCCCACGAGGGTGGGCCGGATCCGGACCTCGTGGCCGACGAGCGTGGTCGTGTCCACCTCGCTCGGCTCGAACCCCTGCTCCGGCCAGGCGAGCTCGAAGTAGACCGGCAGGTTGACGAGCGTCGTGCCGTCGGGCGGCTGGATGACCGCCTGGGGGAGCGCGAAGTCGGTGCGGTGGAACTGCTCGACGATCATCGCCTCGGTGAGCGCGACGGCCGGCTGGCCGGAGGCGGCGGGCACCGAGTCTGTCCAGCACGTCGGCCCGACCTCCGACCAGGCGCCCGGGTCGCTGCCGTCGGGGTTGGCCGTGCGCCGGTAGATGATCGACCTCGGGCCGCTGGAGTTGGGGACGTTGTCGAGGCAGAAGTTCACGGCGTAGCCGCAGATCTCCAGGCGGGGCTGCTCGGGGGAGTTGGGCGGGATGCAGTCGATGACGGCGACGTACTGGTAGATGGCGGACGGGTT
>CAZONQ010000024.1:21019-24554 GCA_964581125.1 uncultured Ornithinimicrobium sp.
CCGGCATCTCGGGCGGACCCTGCGCCTCGGGCTCCTCCGTCTGGGGAGCCTCGGTCGTCGGAGCAGCCTCGGTCTCGGTGGCCGCGTCGGACGTCGTCGTCAGGGCGTCCTCGCTCGTGGGCGGCGGGCTGGGCTCGACGGGGTCGCCGCAGCCGGCGAGCAGGGCCAGGCCGACGGCGGCAGCGACGATCACGGGACGGTTCACGGCATACCCCTCCAGGCACGCGCCCGCGCCTCCCGCGGGCCTCGGTCGCCGACCAGTCTGCCCGACAGATCCTCTAGAAACCGTTGTCCACAGGTAAAGACTTGGTAAGGATCAGCCCCGGCCGACGACCTCCTCGACCGACACCTTCCGGTCCTCCGCGAGCGACAGCGTCAGCGCCTCGGCCGTCGCGACGGACGTCAGCGCCGCCTGCCCGTCGGTCAGCCCGGCGAGCTCCGGCCCGGGCTCCAGCCGCCCGGCCACGACCGCCTCGAACCACTCCATCTCGTCCCGCATGATCGTCCGCAGCCACCCGGGCGGCCGCGACCCGGGCGCCCCGTAGGTGACGCCGCCGCCACCGGAGGCGGCGGCATACTCCTCCCGCCGCTCGGCGTCCTCGGCCCAGCTGCTGTGCAGCGGCCACGACGTCTCACCGGCCTCCGTGCGCATCCGCACGCCGACGTCCTGCAGGTCGACGCGGATCGCGCCGAGCGTCCCCTGGAAGGTCACGTGGTGCTCCGGCCACCGGAACGCCGACCCCCACCGCAGCTGCGACCGCGCGCCGCTCTCGTGCTCGAGCGCCGCGAGCAGCACGTCGTCCTCGTCGCCGTGCCCCTCGCCCCGGTGCGCCAGGTTGCCGCCGGACATCACCACGCGCGCGGCCGGGCCCATGACCGCCAGCACCAGGTCGAGCTCGTGGATGTGGTGGAAGAGGTGGCCGCCGGAGCGCTCGCGCATCTTCTTCCAGCTCACGCGCTCGGCCGGCGGCTCCCAGCCCGTGCGCGCCGCCTCGGCGACGAGCAGCCGGCCGATCTCGCCGGCGGCGATCCGCCGCCGCGCCTCGCGCACCCCGTGCATGAACTGCGTCACGTGCCCCGCCATGAACGTCACCCCCGCCTCCCGCGCCGCCGCCACCATCGCGGCGGCGTCGGCGGTCGACAGCGCGACCGGCTTCTCGCAGAAGACGTGCCTGCCCGCCCCGGCCGCCAGGAGCGCCGGCTCGACGTGCACGTCGTTGGGGCTCGCCACGACCACCGCGTCGACGTCGTCGGCGGTGCACGCCTCCTCGAGGTCGCCCGCCACGCGCGCACCCACCTCCCGCGCCAGGGGTATGGCGTGCTCCGGCGACCACACGCACGTCACCTCTCCCTCGGGCAGGTCGGTCACGACCCTCGCCAGCTCCGCCCCGAAGTAGCCCGCCCCGAC
This sequence comes from uncultured Ornithinimicrobium sp., assembly GCA_964581125.1. GTDB lineage: Bacteria > Actinomycetota > Actinomycetes > Actinomycetales > Dermatophilaceae > Ornithinicoccus. Next base: position 22,428 of record CAZONQ010000024.1, read on the forward strand.
GATCCCGTAGCGCATGCGGCCGATGGTAACGACTTGGTAAGGACCGGCCGGTAACCGTTGCTTCGCCTCACCACGCGCCCTACGGTCCTCTGTCAGACATCGAACGTCAGATGTCGTATCACGAGAGGACTCCCTGATCCCATGACCCGCACCCCGCACCGTCACCGCGGACGCGCCGTCCGCCTGCTGGCCGTCGCCGGAGCACTGTCGCTCCTCTTCCCGGCCGCCGCCTCCGCCGCCCACCTGGACGCGCAGCCCGACTACGACGCCACGCCCTTCTGGGCCGGCACCCCGACCTACGCCGAGCAGGACCTCGCCCTGCCCGGCGAGGGCGGCTTCCCCAACTACCGCATCCCGGCGCTCACCGTGACCAACGACGGCACGCTGCTCGCGTCCTACGACGGGCGCCCGACCGGTGGCGACGCCCCCGGGCCCAACTCCATACTCCAGCGCGTGTCCCACGACGGGGGCGAGACGTGGGAGGAGCAGACCGTCGTCCACGCCGGCACGCCCGGCGCCGACAAGGTCGGCTACTCCGACCCGAGCTACGTCGTCGACCGCGAGACCGGCCACATCTTCAACTTCCACGTGAAGTCCTACGACCAGGGCTTCATCGGCTCGCGTCCCGGCGTGGACCCCGACGACCGCAACGTGCTGCACGCCGAGGTCAGCGTCTCCACCGACGACGGCAGGACCTGGGAGCACCGCACGATCACCGCCGACGTCACGCCGGACCTGTCGTGGCGCTCGCGCTTCGCCGCCAGCGGCCAGGGCATCCAGCTCAAGTACGGTCCGCACGCCGGCCGCCTCATCCAGCAGTACACGATCATCAACGGCTCCGGCACCTTCCAGGCCGTCTCGGTCTACTCCGACGACCACGGCCAGACCTGGCAGGCCGGCGAGCCCGTCGGCACCGGCATGGACGAGAACAAGACCGTCGAGCTCTCCGACGGCCGCGTCATGCTCAACTCGCGCGACTCGGCCGGCTCGAAGTTCCGCAAGGTCGCGATCAGCGAGGACGGTGGCGTCACCTACGGCGAGGTGCGGATCGACACCGAGCTGCCCGACCCGACCAACAACGCCTCGATCGTGCGCGCGTTCCCCAACGCCGAGGAGGGCAGCGCCCGCGCCAAGGTGCTCCTCTTCTCCAACGCCAACAGCCAGACCAGCCGCTCCAACGGCACGGTCCGCGCCAGCTGCGACGACGGCGAGAACTGGCCCATCGCCAGGGCGTTCGCGCCCGGTGAGGGCACCGCATACTCCACGCTGGCCACGCTCCCGGACGGCAACGTCGGCCTCCTCTACGAGCCCAGCCACGCGAGCATCAGGTATGCGGAGTTCAACCTCGCGTGGCTCGAGGGCCTCTGCGCGCCGCTCGTCTCCGAGGAGCTCACCGTCGAGCGCGGCACCTCGGCGAGCACCACGGTCGAGGTGACCAACCAGCTCGGCCCGGTGGTCAAGGACGCCACGGTCGTCGCCGACGCGCCGGAGGGCTGGACGGTCGAGGTCTCGGACGTGCCGCGGCGGCTGACGCCGGGCAGCTCGGCCGAGCTCTCGGTCGAGGTCTCGGTGCCGGAGGGGACGAGCGGCGGGACCTACCGCGTGCCGCTGGTGCTCACCGACTCCTCGGGCCGCAGCTCCCGGGGCACGCTCACCGTGGTCGTGCCGAGGACGCCGGACGAGGTCGACGGGCGGATCAGCGTCACCGGCGGCACCGTGGTCAACCCGAAGGACGGTCCGTATGCCGTGGGCGACCGGATCTCCTTCCACTACCGCGTCACCAACCTCAGCGACGCCGTGACCACGGTCGTGCCGAGCGGCAACCTGCGCGACCTCGACCCGGCCGTCGACGCGCGCAACTGCCGCTGGCGCAACCTGGGCCCGCGCGACGCCTACAACTGCGACTTCGCCTACCACGTCGTGACGCAGGAGGACCTGGACAACGGGTCGTTCACGCCGCGGACGACCTGGACCTCGACGTCCGGCGACGACGTCACCGTCGTCGAGGTGAACGGTCCGGCGGTCGAGCTGCCCTGAGCCCGGCCGGTGTGCAGAGCGTGCGCTCGGTCCGTCCCGTTTCTCGACCGGGCGCGCGCTCTGCACGCCTCCCGCTGTGCAGAGCGTGCG
>CAZONQ010000025.1:0-4597 GCA_964581125.1 uncultured Ornithinimicrobium sp.
AGGGCAGCGGCGAGAGCGCCTTGGTGCACAGGCCGCGCACCTTGCCGGGGGTGTCCGCGCCCTCGAGCGTGGTCAGGTCGATCATCGAGATCGCCAGGTCGATGGCCCAGGCCTTGGAGGTGGTCTTGATGGAGCGGGTGCCGAGCGCGGCGGCGCGGGCGTCGCAGCCGACCTGGTCGACGCCGGGGAGGCCGTGGAGCCACGAGGTCAGGGCCTGCCCGGTGAGGCGGGAGACGCCCAGGACGTCACGGGCCCGGGCCACCTGGTCCGCGGCGGTCACGGCGACGGTGTCAGGGGTTGTGGTCACCGCCCGAGTGTAGCCCGCGAGGTCGCCCACGAGCAGGCGTCGATCTGGGAGGATGCGGCCATGGAGACCGATCTCGCCGCCCTGCCCAAGGTCCTCCTGCACGACCACCTCGACGGCGGCCTGCGCCCCGCCACGGTGCTCGACATCGCCCGCGAGGAGGGCTACGAGGACCTGCCGGCCGACGAGGTCGAGGCGCTCGGGCGCTGGTTCGCCGAGGCCGCAGACTCCGGCTCGCTCGTCCGCTACCTCGAGACCTTCGACCACACGGTCGGCGTCATGCAGACCGCCGACGCCCTGGCGAGGGTCGCCCGCGAGTGCGCCGTGGACCTGGCGGCCGACGGCGTGGTCTACGCCGAGTCGCGCTACGCCCCCGAGCAGCACCTGCGCAAGGGACTGACCCTCGACGAGGTGGTGGTCGCGGTCAACCGCGGCTTCCGGGAGGGCGAGGAGGAGGCCGCCGGCCGGGGCACCCCCATCCGGGTGCGGGTGCTGCCCAGCGCCATGCGGCACGCGGCGCGCTCCACCGAGATCGCCGAGCTGACGGTGCGCCACCTGGGCGACCAGGTCGCCGGCTTCGACATCGCCGGCGCCGAGGACGGCTTCCCGCCCACGCGGCACCTGGCCGCCTTCGACTACCTCCGCCAGCACAACGCGCACTTCACCATCCACGCCGGCGAGGCCTTCGGGCTGCCCAGCATCTGGGAGGCGATCCAGTTCTGCGGCGCCGACCGGCTCGGCCACGGCGTGCGCATCGTCGACGACATCATGCTGGACGGGAGGCCGGTGACCGACGACCTGCCCGGAGCGATCGCGCGGGCCGCGACCGACCCGCGCGCCTTCGAGCTCGGGCCGCTGGCCGCCTACGTGCGCGACCGGCGGATCCCGCTGGAGATGTGCCCCAGCAGCAACGTGCAGACGGGTGCCGCCGCCTCGGTCGAGGAGCACCCCATCACCCTCCTCAAGGACCTGCAGTTCCGCGTGACCCTCAACACCGACAACCGGCTGATGAGCGCCACGTCGATGACCCGCGAGGCCACCCTGCTGGTGGAGCGCGCCGGCTGGACGCTCGCCGACCTGCGCCGGGTCACGGTCAACGCGATGAAGTCCGCCTTCCTGCCCTTCGACGAGCGCCTCGACATCATCGAGGGCGTGCTCAAGCCCGCCTACGACGGGAGCTGACCCTCCGGCGCGTGCACGAGCCACTCACGCGAGTGGGTTGCGCACGCGATTCACGGGTATGGCGTGCACGCGCCACTCACGTGGGTGGGTTGCGCACGCGATTCACGGGTATGGCGTGCACGAGCCACTCACGTGGGTGGCTCGCTCCGGTCAGGCGGGCGGCAGGAGCCGGGCGCGCAGCTCGTCGGCGCGGTCGAGGCGCTCCTCGTCGCGGCGCCGGCGCTCGGCGAGCACGGCGGCGACGACGTCCTCGGGGTGGGCGCCGGGCGGGGGCGCGGGCGCGACCCGCTCGACCAGGTCCGCGGCCAGAGCCCGACCGGTCGCGGCCCGTGCCTCCGCGACGAGGCCGGGCGCACGCACCAGGAACTGGCGCGCGGCGACGACCAACGCGTCGGGGAGACCACCGATGTCGGCGGCCCGGGCCCAGTCCGCCAGGGCGGGGCTGGGGGCGGGCGGCTCGGTGAGTCGGAGACGGACCCGGTCGCGCACCACATACGTCCCCGCGAGGAGGTCCCCGAGGCGCCGGGCGCGCTCGTTGGTCGCGGCGACCAGCAGGGCGAGCCCGCCGAGCGTCGCCCAGAGCTCGACCGTCCCGGCCAGGGCGCGGATCGTGGCGTGCCGCAGGCCGATCGGCCCGGTGTCGTCGCGCACGGTGCGCAGCCCCATGACGAGCTTGCCGACGGTGCGGCCGTGGAGGGTGGTCTCGAGCGTGATGGGCAGCCCCGCCATGACCAGGGCCATGAGGACGATCCCGAAGGCCTGGCCGAGCGCGGCGTCGGCGGCGAAGAGGTCGAGAGGGATGACGAGCACGAGGAGAGCGACGCCGAGCGCCACCACGAGCAGGTCGATGATCCCCGAGACCATCCGGACCGGCAGGGAGGCGGCGGGCAGCTCGACCTCGACCGCCTCGGCGGTGACGAACCGCTCGGTGTCGAAGATGCCCCGGGCCGCCATGACCGACCAGCGTAGCGGCACCGCATACAGTGACCGCGTGGACCTGGACGCGCTCGTGGGACGCCGGCGGGAGGGCTGGTGGCGGCTCGACGAGCTGTCCCGCCGCAGGCGTCTGACGGGGGCCGAGGCGGACGAGCTCGTGGACGGCTACCAGCGCGCGGCGACCGACCTGTCGCTGGTGCGGTCGACGGCGCCGGACGCGACGGTCGTCGGCTACCTGTCCACGCTCGTCGCGCGCGCCCGGGCCCGCGCGTCGCGGGTGCCGACGCTGACGTGGGCGGGGGTGGGCAGGTTCTTCGCGGAGGACTTCCCGGCGGCGCTCTACCGGCTGCGCTGGTGGTGGGGGATCACCGCCGTCGTCAACGTGCTGGTCGCCCTCGTGCTGGGTGGGTGGCTCTACTACGCCCACCCCGTGGTCGAGAACTCGCTGCTCAGCCCGCAGGAGGTGGAGCTGCTCGTCAACGTGCAGTTCGAGTCCTACTACAGCGAGCACGCGGCCAGCAGCTTCTCCACGCTGGTCTGGGTCAACAACGCGTGGGTGGCCGCCCGGTGCATCGGGATGGGCGTCCTCGGCTTCCCCGTGGTGTGGCTGCTGTGGCAGAACGTCGCCAACCTCGCCGTCATCGGCTCCCTGATGCACCGGCACGGCCGGGCCGACGTCTTCTGGGGCCTCATCACGCCGCACGGGCTGCTGGAGCTCCTGGCCATCTTCGTCGCCGCCGGGGTGGGGCTGCGGCTCTTCTGGGCGTGGGTGGCGCCCGGGTCCCGGACGAGGCTGGCCAACCTGGCCCGGGAGGGGCGCACGGCCGCCGGGGTGTCGCTGGGGCTCGTCGTCGTGCTGCTCGTCTCCGGCGTGATCGAGGGCTTCGTGACGCCGTCGCCGCTGCCCACCTGGGCACGGGTCGGCATCGGCGTGCTCGCCCTGGTGCTCTTCCTCGTCTACGTCTTCACGCTCGGACGCCGCGCCGTCCTGGCCGGGGCCACCGGCGACGTGGGGGAGGACCTGCAGGCCGCGGAGGCCCCGACCGCCGGCTGACCCGCGCGCCCCTCGGGGGCCGCCGGGCCGGGGCGCCGTCAGACGCCGATGTCCTCGTAGGACCGCGGGTCCTCGATCGGCTCCAGGTGGGCGTTGACGCGCAGGTCGGGGAAGGCCTCGAGCAGCGAGTCGATGACGTCCTCGGTGAGGTCGTGGCCGCGCTTGACCGACCAGGCGCCCGGCACGAGGATGTGCATCTCCATGAAGCGCCGGTGCCCGGCCTCGCGGGTGCGCACGGCGTGGAACTGCACCTGGTCGGAGGTCCAGGACGCCAGGATCTCGTGGATCCGTGCGTTGTCCTCCTTGGGCAGGCTCACGTCCATCAGCCCCGCGGTGCTGCTCGCGATGAGCCCCCATCCGGTCACGAGGATGTTGATGCCCACGGCGAAGGCGACGACGGCGTCGAGCCGGTCCCAGCCGGTCAGCCACACGAGCGCGACACCCACGACGACGCCGACCGAGGTCCAGACGTCGGTCAGCAGGTGCTTCCCGTCGGCCGTGAGCGTGATCGAGCGGTGCTTGCTGCCCGCCCGCAGCAGCACCCAGGCCACCAGCCCGTTGACGACGGAGGCCACGACGGAGACGAGCAGCCCGACGCCGACGTTGGACAGCGGCTGCGGGTGCAGGAAGCGGTCGACGGAGGTCGCCAGGATCACCGCCGCGGCGATGAAGATCATGAGGCCCTCGATGGCCGCGGAGAAGTACTCCGCCTTGCTGTGCCCGTAGTTGTGGTTCTTGTCCGGCGGCAGGAGCGCGACGCGCAGGGCGACGAGGGCGGCGATCGCCGCCACCAGGTTGACGAGGGACTCGGCCGCGTCGGAGAGCAGACCGACCGAGCCGGTGAGCAGCCACGCGGTGGTCTTCAGCCCGATCGTGACCAGCGCCGCGGCGATCGACAGCCAGGCGAACCGGGTCAGGTCCTCCGGCTGCGGGTGCCGGGTGCTCGCGGTCGGTCGGTCGTCGCTCATGCGTGGTCTCACCAGGATCGGTCGGGTCGTCGGGGCCGCCTGCGGGTCGTCGCGGGCGTCAGGCAGCCTCCGATGCTACCCGGGCGGAAGGTCCGACCCCCGGGCGCTTCGCTGGTCGCGAGGACGGGTCCCGCCGTCGGTGCAGAGCGTGCG
>CAZONQ010000025.1:4697-11565 GCA_964581125.1 uncultured Ornithinimicrobium sp.
CCCGGGCGCTTCGCTGGTCGCGAGGACGGGTCCCGCCGTCGGTGCAGAGCGTGCGTCCGGTCGGTGTGCAGAGCGTGCGCCCGGTCGGTGTGCACAGCGTGCGCCCGGTCGGTGTGCACAGCGTGCGCCCGGTCGGTGTGCACAGCGTGCGTCCGGTCGGTGTGCAGAGCGTGCGTCCGGTCGGTGTGCAGACCGTGCGCCCGGTCGTGCGTCGTCAGAGCAGGCCGCGGGCCTTGAGCTCGAGGTAGTGGTCGGCGAGCGCGCCGGGCAAGCGCGCAGGGGGCTCGTCGACGACGGTCACGCCCAGGCGCGCCAGGGCCACGGACGTGCGGTGCCGCAGCCCGGTGGCGTGCTCGGCCGCCGCTGCGTCGTAGACCGCCTCCGGCGAGGTCAGGTCCTCCCGCATCGCCGCGAGCGCCGGGTCCGCGACCGAGGCGACGACGACGCGGTGCTGGGCGGTGAGGGTGGGCAGCACCGGCAGGAGCCCCTGCTCCACCGCGGCCGGCTCGAGCGGGGTCAGCAGCACCACCAGCGCCCGGCGCCGCGCCAGCCCGGCGACCGCCCCGGCGAGGGCGGTCCAGTCCGCCTCGACCAGCTGCGGCTCCAGCGGCGCCATCACGGCGACCATCTCGTGCAGCAGCGGCACGGACGAGCTGCCCGTCCCCGAGCCCGCCCGCGCGCGCACGACGCGGTCGCCGGCGAGGAGGTCCACGCGGTCGCCGGCCCGCGAGGCGAGGGCGGCGAGCAGCAGCGCTGCGTCCATCGCCGCGTCCAGCCGGGGCTCGTCCCCGACCCGTGCGGCGCCGGTGCGCGAGGTGTCGAGCACGAGCACGACGCGGCGGTCCCGCTCGGGCTGCCAGGTGCGCACGACGACGTGCTGCCGCCGCGCCGTCGCCCGCCAGTCGATCGACCGGACGTCGTCCCCCTCCACCCAGTCCCGCAGCGAGTCGAACTCCGTCCCCTGCCCCCTGATCCGCACCGCCGACCGCCCGTCGATCTCGCGCAGGCGCGCCAGCTTGCCGGGCAGCTCACGGCGCGAGCGGAAGGGCGGCAGCGACCGCACGACGCCGGGCACCTGCCGGGTCCGCTGCCGACCCGCCAGCCCGAGCGGCCCGTGCAGCCGCACCGTCACCCCCGACGCCGGCCGCTCCCCGCGCCTCGTGGGCACGAGCGTCGTCGTCACCGTCCGGCGCTCGCCCGCCGGGAGGTCGAGGGTATGCCGTCCGCCCACCACCCCCGCGGACGGCACCCACGCGTCGCGCACCAGGCCGCGCAGGCGCCGTGCGCCGGGGTTGGTCAGCGTCAGGGTCGTCGGGGCGGGCTCGTGCAGACGCACCTGCGGGTCGGGGGAGCGGGTGAGGTCCACGGCGCCGGGCGTGGGCGTGAGGACGACGTCGAGCAGCACCAGGAGCACGACGCCGGCGAGCCACAGGGCGGCGACCGTCCCCGCGTGCGCGGGCCACAGCGCCGCCGGCGCCACGCCGAGCAGCACCAGGGCGACGACCGGACCCCTCAGGACCACGGCGGCCTCACCGCGGCACCGGCACCGACGCCAGGACGGTCTCCAGCACCGACGTGGTCGTCACGCCCTCGAGCTCGGCCTCCGGCCGCAGCGCGACCCGGTGGGCCAGCGTCGCGTGCGCCAGGGCCTTGACGTCGTCAGGCGTCACGTAGTCCCGCCCCGCGAGCCAGGCCCACGCCCGCGCGGTGCGCATGAGCGCGGTCGCCCCGCGCGGGCTGACGCCCAGCTGGAGCGAGGGAGAGGAGCGCGTCGCCCGGGCCAGGTCCACGACATACCCGACGACCTCGGGGGAGACCTGCACGCGGCCGACCGCGGCCGTCCCCGCCGCGAGGTCCTCGGGGGCGGCGACCGGACGGACGCCGGCGGCCGCGAGGTCGTGGGGGTCGAAGCCCGCCGCGTGGCGGGTGACGACCTGCACCTCGTCCTCGCGGGGCGGGAGCGGCACGGTGACCTTCATGAGGAAGCGGTCGAGCTGGGCCTCGGGGAGGGGGTAGGTGCCCTCGTACTCGACCGGGTTCTGCGTGGCGGCCACGAGGAAGGGGGCCGGCAGCCGGTGGGTCGTGCCGTCCACCGTGACCTGCCGCTCCTCCATGGCCTCCAGCAGCGCCGACTGCGTCTTGGGCGGGGTCCGGTTGACCTCGTCGGCGAGCAGCAGGTTGGTGAAGACCGGGCCGGGCCGGAAGGTGAAGTCGCCCCGGCCCGAGTCGTAGACCATCGAGCCGGTCACGTCGCCGGGCATGAGGTCGGGGGTGAACTGCACGCGGGTGGTGGTGACGTCGAGGGCGGCGGCGAGGGTGCGCACGAGCAGCGTCTTGGCCGTGCCGGGCACGCCCTCGAGCAGCACGTGCCCCTGCGCCAGGAGCGCGACGACCAGCCCGGCGACGGCCTGCTCCTGCCCGACGACGGCCTTGCCGACCTCGTCACGGAGGGCGAGCAGGGCGGCGCGGGCGCGCTCGCCGTCCTCGGCGGCCGGGGCGTGCGGCGTGTCGGTCATGGGTGCAGTCCTTCCTCGAGGGAGCGCAGCTCCCGGGCGGTGGTCACGAGCGTCGTGTCGTCGGGGGCGGCAGGGTCGGTGAGCAGGCGGCGGACCTCGTCGACCGGGCGGCCGGTGGCCTCGGCCACGGCGCGCACGAGGTCGTCGGCGCCGGACGCGGCGGGCAGGCCGAGGCGCGGGGCGAGCCGGCGACGGGCGCCCGCCTGGAGCGCGGCGAGGGCGTGCGCGCGGTCGTGCGCCTGGCGGTAGAGGCGGCCGCGGTTGCGGGTGGTCTCGGCGGCGTGGACGACGGCGGGCAGCGGCTCGGTCACGACCGGCCCGAGGCGGCGGCCGCGCCACAGCGCGAGGGCGAGCACCGCGGCGCCGAGCAGGACCACGACCGCGGTCAGGCTGCGCGGCAGGGCGTCCCACAGGCTGGTCGGCGCGGCGTCCGTGCCCACGTCGCCGGGTCGGGGGAGCACCCACAGGAGCTCGTCGCTGCCGCCGAGGAGGCGCAGGCCGAGCGCGGCGTGCGCGCCCTCGGTGACGTGCCGGTTGGTCAGCGCGCTGCCGAGACCGACGAGCACCACCTCGGGACGGCCCGCGGTCGCCGGGAAGGTGAGGAGCGCCCCCTCGCGCGCGCCGCCCGCCCCGTGCCCGCGGGTCGGCGGGTAGCAGGCCGTCGTCGTCGACCGGTCCTCGCCGGTCGCCTCCAGCTGGACGTCCCAGGTGCGCAGCACGTCGCCCGGCCGGGTGAACGGACCGTCGCAGTCCGGCTCGCGCGGCGCCCCGCCCACGGCGTCGACGCCCACGTCCAGCCCGAGGGCGTCGCCCGGCGCGGCCCCGGGGTCCGGGACCACGACGACGAGCCGGTCGGCCCCCCGCACGTGCTCGACCAGCGCGGGCCCGGAACGGTCGTCGAGGTAGGCCGTGTGCGCCAGCAGGACGGTCGTCCCGGCCCCCACCTCCCGGTCCAGGAGCGTGCCCGAGCCCTCCACGACCTGCACGTCGACGCCCTGCCCGGCGAGCACCCGGGCGAGCGCGCGGGCGCCGTCGGGACCGGGGTTGTCGGGGCCGAGCGGCTCGCCGGACGGCGTGCCGGACAGGAGCGTGGCGACGACCGCGGCGACCAGGGCGAGGGCCACCCACGGGGCCCACCGGCGCACGTGGTGGCGCACGCCCCCGTCGACGGGCCGGCCGGTGCCCCGACCGTCGGGACCGGTCGGGGCGTCCTGGGCCGCCTCGACCACGTCGCCCGTCCCGGTGCCGGGCCCGGCGCTCACCGTGGTGCCCCCGGCGCGACCGTCCTGCCGCCCGGGAGCGCCGGCCGTGCCGCCGCCACCCGTCGGTCGAGCTCGACCACCGCGGCGGCCTGGTCGGCCGTGGCGCGGAGCCCGCCGTAGCGGACGTCGTCGAAGCGGTCGGCCGCCCCGGCCAGCGCCGAGGCCTCGTCGGGGAAGACCGGGGCGAGGCCGAGCGCCACCTCGTGGGCGGTGCGCCCCGGCCGCCGGTCGAGCAGCGCGCGCTCCACGGCGCCGGCCGCGACGGCACGGTAGGCGTCGAGGAGCGCCGCACGGTGGTCGCCCGCGGCGACCGCGGCCTCGGCCCGGCGCCGGTAGGCGGCCGCGGACGTCCCGGCGTCGTCGAGGACACCGCCGGCCCCCGCCCGGCCGGGCGTCGCCCGCCGCCAACGGTCGCGTGCGGCGAAGAGCACCACGGCACCGGCGACCAGGAGGACGAGTCCGAGCACCGCCCAGGCGGCCCACGGCGGCAGCTGGCCGGGGACGTCGAGGGAGGGCAGGTGGTCGGTGACCCAGCGCCAGGCCCGGACCAGCAGGGACTCGTGCACCCGGTAGTCGGGGTCGCGCAGCTCCTGCTCGAGGAGGCGCCGCGCCTCGTCGCGGTCGGGGTCCACCGGGACCCCGCTGGTCGTCACGGCGCGGCCCCCGGTCAGCGCGCCCGCGCGGCGGCCCGCGCCTGCGCGGCCTGGACGAGGGCGGCGTCCAGGCCCTCCCGGCGGATCCGCTGGTCGAGGTAGAGCAGCGCCGTCACCCCGGCCGTGAACGGCACGACGAAGGCGTTGACGAGGAGCTGCACCAGGTGGTCGGCGCCGACCATGAGCGGGCTGATCAGCCCCTGCTCGCTGAGCAGGTCGACCCCGCCGACGGCGAAGACCGCCATCATGACCGGCACCTGGACCGCGCTGCTGAAGATGGCGGTCACGACGCCGGCGAGCACCGTGATGCCCAGCACCCGCCAGCCCTGGCCGCCGGTGGTGAGGCGCCAGGAGCGGCGCAGCCCGCGCCACGGCCCGACCCGCTCCAGGACGACGGCGGCGGGCGCCAGCGACAGCCGGACGCCGACCCACACGAGCAGGACCGCCATGCCGATGGCCCCCACGACGGTCAGCACGACGGCGAGCACCTCGTTGGTGTCGACCGTGAGGAAGAGCAGCAGCAGGACGACCGCCACGAGGAGCAGCACGAGCCCCGCGAGCAGCAGGCTCATGAGCAGGAGGGTCCCGAGGAGCGCGGGCAGCCGGCCGCGCACGGCCGCCCAGGTCCCGCCGAGGCTCGCCCGGTCGCCGAGGACCGCCTCCCCGACGACGTGGACGATCATGCCGGTGAGCGCCACCGACGCGAGCGTGGAGAACAGCAGGCTCACGAGGGTCGCGAGCAGGGACCGGTCCTCGACGGCGAGGGACCCGACGCGCACGACCGCGAGGGAGGTCAGGTAGGACGGCACGAGCAGCACCGCCAGGACGAGGAAGGCGGTCCCGATCGTGGCCGAGGGGTTGCGCCGCATCGTCTGCAGGGCGCCGCCGAAGACGTCCCCGAGGTGGAGCGGCCGCAGCGGCACGACGCCGGGCTGGTGCATCCGCGCCAGCTGCTCCGGCGGCAGCCGGTGCCACGCCGGCGGCGGGGGCCCGGCGGCGTCGGACGGCCCCGGCGTGCCGGACGGCGACGGCGGGGTCCATCGCGGCAGCTGGCCTCCCTGGTCGGGCCGTGGTGGCTGGTCCGTCATCCCCCTGCTCCTCCCGCGCTCCTCGGTATGTCGTGCTGCCGGGCCTGGGGGAGGCCCGAAGCCTCCCGCTCGGCCACCTTGGCGCGCACCGGCACCGCGCCGAGGGCCTGGTGGGCGGCCACGATACCGGGCTGGGCCCGGCGCAGGACGTGGCCCCGTCGCCACAGGGTGAGCGGCGGCTTGCGACGCTCGGCCAGGTCCCGGGCGAGCCGCCGGGCGAAGACCACCCACGGGCGGTGGTGGACGCACCAGGCGTCCGCGAGCAGCCCGCGCGTGCGCAGCCCGGCGATGGTGTGCGCGGCGAAGATGCCCTCGGCGACCACCATCGCGGAGCCGCCCAGCTCGAGCGTGCGGTGGCCGACGACGCTGGAGGTGGAGATGTCGTAGCGCGGCACCCGCGTGCTGCCCCTCGTGCACAGCTCCTCCGCCGCGGCCAGCGCCGCGTCGAGGTCCCAGGACCGCACGTCGTCCCAGTCCACGAGGCCGAGCGGGCTCATCGGCAGGTCGGGCGCGCCGGCCTCGCGGTAGAAGTCGTCCAGCGCCAGCAGCGGCCACCCGTGCTGCTCGTGCAGCCGGCGCGCCAGGCGCGACTTGCCGGCGCCGCTGGGACCGGAGAGGACGAGCACCCGCGCGCGGCGACCGGCGTGAGGATCCATGGTCGGCCATTCTAGGCGGCCGCCGACCGTAGACTCGGGCGGCGTGAGAGCCCCCACCACGCCGCCGACCGGTGACCTCGTCCGCGTCTACCGCACCCTGCCCGCGCGGGTCGTGGGGTGGACCATGCTGGCCGTCGCCGGTGTGTTCGCCGCGCTGACCGTGGCCGACCTGGCGACCGGCTCGCACCGGGGGCTGGCATGGCCGGCGGCGATGATCGTGGCCGTCGCCGGTGTCGCCTGGGTGCTCTTCCTCCGCCCGCACGTGCAGCTGCGCACCGACGGGGTCGTGCTGGCCGACATCCTCACCGACACCAGGGTGCCGTTCGCCGCGCTCGCCGAGGTGACGGACCGCTGGGCCCTGGAGCTGCACGACGTCGACGGTCACAAGCACAGCTCCTGGGCCGTGCCGGTCCGCCGGGAGTGGGTGCGCCGCCGGCCCGTCGACGACTTCGCCGAGGCCACCCGCCACCGCGGCTCCGCAGGCGTCACCGCCCAGGGGGTCAGCGACCAGGTGCACCGCACGCTGCAGCGCTGGCGGCTCGACGGGGGAGAGGGGCGCGCGGACGCGCAGGGTCACGAGGTCGTCACGCGGCAGCCCGCCTGGTCGGCGATCGTCGTGCTCGCCCTCGCGCTCGTCCTGCTCCTCCTCGCCCTCCTCAGCTGAGGCCCGGTCGCTCCGCACCGGCCCCGGGC
>CAZONQ010000025.1:11665-24377 GCA_964581125.1 uncultured Ornithinimicrobium sp.
CGGTCGCTCCGCACCGGCCCCGGGCGGGGTGTCGACCGGCGACCGCCGCGTCAGACGGCGGTGAGCCGCTCCATGCCCCCGCGGACCGCCGCGAGGCGGCGGCCCGCCTCCGCGCGGGCGTCGGCGAGGTGCTCACGCCCGTCGACCGGCACGACCGCCTCGAGGTAGACCTTGAGCTTGGGCTCGGTGCCGCTGGGGCGGACGATGACCCGCGTTCCGTCCTCGAGGTGGTAGCGCAGGCCGTCGGTCGGCGGGAGCCCGCCGGCGCCCTCGGCGAGGTCCTCGGCGGTCGCCACCGGGACGCCCCCCAGCTCCGACGGCGGCTGCTCGCGCAGGCGTGCCAGGACCGGCGGGATGAGGGACAGGTCGGACACCCGCACCGAGAAGGCGTCGGTGGCGTGCACGCCGTGCTCGACCGCGAGGTCGTCGAGGACGTCGAGCAGCGTGCGGCCCTCGGCCTTGAGCGTGGCGGCCAGCTCCGCGGCCATGAGCGCCGCCGTCACGCCGTCCTTGTCCGGCACGGTCGCCGGGTCGACGCAGTAGCCGAGCGCCTCCTCGTAGCCGTAGGCCAGGCCCGGTACGCGGCCGATCCACTTGAAGCCGGTGAGCGTCTCCTGCGCCGGCAGCCCGGCCGCCTCCGCCATCGCCCCGAGCAGGCGGGAGGAGACGATCGAGCGGGCCAGGACGCGCCGGTCGCCGGTCGCCCGGCCGCGGCGCAGCACGTGGTGGCCGAGCAGCGCGCCGACCTCGTCGCCGCGCAGCATGCGCCAGGTGCCCCGGTCGTCGACGGCCAGCGCGCACCGGTCGGCGTCGGGGTCGTTGGCGACGACGAGGTCCGGCCGCACGCGCCCCGCGAGCTCGAGCGCGGCGTCGATGGCGCCCGGCTCCTCGGGGTTGGGGAAGGTCACCGTCGGGAACGCGGGGTCGGGCTCCTCCTGGCTCTCGACGGGGGCGACCTCGGGGAACCCGGCGCGGCGGAAGGCCTCCTGCACGACCTGGGACCCCACGCCGTGCAGGGCGGTGTGGACGACGGACAGGTCGCGCGGACCGTCGGCGTCGAGCACCGCGACCGCCGCCTCGAGGTAGGCGTCGACGACGTCCTCGCCGAGCGTCACCCACCCGTCGTCGGCCATCGGCACCTCGCGCACGGACGTGACCCGCGAGATCTCGGCGGAGATGTCGCGGTCGGCCGGCGGCACGATCTGCGAGCCGTCGCCGAGGTAGACCTTGTAGCCGTTGTCCTGCGGCGGGTTGTGGCTGGCCGTGACCATGACGCCGGCGTCGGCGCCGAGGTGCTGGATCGCGAAGGCGAGCACCGGGGTGGGCAGCGGGCGCGGCAGGACCATCGCCCGCCCGCCCGCGGCCTCGACCACGGCCGCGGTGTCGCGGGCGAAGACGTCGGAGTTGTGCCGCGCGTCGAAGCCGACCACGACCGCCGGACCGGGCGTCCGGTCGCCGGCCGCCTCCAGCGCCTTCGTCAGGTAGGCCGTGAGGCCGGCGGCCGTGCGGATCACCACCGCGCGGTTCATCCGGTGGGGGCCGGCGCCCAGGGCGCCGCGCAGGCCGGCGGTGCCGAACTCGAGGAAGCCGGAGAACCGGTCGGCCAGCTCCTCGGCGGCGCCGGGCTCGCCGCCCTCGACGCGGTCCAGGAGGTCCTGCAGCTCGGCGCGGGTCGCCCCGTCGGGGTCGTCCTCGAGCCAGCCCCGCGCCTGCGCGAGGAGGTCCTGGGGGGTGGTGCTCTCCATACCTCGTCCTTCCTCAGATCCGCTCGACGATGCGCGCGAGGAGCTCGCCGCAGCGCTGGGCCGCGGCACGGCCGGCCTCGATGACCTCCTGGTGGTCCAGCGGCGTCTCGCTGATCCCGGCCGCCGGGTTGGTGACCAGGGAGATGCCCAGGACGTCCATCCCGGCCTCGCGGGCGGCGATGGCCTCGAGGGTGGTGGACATGCCGACGAGGTCGCCGCCGATGACGCGCGCCATGGCCACCTCGGCGGGCGTCTCGTAGTGCGGGCCGCGGAACTGGACGTAGACGCCCTCGTCGAGCGTGGGGTCGATCTCGCGGGCCAGCGCGCGCAGGCGGGGGGTGTAGACGTCGGTGAGGTCGACGAAGGTCGCACCCTCCAGCGGCGAGTCGGCGGTGAGGTTGATGTGGTCGCGGATGAGCACCGGGGTGCCGGGCGCCCACTCGGGGCGCAGCCCGCCGCAGCCGTTGGTGAGCACGATCGTCGAGCAGCCCGCGGCGGCGGCGGTGCGCACGGCGTGCACGACCGCGCGCACTCCCTTGCCCTCGTAGTAGTGCGTGCGCGTGCCGAAGACGAGGACACGTCGGCCGTCGGCGAGCGGCACCGAGCGCATCGTGCCCGAGTGGCCCTCGACGGCGGCGGCGCCGAAGCCCGGCACGTCGGTGTTGTCGATCTCCGCGGACGCCTCGCCGAGGAGGTCGGCGGCGGGCTTCCAGCCGCTGCCCAGGACCAGCGCGATGTCGTGCCGCTCGGCCCCGGTGCGCTCGGCGACGACCGCGGCGGCGGCGCGGGCCACCTCCTGCGGGTCGGTGCCGGGGTCGGAGAGGTCGGGGACGGCCGGGAGCGAGGTGGAGGTCACGGGCGCAGCCTACCGATGGTTGGATAGGGGCCGTGAGTGCAGCGAACATGTCCGTGGTCGTCGTCGGAGGAGGGCCGGGCGGCTACGAGGCCGCGCTGGGTGCCGCCCAGCTCGGCGCCGAGGTGACGGTGGTCGAGCGCTCGGGGCTCGGCGGTGCCGCCGTCCTCACCGACTGCGTGCCGAGCAAGGCGCTCATCGCCACCGCCGACTTCATGGACCGCTTCAGCGCCGCCAAGCGGATCGGGGTGCACTTCGACGGCGCCAACGTCCCGCTCGACCAGGGCGTGACCGCGCACGTCGCGGACGTCAACGCCCGGATCATGGACCTCGCCCGCGCCCAGAGCCGCGACATCGACGAGCGGCTCGAGAGCGCCGGCGTCGAGGTCGTCCAGGGCGCCGGCCGGCTGCTGCCCGACCGTCGCGTCGAGGTGGTGCAGGGCGTCGGCGACGTCCCCTCCGGCGTGGAGCCCGCGCCCCACGGGGGCGACCGGGCCGCGGCCGAGGCGACGCGCGTCGTCGAGGCCGACGTGGTGCTGGTCTCCACGGGCGCGCGTCCACGCGTGCTCGACAGCGCCGTGCCGGACGGCGAGCGCATCCTCACCTGGCAGCAGATCTGGGACCTCACCGAGCTGCCCGACCACCTCGTCGTCATCGGCTCGGGCGTCACCGGCGCCGAGCTCGCCCACGCCTACCTGGGTCTGGGCTGCGCGGTCACGCTCATCTCCTCCCGCGACCGCGTCCTGCCGGGCGAGGACGCCGACGCGGCCAACGTGGTCGAGGAGGTCTTCCGCCGACGCGGCATGACCGTGCTCAACCGCTCCCGCGCCGCCGCCGTGCGCCGCGAGGGCGAGGGGGTCGTCGTCACGCTCGAGGACGGGCGCGAGGTCGAGGGCTCGCACGCGCTCCTGGCCGTCGGCTCCATCCCCAACACGACCGACATGGGGCTGGAGGAGGCCGGCGTGCGGCTGAGCCGCTCGGGCCACATCGAGGTCGACCGGGTCTCGCGCACGAGCGCCCCCGGGGTCTATGCCGCGGGGGACTGCACCGGCGTCCTCCCGCTGGCCTCGGTCGCCGCGATGCAGGGCCGCATCGCCGTCGCGCACGCCCTGGGCGACGCGGTCGCGCCGCTGTCGCTGGGCAGGGTGAGCTCCAACATCTTCACCGACCCCGAGATCGCGACCGTCGGCGTCAGCCAGGCCGACATCGACGAGGGTCGGGTCGACGCGCGCGCCGTCATGCTGCCGCTGACCAAGAACCCCCGCGCCAAGATGCAGAACGTCTCCGACGGGTTCGTCAAGATCTTCGCCCGCAAGGGCAGCCTGACGATCGTCGGGGGAGTGGTCGTCAGCCCGCGGGCCAGCGAGCTGATCTTCCCCATCGCGCTGGCGGTGGCCAACCGGCTCAACGTCGACCAGTTCTCCTCGACGTTCACCGTCTACCCCTCGATGAGCGGCTCGCTGTCCGAGGCCGCCCGGCAGCTGCACGAGATCGCCGACTGACCCGGCCCGGGTCGGTGCCACGACCCCGGCTGCCGCGGCCAGGGCTCAGCGGTCGACGACGAGGGCGTAGTAGTCCTGGTCCAGGATCTGGGCCGAGATCCAGAACTTGCGGTCGATCTCCTCGGAGACCGCCTGCCGGTAGCCGTCGGGCACCTCGGCCCCGTCCACCGGGGTGAACTCGCCGGAGCGGCTGTCGTAGCGGCCCCTGTCGGTGATGAAGCTGCGGTCGTTGAAGATCACCAGCGGGTCGGTCGCGGCGAAGACGTCGCGGCCCATGAGCAGGCGGGAGTCGAACTCCAGCCCGAGCAGGTTGGACAGCGTGGGGATGATGTCCATGCTGGCCACCGGCTCGTCGACGACCTCGTGCTCCATCCCGGGCGCGTAGATGATCAGGCTGCTGCGGTGCAGCTCGAAGCGCTCGTCGACCTCGTGGCCGGCGAGGTCGTCCAGGTCCTCCTTCTCCAGGCCGTAGGGGTAGTGGTCGGGGCTGATCACGACGAGCGTGCGGTCGGCGACGCCGGCCTCCTCCAGCCGCTCCAGGAGCAGCTCCATGGCGCGGTCCAGCTCGATCTGGGTCGCCAGGTAGGCCTTCCCCGCCTCGCCGTAGGGAAGGTCCTCCACCAGCGCGCGGTTCTTGGCGGCGATGAAGTTGCCTCCCCAGGTGTAGCGCAGGTGGCCGCTGACGGTCATGTAGTAGGCGTGGAAGGGCTCGTCGTGGACGTAGTCGTCCGTGGTGACGTCGACCATCTCGACGTCGGACTCGGGCCAGGTCGCGGTGATGTCGAGACCGTTGCCGACCCCCTTGTAGTCGTAGCCCAGGTTGGGGTGGGAGACGTCACGGCCGTAGTAGTCGTAGGCGTGGTCGTGGTAGGCCTTGGTCGTGTAGCCCAGCCGGCGCAGCTGGTTGCCCATCGCGAACGGCATCGAGTTCTGGCCCGAGACGAGCATGCTCCACACCCCGCTCTTGGGGATGAGCCCGGTGGTCGCGACGTACTCGCCGTCGGAGGTGCTCACGCCCCAGACCGGGTTGTAGAAGTTGGTGAAGGTGTAGCCCTCGGTGGCCATCCGGTAGAGCGTGGGCGTCACCTCCTCGTCCACCGCGTAGTGGGAGAAGGCCTCGGCGGTGACGAGGACCAGGTTGTAGCCCTCGAAGCGCCCGGTGTGGTCGTTCCTGCCGGTCGGCTCCAGGCTGCCGACGTAGTCGTGCATGCTGCGGAGGGTCTCGTCGGCGGTGCCGTCGCGCAGCGCGGCGAAGTCGATGTCCATGGCGTTCACGCCGTGGCTGTCCTCCTCGCCGGGGGCCGTGGTCCGGTCGTCCCGCGGGTCGGGCGTGGCCACGGACCCGTCCGGCCCGTCCGGCCCGTCGGGCCCGTCCGGCACCCTCGGCGCGACCGTCATCGGCGGCGGTGCCACGTCGGGCTCGAGCCCGAGCAGCGTGCGCTGCAGGTCCAGCCGGGTCGTCGTCAGCAGCCCCAGCTGACCGACCGAGGCGACCGGCTCGCCGCCGCGGTGGTAGGCGTCGTAGGCGCTGGCGTGCCCGTGCGCTCCCAGCCCGATGCCGACCATGGCCAGGCCGTGGAGGAGGAGCGCCAGCAGGCCGGCGACCGACCGCTCGAACCAGCCGAAGCGGTAGCGCATCGCCGGGGACCTCTTGGGCAGGAGCAGGTAGAGCACCAGCGGGACCGCGAGGAGCCCCAGGACCGGCGCGTTGCGGGCGGCCGCGCCGACGACGACGTCGCCGAACTGGACCGCCTGGCCGCCGTGGAGGGCTGAGAAGACGGTGAAGAGCGTGCCGAAGATGTCGTGGTAGAGCAGCTGGGCCATGAAGAGCAGGGTCGGGACCAGCAGGAGGGTCGTGGTCACCAGCACCCGGGCCCGACCGGGAAGGAGGCTGACCACCAGGAAGGCCACCAGCCCGGCGACCACGGAGAAGAGCCCGACGTAGACCAGGCCGCCGCGGAGGAAGGGGGTGCCGGTGGCCAGCCGCAGGACGAGCTCCAGGTGGAGCAGCGCGGCAGCGAGGAACACCGGGAGGACGAACGGGGCACCGCTGTGCCTGGTCTCCCGGGCCGGGTCCCTGCCCTGCCGGACCCGTGGCGGCGTCAGCGTCGGCGCCATCCCCCTGTTGTAGCCGCAAACAGGGCCGTGAGGGAAGGGCGGCGCGCGGTGACGTCCGCGACAGCCGCTCGGTCAGGCGGCGGAGGCGAGCAGGACCACCAGCCCGGCCACGAGCGCGGCGACGACCAGGTGGGGCCAGGGGTGGCGCACGAGCACGCCGACGAACTCGCGCAGGATCGCGCTCGGCAGGAAGTAGCGGGCGGTGGGGGCGCCGACCACCTGCGCGGCGAGGCCCTGCTCGCGGGTGATGATCGCGGCGCGGAAGGCGTGGTAGTCGTTGGTCACGACCACGACGCGCTCGCCACGGCCCTCGGCCCGCAGCAGCTCCAGGCTCAGGAGCAGGTTCTCGTCGGTGCTGCGCGAGGCGGTCTCGCGGCGCAGCAGGTCGGGGTCGACGCCGGCCCCGACGAGGTGGTCGGCCATCGCGACGGCCTCCGGCACGTCCTCGCCCGGCCCCTGCCCGCCGGAGCAGACGAGGACGGCGTCCCCGCCGCGGGCGAGCTCGGCCTCGAGCACCTCGCGGCCGCGCGCGAGCCGGGCCGCCAGGAGCGGCGGCACCCGGGTGCCGAAGATGCCCGAGCCCAGCACGACCACCGAGTCGGCGCCGGGAGCCGGGTCGCGCCGGGCGTAGAGCAGCCCGTAGAGGACGAACGACCAGAAGAGCAGGCCGAGGTAGGCCAGCAGCAGCCAGGCCGCGCCGACCACGAGGACGACGATGTAGGGGCCCCTCACGATCGCCACCACCGTGAGCAGGGTGAGCCCGACCAGGGCCGCGCCGAGCAGGAGCGTCAGCAGGTTGCCCAGGCTGCGGCCCTCGCGCCGCGTCATGGCCAGGCCGTTGAGGAGGAGGAAGGCGACCTGGGCGACGGCGCCCGCGACGAGCACGACGAGAACGGCGCCCGCGGCCAGGGCGCTGCTGGACATCGCGTCCATGAGGGCGAGCACGGCCAGGTGGAGACCGGCGGCGCCGGCGGCCACGGCCAGCCACAGCCGGCGCAGCTCGGGCATCGCGGCCCACCGCTCGGCGTCGCTGACGGCCGCCCGCGGCACGCGGGCGTCGACGACGCGCACCCGGGCGACCATGCCGGACAGCCCCCGGTGGTCGCCGAGCGCGGCGACGACCAGGCTGGCCACCCCGAGGACCGTGGCGGCCCCCGCGAGCAGGGAGGAGCCGGTCATGGTGCCGAGCCCGTCGAGCACGAAGTAGCCCCCCGACCCCACGGCCGCGCGCACCAGGCGCTGCGCGACCGACGGGGGGTCGCCCGCCTCGTCCTGCGGGCGGAGCATGACCAGGCGCTGCCCGACCGTCGCCCCCCTGCCCAGGAGCGGCACGCCGACGAGCAGCGCCGCCGCCACGGACAGCTGCAGCGTGCCTCGCAGGACCTCGGCGTCGGCGACCTCGGTGCGCGTCATCGTGCCGGTCGACAGCAGGAGCGACCCGACCGGCAGCCAGACCAGCACGCCGCCGACCGTGACGAGGAGGACGTCGGCCACCATGCCGAGGACCCGTCGCCAGGCCGTGACCGGCTGGGGCTCCCGGACGTCGGCGACCTCCTGGCCCGGCACCTGGCGCAGCACGGGCGCGAGGAGGAAGCCGAGCGCCGCCCCCGTGGTGTTGGCGAGGAGGTCGTCGACGTCCATGAGCCGGTAGGCGCACGGGTAGAGGCCCCAGTTGCCGGTCAGCTGGGTGAGCTCGATGAGCCCCGAGACGCCGAGCCCGACGAGCACGGTGACGACGAGGCCCCGGCGGAACAGGTGGCGCACGGCCATGCCCAGCGGCACGAAGAGGAGCACGTTGAAGACCACCTGCATGACCACGGCCCTGCCCGAGCCGCCGGCCTGCCGCTCCCTGGCCAGGTCGGAGAGGAACTGGAAGGGGTGGAGCTGGGCCCCCGCCGGGTCCTGGCAGACCACCGCGGGGTCGGGCACGGGCAGGATCGTGTAGGTCCACAGCGCCAGCGCGTAGACCGCGGTGCAGGCCACGAGCAGGGCGTGGCCGGGCCCGAAGCGGCCGCGGCGGCGGTAGGACCAGCCCAGGTAGGGCGCGAAGCCGAGCACGATGACGACGAGGCCGCCCGCCACGGCGACCACCGCCGACGCGGAGAACCCGGTCATGCTCCCACCCCCGCAGGTCGTGCCGGTGCGGCGCTCAGTCCTTGAGCTCGCAGAGGACCGCGCCGTTGGAGACGGTCTCGCCGACGGTCGCCGACAGGCCGCTCACGGTGCCGTCCTTGTGCGCCTTGATCGGCTGCTCCATCTTCATCGCCTCGAGGACCACGACGACGTCGCCCTGGGCGACGGCCTGGCCCTCCTCGACGGCGATCTTGACGATCGTGCCCTGCATCGGCGCGGTCACCGCGTCGCCGGACGCCGCTGCTGCTCCGCCCCCGCCCCGGGTGCGCTTGGGCGCCTTCCTGCGGGCGGCCGGACCGCCGCCGTTGCCGCCGAGCGCGAGCCCGGCGGGCAGGGAGACCTCGAGGCGCTGGCCGCCGACCTCGACGACGACCTTCTGACGCTCGCCGTCCTCGCCGGCGGGGGCCTCGGCCGTGGGACCGGAGTAGGGCTCGACCTGGTTGTCGAAGTCGGTCTCGATCCACCGGGTGTGCACGCTGAAGGGCTCGTCGCCCTCGGGGGCGAAGGCCGGGTCGGACACGATGGCCCGGTGGAAGGGCAGGACCGTGGGCATGCCCTCGACCTCGAGCTCGCCGAGGGCGCGGCGCGCCCGTTCGAGGGCCTGGCGGCGGTCGCGGCCGGTGACGATGAGCTTGGCGATCATCGAGTCGAAGGCGCCGGCGACGGTGTCGCCCTCGACGATCCCGGCGTCCCAGCGGACACCCGGGCCCTGGGGGACGACCATGCGCGAGACGGTGCCGGGCGCGGGCATGAAGTCCCGGCCGGCGTCCTCGCCGTTGATGCGGAACTCGATCGAGTGCCCGTGCGGCTCGGGGTCGTCGTAGCCGATCTCCTCGCCGTCGGCGACCCGGAACTGCTCGCGGACGAGGTCGACGCCGGTGACCTCCTCGGTCACCGGGTGCTCGACCTGGAGGCGGGTGTTGACCTCGAGGAAGGAGATCGTGCCGTCCTGGGCGACGAGGAACTCGCAGGTGCCGGCGCCGACGTAGCCGGCCTCCCTCATGATCGCCTTGCTGGCGCGCACCAGCTCGGCGTGCTGGGCCTGCGTCAGGAACGGGGCCGGGGCCTCCTCGACCAGCTTCTGGTTGCGGCGCTGGAGCGAGCAGTCGCGCGTCGAGACCACCACGACGTTGCCGTGCTGGTCGGCGAGGCACTGGGTCTCGACGTGGCGGGGCCTGTCGAGGAACTTCTCGACGAGGCACTCGCCGCGTCCGAAGGCCGTGACCGCCTCACGGACGGCGGACTCGAACAGGTCGGGGATCTCCTCCATGGTGCGGGCGACCTTGAGTCCACGGCCGCCGCCGCCGTAGACCGCCTTGATGGCGACGGGCAGGCCGAACTCCTGGGCGAGCGCCACCACCTCGTCGGCGTCCTCGACCGGGTCCTTCGTCCCCGGGGCCAGCGGGGCGCCCGCCCGGACGGCGATGTGCTTGGCCTTGGCCTTGTCTCCCAGCGCGTCGATCGCCTCGGGACCGGGGCCGATCCAGGTCAGCCCCGCGTCGACGACCGCCTGGGCGAAGGAGGCGTTCTCGGCCAGGAAGCCGTAGCCGGGGTGCACCGCGTCGGCGCCGGCCCGGCGCGCGACGTCGAGCAGCTTCTCCTGCACGAGGTAGGACTCGCCGGGCGTGGACCCGCCGAGCGCGTAGGCCTCGTCGGCCACCTTGACGTGCAGGGCGTCGCGGTCGGGGTCGGCGTAGACGGCGACCGAGCCCAGACCCGCGTCCTTGCAGGCTCGGGCGATGCGGACGGCGATCTCGCCGCGGTTGGCGATGAGGACCTTGCTGATCGGCATGGGTGTCACCCTAGACCCACGGGCGGACGCGGTCTGCGCAGGTGCCGGGGCGTGCCCGTTGTCAGCCGAGCCGGGCCAGGTCCTCCTGGCAGCGCCGCTCCAGCTCCTCCAGCTCGCGCAGCGAGTCCTCGATGTCCCGGCGCCGTCCCTCCAGGTCGACGCGGCGGTCGTCGATCTGGCTGAGCAGGTAGCGCAGCTGTCCCGCCTCGCCGGGCTGGTCGTCGTACATCCCGAGGATCGTGGAGATCTCCTCGAGCGAGAAGCCCAGCCGCCGGCCGCGCAGCACCAGCGCCAGCCGGGTGCGCTCGCGCCGGTGGTAGACCCGGCGCTGGCCGTCCCGCTCGGGGGAGAGCAGCCCCAGGTGCTCGTAGTGGCGCAGCGCCCGGTGCGTCACGCCGAAGTCGTCGGCCATCTCGGCGATGGTCCACGTCCGGTCCGTCTCGTGGGGCTTCTTCTGCTGGTCGGGCACGGTTGTCCTTGCGTCACGTGTCGGGGCGGTCCCATCGTGCTTGACCTTCGCGTCAACGTCAAGGACGATGGGCACGCCGCAGGTGCACCCCATACCCGAGCCCGAGAAGGGAACCGGACGCCGATGTTCGAGCTGAGCCAGGACCACGAGGACTTCCGCACGGTCGTCCGCGACTTCGCCGAGCAGGAGATCGCCCCGCACGTCGAGGAGTGGGACCGCGAGAGCCGCTTCCCGGTCCACCTCGTGCCGAAGATGGGCGAGCTGGGGCTCTTCGGCCTCGAGGCACCGGAGGAGTTCGGCGGCGCCGGCATGGAGGGGGAGGGGTTCACCTACCTCTGCGTGGCGATCGAGGAGCTCGGCCGCGTCGACCAGTCGATGGGCATCACCCTGGAGGCCGGCGTGGGGCTCGGCATCAACCCGATCCAGACCTACGGCTCGCAGGAGCAGAAGGAGCGCTGGCTGCCCGACCTCGTCGCCGGGCGCGCGCTCGCCGGCTTCGGGCTGACCGAGCCGGAGGCCGGCTCGGACGCGGGGGCCACGAGGACCCGCGCGCGGCTGGAGGACGGCCAGTGGGTGATCGACGGGGCCAAGGCCTTCATCACCAACTCCGGCACCGACATCACCTCGGTCGTCACCGTCACCGCCCGCACCGGCGAGACCGCCGACGGCAGGGCCGAGATCAGCGCGATCATCGTCCCCAGCGGCACGCCCGGCTTCACCGTCGAGCCGGCCTACCGCAAGCTCGGCTGGCACATCTCCGACACCCACGGCCTGACCTTCGAGGGCGCCCGGGTGCCCGAGGCCAACCTGCTCGGGGAGCGCGGCCACGGCTTCAGGCAGTTCCTCAAGACCCTCGACGACGGCCGGATCGCGATCGCCGCGCTCGCGGTCGGCTGCCTCCAGCGGATGCTCGAGGAGACCACCCGCTACAGCCAGGAGCGCCTCGCCTTCGGCCGGCCGATCGCGGTCAACCAGGGCGTCTCCTTCCAGGTCTCCGACATCGCGGTGATGACCGAGGCCGCCCGCGTGCTCGTCTACAGGGCCGCGTGGCTCAAGGAGCAGCAGCACGCCGGGAAGCGCTCGGTCGCCGAGGTCAAGCAGGCGGCGGCGATCGCCAAGCTCTACGCCACCGAGGCCGCGGTCACCTCCACCCGCATCGCGACGCAGGTCTTCGGCGGCAACGGCTTCATGGAGGAGTACCCCGTGGCGCGCTTCTACCGCGACGCCAAGATCCTCGAGATCGGCGAGGGCACCTCCGAGGTCCAGCGGATGCTCATCGCCCGCGGCCTCGGCCTGCCGGCCTGAGGGCGGCTGGCACGATGACGGGCATGGACAGGTCGAGCACAGGGTCACAGGCCGCGCGGAACCCCCACCCCGACCCCCGCGTCGGTGACCTGCGGACCAGGCTGGAGACGGCATACCGTGCCTCGGCGGAGCCGACCGGGAAGGGGCGGGCCAAGCTCGACTCCCAGGGCAAGATGTACGTCCGCGACCGGATCGACATGCTCTTCGACGAGGGGACCTTCGTGGAGGACGGCCGCTACGCCAACGCCACCGCGCAGGGGCTGCCGGCCGACGGCGTGGTGACCGGGCGCGGCGAGGTCGACGGGCGGGCGGCGATCGTCGTGGCCAACGACCCGACGGTCAAGGCCGGCTCGTGGGGCGCCCGGACGGTCGAGAAGATCATCCGCGCCACCGAGGCGGCCCTGCGCGAGGAGCTGCCGGTCTTCTGGTTCGTCGACTCGGCGGGGGCCCGGATCACCGACCAGGTCGACCTCTTCCCCGGGCGGCGCGGCGCGGGCCGGATCTTCCACAACCAGGTGGCCCTGTCCGGCAAGGTGCCGCAGATCTGCTGCCTCTTCGGCCCGTCCGCGGCCGGCGGCGCCTACATCCCCAGCTTCACCGACCTGATCATCATGGTGGAGGGCAACGCCTCGATGTATCTCGGCAGCCCCCGCATGGCCGAGATGGTGGTCGGCGAGAAGGTGTCCCTGGAGGAGATGGGCGGCGCCCGGATGCACTGCACCGTCTCGGGTGTGGGCGACCTGCTCGCCACCGACGACACCGAGGCGGTCGAGCTGGCCAAGCTCTACTTCTCCT
>CAZONQ010000026.1:0-23608 GCA_964581125.1 uncultured Ornithinimicrobium sp.
GGCGTCCGTCGACCGGACCGGGACGTCGCGGTGGCTCGTGGGACCGCCGCGGCCTAGCGTGGGAGGATGCCGAGCCGGCCGACGGTGGAGGAGGCGATGCGCGCGACGCCGCGCACGTCATACCTCCCTGCGGAGGTGCGGGACGAGGCGGACGTGGACGCCCCGCTCTCGCTGGGTCACGGGTCCACCTGCTCCCAGCCGACCACGGTGCGCCGGATGCTCGAGCTGCTGGACGTGCACGAGGGGCAGTCGGTGCTCGACGTCGGCAGCGGCTCGGGGTGGACCACCGCGATCCTGGCCAGGCTCGTCGGGCCGGAGGGGCGGGTGGTCGGCGTCGACGTTGTCGAGGAGCTGGTGCGGGACGCCGCCGGGCGGCTGCGCCGCGACGGGCTGGACCGGGCGGAGGTGCGGGTGGCCGACCCCGACGTGCTCGGGGCCCCGGACGCGGGTCCGTTCGACCGGATCCTCGTCTCGGCCATGGCGCGCGAGCTGCCCGACGCCCTCGTCGACCAGCTCGCCGAGGGCGGGCTGATGGTGCTCCCGCTGCGGGGGCGGGTGGTGCGGGTGACCGTCGAGGGCGGGCGGCCGCACGTGGAGCCGACGCCCGGGGGATACCGCTTCGTGCCGCTGCAGACCGGGCAGGACCCCTCCCGCGCGGACGGCTCGCGGCGGTGGCCGTGGCGCCGTCGGCGCGACCGGCCATGACCGGCCATGACCGCACTGACCGGCCGCCGGGGCGCCGGCGGCCCGTGAGACGCTCGAGCCGACCCGACGACGAAGGAGCTCCCATGACCGGACCGGCGCTGCCGACCTACGCCGACGTCGAGGCCGCGGCCGCGGTGCTCGAGGGTGTCGCGCACCGCACGCCCGTGCTGCGCTCGCGCCGGCTCGACGAGCTCGCCGGGTGCGAGCTGCACCTCAAGGCCGAGCACCTGCAGCGGGTCGGGGCGTTCAAGTTCCGCGGGGCGTTCACGGCGCTGTCCTCCTTCGACGCCGACCAGCGCCGGGGCGGGGTCGTCGCCTACTCCTCGGGCAACCACGCCCAGGCCGTCGCGCTGGCGGCGCGGGAGCTGGGGATGCCGGCCGTCATCGTCATGCCGCACGACGCGCCCGAGCTCAAGGTGGCCGCGACGCTCGGCTACGGCGCGGAGGTCGTCCGCTACGACCGCTACACCGAGGACCGGCCGCAGGTCGCGGCCGCCGTCGCGCAGGAGCGGGGGATGACGATCGTGCCGCCCTTCGACCACCCGGGGGTCATCGCGGGTCAGGGCACGGCGGTCAGGGAGCTGCTCGAGGAGACCGGCCCGCTCGACGTGCTCGTCGTCCCGCTCGGGGGTGGCGGCCTGCTGTCCGGCAGCCTGCTCTCCGCCGGGGCGCTCGCGCCGGACGCCCGCGTCTACGGCGTGGAGCCCGAGGCCGGCGACGACGCGCGCCGCTCCCTGGAGGAGGGGCGCATCGTGACGATCGGGACGCCGCGCACGATCGCCGACGGCGCGCAGACGACGAGCCTGGGGGAGCTGACCTTCCCGATCGTCCGCGACCGGGTGACCGGGGTGCTGACCGCCACCGACGAGCAGCTGGTCGGGGCGATGCGGGTCATGGCCTCGACGCTCAAGCAGGTGGTCGAGCCCACCGGCGTCCTCGCGCTCGCGGCGGTCCTCTCCGGGGCGGTCCCGGACCTCGCCGGTCGCCGGGTCGGGGTCGTGCTCTCCGGCGGCAACGTCGACCTGGACCGCTTCGCGGCGCTGGTCGGCGCGGCCTGACCGACCATGACAGCCCGACGTCGCGCCGGTGCCGCAGGGCGCGACCCCATACCCCGCGAGATCTGGATCCTCGTCGGCGCCGCGTTCGTCATCGCGGTCGGCTTCGGGATCGTCTCCCCGGTGCTGCCCGCCTACGCCCGGTCCTTCGACGTGGGTGTCGCCGCGGCGTCGGTCATCGTCTCGGCGTTCGCGTTCTTCCGGCTCGTCTTCGCCCCGGCCGGCGGGCTGCTCGTCGGTCGCCTGGGCGAGCGGCCGGTCTACCTCACCGGGCTGCTCGTGGTGTCCGCGTCGTCCTTCGCGACCGCGTTCGCCCAGTCCTACGGCCAGCTGCTGCTCTTCCGCGGCCTGGGCGGGCTCGGCTCGACGATGTTCACGATCTCGGCGATGGCGCTGCTCGTGCGTCTCGCGCCGCCGAGGGCGCGGGGCCGCGTCTCCTCGGCCTACGGCTCGGCCTTCCTCGTGGGCGGGATGATCGGTCCGGTCCTCGGCGGGCTGCTCGCCGGATGGGGCCTGCGCGCCCCCTTCGTCGTGTATGGCGTCGCCCTCCTCCTCGCCGCCGCGGTCGTCGCCGTGGGGCTGGGTGGGGCGCGGCTGCGCCCGGCGCCGGACGCCGCCGACCGGCCGACGATGACGGTCGCCGAGGCGTGGCGCTCGCCGGTCTACCGGGCGGTGCTGCTCTCCGGCGTGGCCAACGGGTGGACCAACTTCGGCGTGCGGATGGCGGTGCTGCCGCTGCTGGCGATCGCGGTGCTCGACGAGCCCTGGGTGGCCGGAGCGGTGCTGGCCGTCGGCGCGGTCGGCACGGCCGCGACGCTGCAGGTCTCGGGCCGGCTCACCGACCGGCTGGGGCGGCGGCCGCTGGTGCTCGTCGGGCTGCTCACGATGGGCGTCGCGATGGCGCTGCTCGGGCAGGCGGCCAGGCCGGGCACGTCGACCACCGTGGGGCTGGCGGTGCTCTTCGCGCTGTCCGTCGTCTCGGGCGTGGGGGCGGGCATGGTCAACCCGGCCCAGCAGGCGGCGGTGGCCGACGTCGTCGGGCACCTGCGCAACGGCGGCAAGGTGCTCTCGGTCTTCCAGATGAGCCAGGACGGCGGCGCGATCGTCGGCCCGGTCCTCATCGGTCTGGTCGCCGACGCGGCCGGCTTCGGGTGGGCGTTCGCGGCGACCGGGCTGGTCTGCCTGCTCGGCACGGTCCTGTGGTGGCGGGCGCCCGAGCCGCTGACGCTGCAGGCGGAGGTGGACGGCGCGGCCTCCACGACGGGCTGAGCCGGGGCTGCCGCAGGCAACATCCTGCACCGCAGACCACGTCGGCGACGTCGTCCGTCGTGCAGCACGGTGCATCTGCGGCCGCGGGTCGGGGCGTGCTGCGGGGAGCGCCTCCCGGCAGCACCGCCTGCGACGACCTACGCTGGGCGGCGTGGACACCAGCGAGCCTCCCCACACCGGCAGCGAGCACCTCCTCGTCCTGCCCGACCGCGACGTCGCCGAGGAGATCGCCGAGGAGCTGCGCGAGGAGGGCTTCGAGCACGTGCGCGTCGTGCGCGGCGCCTCGCGGAGCCAGGAGTTGGGAGAGGACGGCCGTGACGTGGAGTGGGCCGTCCACGTCCTCGACACCCGGCTGCCCGACGCACCCGGCGGCGGTGCCTACGAGGGTCTGCGCGACCGCTTCACCGACCTGGCCCGCGAGCACGACGGGTGGTACGACGAGCCCGGCGACGACCGCCCGCCCACCGGCTGACCGCGCGCCCGCCGCGACGGCCACAATGGGCGCATGAGGCAGGTCGAGACCGAGCGCAAGTTCCACCTCGGCCCCGACGACCCGTTGCCCGCCCTGGGCGACCTGGTCCGGGTGGGACCGGCGCGCGAGCACCGGATGCGCGCCGTCTACGTCGACACCCGCGACCTGCTGCTCGCGCGCCACCGGGTCACCCTGCGTCGCCGCGAGGGAGGGTATGACGAGGGCTGGCACCTCAAGCTGCCCCGCCGGGACGGTGCCCGCCTCGAGGTGCACGCGCCGCTGGGGGAGGGGCCGGGTCGGCTCCGCGCTCCGGCCGGGCTCGTGGCCGAGGTGGCCGCCGCGCTCGGGGACGCCTGGCCCGAGGGTGCCGACGCCGCGCTGCTGCCGGTCGCGGTGCTGCGGACGCACCGGATCGAGGTGGACCTCCTCGACCCCGGGGCGGACCGGGTGCTCGCCCAGCTCTGCGACGACACCGTCACCGCGCTGCCGCGGGGGAGCGGCTGGCGCGAGCTCGAGGTCGAGCTCGTCGACGGGGACGCGGACCTGCTCGACCGGGTCACCGGGCACCTCGCCGCGCAGGGCGTCGAGGTGGCCGACAGCCCCTCCAAGCTCGCCCAGGCGCTGGGCGACCGGCCGGAGCGCGCTGCCCGGGGCGAGGGGCCCGGCGCCGACGCGCCCGCGGGAGAGGTCGTGCTCGCCCACCTGGCGGCCCAGGTGGCGGTGGTCCTCGGCCGCGAGGACGACGTGCGCGCCGACGCGCCGGACGCGGTGCACAAGGCGAGGGTGGCGACCCGGCGGATGCGCAGCGCGCTGCGGACGTTCCGCCGGCTGCTCGACCGGGAGGTCGCCGACGGCCTGCGGGCCGAGCTGCGCTGGCTGGCCACGGCCCTCGGCGGCCCCCGCGACGCCGAGGTCATGCGCGAGCGCATCCTCGCCGCCGCCGAGGCGCTGCCGCCGGAGCAGGTGGTCGGCCCCGTGGGCGAGCGGCTGCGCACCGAGCTCGACGCGCGGCACGCCGCGGCGCACGCGGCCCTCGTCGAGGTGCTCGACGGCGACCGCTACCTGGCGCTGACCGACCGGCTGCTCGAGCTGCTCGCCGAGCCGCCGTGGCGCGGGCGGGCGCGGCGGCCGGCCGGGGAGGTGCTGCCGGGGCTCGTCGCCGCGGCGGTCGACCGCGTCCGTCACGAGCGCGACGTCGCCCTGCTCGCCGAGGGCGAGGAGCGGCTCCACCTGCTCCACGAGGCCCGCAAGAAGGCCAAGGCCGCGCGCTACGCCTGCGAGGCGGTCGCGCCGGCGCTCGGCGAGGACGCCGCGCGGGCCGCGGAGGCGTGGGAGCAGGTCACCGAGGCCTTCGGCGAGGTGCAGGACTCGGTCGTGGCGGAGCAGTGGCTGCACGACCTCGGCCACCTGGCGGCCGGGGCGGGCGAGGAGACCTACACCTACGGCGTGCTCGTCGGCCGCGAGGAGGCCCGCCGCGAGGAGACGACGGTCGAGGCGGGCGAGCAGGTCCTCGCCGACGCGCTCGACCACCCCTGGCCCGCGGGCTGAGCGGCCGCCGCGGTCCGCCCCCGACCCGGCCCTCAGCCGGCCAGCGCACGTTCGAACTCGGCGAGCACGTCAGGGCCGAAGAGCACGAAGCGCACCTCGCGGACGCCGGGCACGTCCGGGGCCGTCGCCCGGACGGTCGCGACGGCGACGTCGGCCACCTCGGCCGCGTCCCAGCCGAAGACCCCGGCGCTCACCGCCGGGAAGGCGACGCTCGCGGCCGCCACCTCGTGCGCCACCTCCAGGCTGCGGCGGAAGCACGAGGCGAGCAGCTCGGGGTCGGTCTGGCCGCGGCGCCGGTCGGGGCCGACGGTGTGGACGACCCAGCGCGCGGGCATGCGCCCGGCGCCGGTGGCGACCGCCTCGCCGACGGGCAGACCGTCCGGCCACCGCTCGGCCCGCACCCGCCGGCACTCCTCCAGCAGCCCGGGCCCGGCGGCCCGGTGGATCGCGCCGTCCACGCCGCCCCCGCCCAGCAGGGAGGAGTTGGCGGCGTTGACGACGGCCTCGACGCGCGCGGTGGTGATGTCGCCCTGGTGGCACGTGATCTCCATACCCCCCAGGGTGGCAGGCCGCCGACGGGTCAGCAGGTGCGCGGCTTGCCCGACTTCCCGGGCGAGCACCTGTCGTTGACCAGCGAGGTGTCGTAGGCGAAGGTGCCCACGAGGTTGGCGACCGCGCGCGTCGAGTGCGCCAGCGAGCGCGGCGAGACGTTGTCGAGGTCGTCGCCGGCGGAGTGGTAGTTGCTGTCGTAGTAGGAGAGCAGGCCGGTGGAGGCGATGCCCGCGTCCACGAACGGCGCGTAGTCGGAGTTGCCGCCGTTGCCGGCCGGCCCCCAGTCGTGGCCGTCGGCCTCGAGCTGGTCGATGAGCAGCTGCTCCGCGCCGGAGCTGAAGTCGCCCTGCAGCACGCCGAGGGTGTCCTGGTGGTCGAGCGGGGCGACCATGTCGAGGTTGACGTACATCGCGATCGCGTCGCGCTCGGCCTGGCTCAGCCCGGCGACGTAGTGCGCCGAGCCCAGCAGCCCGATCTCCTCGGCGCCCCAGAAGGCGAAGCGCAGCTGGTTGTTGACCTTGTTGATCTTCGCCGCGCGGACGGCGAGCTCCAGGGTGGCCGCGGCGCCGGAGGCGTTGTCGTTCATGCCCGGGCCGGCGGGGACCCCGTCGAGGTGGGCGCCGACCATGACGACGTTGTCGCTGCGGCCGGTGTCGGTCTCGGCCAGCACGTTGACCGTGGTGCGCTGCTCGACGAGCTGCTGCAGGTCGAGGTCGACGGTGACCTGGCCCTCGGCGAGCTGCCCGAGCAGCTCCTGCCCGAGCTCCTGGGTGATCCCGACCGTCGCGACGTAGCCGTCGTCGGGAGCGCCGAGCGTGCCGTTGATCTCGCCCGCGGTGTTGTTGTAGATGATCACGGCCTCGGCGCCGACGGCCGCGGCGGCCAGGCTCTTCTCGGCGAAGGCGCACTCGCCCCGGCTGACGAGCGCGATCTGCCCGGTGAGGTCCGCGCCGGCGTAGGCCGCCTCGGTGCACCCGAGCGGGTCGGCCGGGGCGGCGAGCTCGGCGACGGCCTGACCGGACGGGGAGTAGGTGAAGATCGTGTGCCCGAGGTCGCGCTCGGTCGGCGTGAGCTGACGCAGCGAGGCGTGCAGCGTCTCGGTGTAGGTGAACTCGAAGGGCTGCAGCTCGACGTCGTAGCCGGCGGCCTCGAGCTGCCCGACGACGTAGTCGACGCTCGCGTCGTAGCCGGGCGTGCCGGCCGCCCGGTTGCCGCCGTTGGCCTCGGCCGCGGCGTAGAGCGCCTCCATGTGGTCCCACAGGCTGTCGGCGTCGACGGCGGCGACGAGCTTCTCGGGGCTGTTGGGGTTGCCGCCGCTCCGGTCCTTGCCGGGGTCCGCGACGGCCGGTGCGGTCGCGGCGCCGGCGACCAGGGCGGTCGCGGCGAGCGTGGTCAGGGTCCTGCGCACGGTCGACTCCTTCGTCGGTCTCGGGGGGTTGCGCCGCCGACCGTAACCGGGCCCGGCGCCCGGGGCCAGCGACCTGCCAAAACCTGACCAACTCCATACCCTTTCTTGACCTGGTGCAGGATCGACCTGTCGGGCGGCCGTCCGGCGGACCCGGAGGAGGAGGTATGCCGTGACGCTCGCCCTGGTCGTCGCGCTGCTCGCCGGCCTGTCGACCGTGGTGGGCGGCTGGCTCGGCACGCGGGAGCAGCTGCTGCGCAGGCAGGCGCTCGCGGCGTCGCTCGCCTTCGCCGCGGGGCTGATGATCGCGATCTCGGTGGTGGAGATCGCGCCGCAGGCCGTGGGCGAGCTGCGCGACCTCGTCGGCGTGCCGGCCGCGCTGGGGTGGGTCGGCGGGGTCCTCCTGCTCGGGGCGCTCCTGGTCGTGGGGATCCACCTGGTCATCCCGCACGACGCGAACCCCGCCGAGCTCGAGGGGCAGGAGGACCAGGGCCGGCTGCTGCGCAGCGGTCTGCTCATCGCGGCCGTGGTCGGGCTGCACAACCTGCCGGAGGGGCTGGCGACCTTCATGTCGACGCTGCAGGACCCGACGAGCGGCATCACGCTGGCGGTGGCCATCGCGATCCACAACGTGCCCGAGGGGGTGGCGGTGGCGGCGCCGATCTACGCCGCGACCCGGAGCCGGGCGCGCGCGCTGGCGTGGGCGACGGTCTCCGGGCTGGCCGAGCCGGTCGGCGCCGTCGTGGGCTACCTGCTGCTCAGCGCGGTCCTGCCGCAGGAGTGGCTGGTGCTCTCGCTCGCGCTGGTCGCCGGGATGATGCTGGCGGTGAGCTTCATGGAGCTGCTGCCCGCGGCGCGCCGCTACGAGACGCACTACAGCCAGTCGCTCGTCGGCTTCTTCCTCGGTGCGGTCGTCATGGTGCTGTCGCTGCAGCTGCTGCAGCTGTGACGAGCACGTGCGCATACTCCGCACCTTGAGAAGCGCCACGTTCTCGGTGGTCTTCGGGCGTCGTTGGTGACGTAGCCTCCTTCGCTGCGGCCCTCGTTACATGTAACGTGGTCGGCATGACGGTGAAGCATCGAGTCAGCGAGTACCGGCGCAGGATGCGCGCACGCGGTCTTCGACCGGTGCAGATCTGGGTGCCGGACGTGCGTAGCGAGCGCTTTGCGCAGGAGGCGGAACGTCAGGCGGCCCTCGTCGCGAGGGCGGACGAGCAGTCCGACGACCAGGAGTTCGTCGAGGCCGTCACCGGCCCCTGGGACGAGGAATGAGGCGCGGCGAGCTGTGGACCGTCGCCGGGGGTGTCGACGCGTCCAGGCCGAGGCCCGCACTGATCGTGCAGGACGACCTCTTCGAGGGCACCGCCTCGGTGACCGTGGCGCCACTGACGACGACGCTGGTCGATGCCCCTCTGCTTCGCGTACGCGTCGCCGCCGATGACCTCACCGGTCTGCAGCACGACAGCCAGGTCATGATCGACAAGATCACCACGGTCCGCCGCCAGAACGTCGGTACGCGCGTTGGCCGCCTGGCGCCCGAGAGTCTCGTGGAGGTCGAACGCGCCCTGATGGCTTTCCTCGGCCTGGCTCGGTAGCCGATGAGAGCGACCACTGCGCAGACGTCCGCGGCAAAGTTGAGCGGAATACACTCAACTTTGAGCTGGTTGGACCAGACAGAGTTCTTCGTCCTTCTCACTGCATACCGAGGTGATGCTGCATGGATCTGTCCCTGACCACCAAGGCCCAGGAGGCCCTGTCCGCCGCCGTGCGCGACGCGGCGGCCGCCGGCCACGCCCAGGTCGAGCCCGCCCACCTGCTCAAGGCGCTCGCCCAGCAGACCGACACGACCACCGGGCCGCTGCTGGACGCCACCGGCTCCTCCGCCGCGTCCGCGCTGCAGGCCGCCGAGGCCGTCCTCGTGGCGCTGCCCACCGCCAGCGGCTCGACGATGGGCAACCCCGGCCTGTCCCGCGCCATGCACGGGGTGGTCAAGGACGCCCAGGACGAGATGGCGACGATGGGCGACAGCTTCGTCTCCACCGACCACCTGCTGCTCGCCGTCGCCCGCACCGGGCAGTTCCCGGTGCTCGACGCCGCCGCGATCGAGCAGCGCATCCCGACCCTTCGCGGCGGGCAGAAGGTCGACAGCGCCGACCCGGAGGGCACCTTCGACGCCCTCGGCAAGTACGGCACCGACCTGACCGAGATGGCCCGCGAGGGCCGGCTCGACCCGGTCATCGGCCGCGACTCGGAGATCCGCCGCGTCGTCCAGGTCCTCTCCCGCCGCACCAAGAACAACCCGGTCCTCATCGGCGACCCCGGCGTCGGCAAGACCGCCGTCGTCGAGGGCCTGGCCCAGCGCATCGTCGCCGGCGACGTGCCGGAGTCGCTGCGCGGCAAGAAGCTCGTCGCCCTCGACCTGGGCGCGATGGTCGCCGGCGCGAAGTACCGCGGCGAGTTCGAGGAGCGCCTCAAGGCCGTCCTCGGCGAGATCAAGGCCAGCGAGGGACGGGTCGTCACCTTCATCGACGAGCTGCACACCGTCGTCGGTGCCGGGGCGACCGGCGACGGCTCGATGGACGCCGGCAACATGCTCAAGCCGCTGCTGGCCCGCGGCGAGCTGCGGATGGTCGGCGCCACCACGCTGGACGAGTACCGCGAGAACATCGAGAAGGACCCGGCCCTGGAGCGCCGCTTCCAGCAGGTCTTCGTCGGCGAGCCCTCGGTCGAGGACACGATCGCGATCCTGCGCGGCCTCAAGGAGCGCTACGAGGCGCACCACAAGGTCGCCATCGCCGACTCCGCGCTCGTCGCCGCGGCGAGCCTGTCCGACCGCTACATCACCGGCCGCAAGCTGCCCGACAAGGCGATCGACCTGGTCGACGAGGCCGCGTCCCGGCTGCGGATGGAGATCGACTCCTCACCCGTCGAGATCGACGAGCTCCAGCGCCAGGTCGACCGCCTGACGATGGAGGAGATGCACCTGCAGCGCGAGGAGGACGACGCGTCCCGCGAGCGCCTGCACAAGCTGCGCGCCGACCTCGCCGACCGCCGCGAGCAGCTGGCCGCGCTCACCGCCCGCTGGGAGGCGGAGAAGTCCGGCCTCAACCGGGTCGGCGAGCTCAAGGCCCGCCTGGACGACCTGCGCACGCAGGCCGACAAGCTCCAGCGCGAGGGCGACTACGAGGGCGCCTCCCGCCTGCTCTACGGCGAGATCCCGCAGCTGGAGAAGGACCTGGGCGAGGCGCAGGAGCAGGAGGACGCCGCGGTCAGCTCGGCCCCGGAGTCCCCGATGGTCAAGGACGAGGTGGGCGCCGACGACATCGCCGACGTCATCTCCGCCTGGACCGGCATCCCGGCCGGCCGCCTGCTCGAGGGCGAGACGGAGAAGCTGCTGCGCATGGAGGACGTGATCGGCGACCGGCTCATCGGCCAGCGCACCGCCGTGCGCGCCGTCAGCGACGCGGTCCGGCGCTCGCGCGCCGGCATCGCCGACCCCGACCGGCCGACCGGCAGCTTCCTCTTCCTCGGCCCGACCGGCGTCGGCAAGACCGAGCTGGCCAAGGCCCTGGCCGACTTCCTCTTCGACGACGAGCGGGCGATGGTCCGCATCGACATGTCGGAGTACTCCGAGCGGCACGCGGTCGCGCGCCTCATCGGCTCCCCGCCCGGCTACGTCGGCTACGAGGAGGGCGGCCAGCTCACCGAGGCGGTCCGCCGCCGCCCCTACTCCGTCGTGCTCCTCGACGAGGTGGAGAAGGCCCACCCGGAGACCTTCGACATCCTGCTCCAGGTGCTCGACGACGGTCGGCTCACCGACGGCCAGGGGCGCACGGTTGACTTCCGCAACGTCATCCTGGTGATGACCTCCAACCTGGGCAGCCAGTTCCTCGTCGACCCGACGACGGACCAGCAGACCAAGCACGACCAGGTCATGGCCACGGTCCGTCAGGCGTTCAAGCCCGAGTTCCTCAACCGGCTCGACGAGGTCGTCATCTTCGACCCGCTCAGCCAGGACGAGCTGGCCACGATCGTCGGCCTGCAGGTCGAGCTGCTGGCGCGCCGCCTCACCGACCGCCGGATCGCCCTCGACGTCACCGACGCGGCGGCCCGCTGGCTCGCCGAGCGCGGCTACGACCCGGCCTACGGCGCCAGGCCGCTGCGCCGCCTCGTCCAGACGGAGATCGGCGACCGGCTCGCCCGGGCGCTGCTCGCCGGCGAGGTGCGCGACGGCCAGGGCGTGACCGTCGACGTCGCCGAGGACGGGGAGAGCCTCGCGCTGAGCTGAGGCGAGCACACCCCATACCGGAGGACCGGGTGCCCACGCCGGGCACCCGGTCCTGCTGCGTGGGGGGACATTCGCCGCTCGTTCACGGACCGTTCACCTCGCTCGCCACTGCGGGTCACCGGACCTTCCTACCTTCGCAGTGGTCGGCCAGCGTCGCCACGACCACGCCGCCGCCCCGCCGGGGCGCCGGTGACCGCGAACGCCCATGCAGAGAGGTCCCATCCCGTGAAGCTGTACCGCACCGGCCCGGCCGTCGCCGTCGCGATGGCCACCGCCCTCGTCCTGACCGCCTGCGGCAACGACGACCCCACCGCCGACACCTCGGCCGCGGACGCGCAGCCGGGCGGCTCCGAGACGTCCGAGGACGCGTCCGGCGAGACCGGCGAGACCACCGACGAGGCCGCCGGCGAGCAGCTCTCCGGCACGATCAAGGCCTCCGGCGCCTCCTCCCAGGAGGCCGCGATGACGGCCTGGATCGCCGGCTACCAGGGCCTGCAGCCGGACGTCACCGTCCAGTACGACGCGATCGGCTCCGGCGGCGGCCGGGAGAACCTGCTCGCCGGCGCCGTCGACTTCGCCGGCTCCGACGCCTACCTGGACGAGGAGGAGCGCGCGGCCGTCGCCGACGCCTGCGGGCCCGGCGGTGCCTACCACGTCCCGGTCTACATCTCCCCGGTCGCGATCCCCTACAACCTGCCCGGCGTCGACGACCTCAAGCTCTCGCCGGACACCCTGGCCAAGATCATGAACCAGGACATCACCACCTGGGACGACCCGGCGATCGCCGAGGACAACCCGGACGCCGAGCTGCCCTCCACCGAGATCACCGTCGTGCACCGCTCCGACGACTCCGGCACGACCGAGAACTTCATGGAGTACCTCTCGGCCGCCGCCCCCGACGCCTGGCCGCACGAGCCCGACAAGGCCTGGCCGGTCGCCGGCGAGGCCGCCTCCCAGACCACCGGCGTCATCCAGGTCATCGAGGCCACCGAGGGGACGATCGGGTATGCCGACGCCTCCGCGGTCACCGGGCAGGCCGCCGCGATCGGCGTGGGTGAGGAGTTCGTCGAGTTCTCCCCGGAGGCCGCGGCCAAGGTCGTCGACGCCTCCGACCCGGCCGACACGGGCGTCGAGGGCGACCTCGCGCTCGACCTGGCGCGCGACACCTCCGAGTCCGGCGCCTACCCGATCGTCCTCGTCTCCTACCACGTCGTCTGCTCCAGCTACGACGACCCGGAGCGGGCCAACCTGGTCAAGGACTTCCTGACCTACGTCGTGTCCGAGGAGGGCCAGCAGGCCGCGGCCGACGCCGCCGGCTCCGCGCCCATCTCCCCGGAGATGCGGGACAAGGCCGTGACCCTCATCGACAGCATCCAGGGCGGCTGACGCTGATCCGTCCCACCCGCACCCCGCACCGGCGGTCGTCGACGCAGACGGCGACCGCCGGTTCGGCGCGTCCGGCGCCCTCCCCGTCCCCACCCCCCGAAGGAACACCATGAACGCCCAGGTCACCGCCGGGCGACGCCCCCGGGCGTCCCGGTCGACCGTGCGCCGCCCCGGCGACCTCCTCTTCAGCGGGGCCGCCCTCGGGTCGGCGGTCCTCATCCTGGTCATCCTCGCCGGGGTGGCCGTCTTCCTCGCCCTCGAGGCCGTCCCGGCGCTCACCGCGCCGGGGGAGGAGATCAGCGGCGGCGCGGGCTTCGTCGCCTACGTCTGGCCGCTCGTCTTCGGCACCGTCGCCAGCTCGCTCATCGCGATGGTGCTGGCCACGCCGGTCGCCGTCGGCATCGCGCTCTTCGTCTCCCACTACGCCCCCCGGCGCCTGGGGCTGGCGATCGGCTTCGTCATCGACCTGCTGGCCGCCGTCCCCTCGGTCGTCTTCGGCATGTGGGGCATGGCGGTCTTCGCGCCGCAGCTCGGCCCGCTCTACACCTGGCTCGAGGAGCACGCCTCCTGGGTCCCGCTCTTCGGCGACGCCTCGGCGACCGGCCGCACCATCATGACCGCCTCGATCGTGCTCGCCGTGATGATCCTGCCGATCGTCACCGCGGTCGCGCGCGAGGTCTTCCTGCAGACGCCGCGCCTGCACGAGGAGGCCGCCCTCGCCCTCGGCGCCACGAAGTGGGAGATGATCCGCACCGCGGTCCTGCCCTTCGGCATGCCGGGCGTCGTCGGCGGCACCATGCTCGGCCTCGGCCGGGCGCTCGGCGAGACGATGGCCGTCGCGATCATCCTCGCCCCCGGGGCCTTCTCCTGGAACTTCATCGGCGCCGGCAACTCCACGATCCCCGCCGAGATCGCCCTCAACTTCCCCGAGGCGTCCGGGCTGCGCCTGTCCGAGCTCATCGCCGCCGGCCTGGTGCTCTTCGTCATCACGCTGGCCGTCAACCTCTTCGCCCGCTGGATCGTGGAGCGGCGGGCCGAGTTCTCCGGAGCGAACTGATGACCACGACCACCACGCCGGCGCCCCAGCGCGCGCCCGAGGAGCCTCGCCGCCCGACCCGGGAGGGCGGCACGCCGGGCCTCGTCCTCTCGAGGGTCCGACCCACGACCGCCCGTCCCGCGATGCTCGTGGCCGGCCTGGCCGGGGCGCTCGCCCTCGTGCTGCGGCTCGCGCTCGGGGTGCACCTCGCCGCGGCGGTCGCGCTCGCCTTCGTGCTCTACCTCCTCGTCGTGTATGCCGTCTACGCCGCCCTGGGCGGCCGCCGTGTCGCGGTCGACCAGCTCGTGCGCGGGCTCGTCTACGTCGCGTTCGTCCTGGCGGTCGTGCCGCTGCTGTCGCTGCTGTGGACGGTCGTCGCCGAGGGCGTGGGGCGGGCCTTCGACCCGGCCTTCCTC
This sequence comes from uncultured Ornithinimicrobium sp., assembly GCA_964581125.1. Classification (GTDB taxonomy): domain Bacteria; phylum Actinomycetota; class Actinomycetes; order Actinomycetales; family Dermatophilaceae; genus Ornithinicoccus. The sequence goes on from CAZONQ010000026.1 coordinate 14,133, forward strand.
AACCAGACGATGAACGGCGTCACCGGCCTGCACGACCAGCACTACGTCGAGGGCACGGGCAGCTTCGTCGGCGGCGCCTACCACGCGATCATCGGCACGCTCGTCATCACCGGCCTGGCCACGCTCATCTCGGTGCCCGTCGGCATGCTCACCGCGATCTACCTGGTGGAGTACGGCGGCCGCAGCCGGCTGTCACGCACGATCCGCTTCTTCGTCGACGTCATGACCGGCATCCCCTCGATCGTCGCCGGCCTGTTCGCGTTCGCGCTCTTCGTGCAGATCATGGGGCCGCGCGACGCGAAGATGGGCATCGCCGGGGCGGTCGCCCTGTCGGTGCTGATGATCCCGACCGTCGTGCGCAACTCCGAGGAGATGCTCCGGGTCGTGCCGCACGAGCTGCGGGAGGCCTCGCTGGCGCTCGGCGTGCCCAAGTGGCGCACGATCGTCAAGGTCGTGCTGCCCACGGCAGCCTCCGGGCTGGCCTCCGGCATCACGCTGGCGATCGCCCGCGTCATCGGCGAGACCGCACCGCTGCTCGTGGCCGTCGGCTACGCGCGCGGGCTGAGCCTCAACGCCTTCGAGGGCCCGATGAACACCCTCGCCGTCTACGCCTACTCCATGTTCACCAAGCCGCTGAGCCCCGCGGTGCGCGAGCCCAGCCTCGAGCGGGCGTGGGCCGCCGCGCTGCTGCTCATCCTCATCGTCGTCGCGCTGAACCTGCTCGCGCGCCTCGTCGCCACGATCTTCGCGCCGAAGACCGGCCGCTGACCCCCTAGGAGCACCTCCGCCATGTCCACCCGCATCGACGTCAACGACCTCAACATCTACTACGGCGACTTCCACGCCGTGAAGGACGTCTCCATGACGATCGAGCCGCGCTCGGTGACGGCCTTCATCGGCCCGTCCGGCTGCGGCAAGTCCACCTTCCTGCGCACCCTCAACCGCATGCACGAGGTCGTCCCCGGCGGCCGCGTCGAGGGGGAGGTGCTCGTCGACGGCAAGAACCTCTACGCCAAGGGGGTCGACCCCGTCGACGTGCGGCGCCGCGTCGGCATGGTCTTCCAGCGGCCCAACCCCTTCCCGACCATGTCGATCAAGGAGAACGTCCTCGCCGGCGTCCGCCTCAACTCCCGGCGCGTCCCGGCGAAGGTGGCCGACGAGCTGGTCGAGCGTTCGCTGCGCGGCGCCAACCTGTGGAACGAGGTCAAGGACCGGCTCGACAAGCCCGGCTCCGGCCTCTCCGGCGGGCAGCAGCAGCGCCTCTGCATCGCCCGCGCGATCGCCATCGAGCCGGACGTGATCCTCATGGACGAGCCCTGCTCGGCCCTCGACCCGATCTCGACGCTGGCGATCGAGGACCTCATCAACGACCTGCGCTCGGACTACACGGTCGTCATCGTCACGCACAACATGCAGCAGGCGGCGCGCGTCTCGGACCGCACCGGCTTCTTCAACCTGCGCGCGACGGGGGAGCCCGGTCAGCTGGTCGAGCTCGACACCACGCAGAACATCTTCAACAACCCGGCCCAGCAGGCGACCGAGGACTACATCTCCGGGCGCTTCGGCTGACGGCCGGCGGCACCGGGCGCCGTCCCCGACGACCGCAGGGGGTCGTCGGGGGCGGGCGCGACGGCATACTGGGCTGCATGAGACCCACCCGGCGGACCCTGGCCGTCCTCGCCCTCGGCAGCACGCTCGCGCTCGGCGCCTGCAGCGGCGACGCGGAGGAGCAGGCGCCGACCACGCAGGCGCCCACCGCCGCCGACCGGCTGGCGCAGGCGCACGACGTGCTCGTCGACGCCGGCACGGTCCACCTGGAGCTCACCGGGACCGAGCTGCCCGAGGACGAGAAGAGCTACATCGTCAGCGCGGTCGGCGACGGCACGATGGACCCGCCCGCCTTCACCGGCACCATCACGGCCGTGCTGGCCGGGATCCAGGCGGACGTCCCGACGGTCGCGCTCGACGGCGAGCTGTGGGTCAAGCTGCCCTACGTCCCGGCCCACGCCAGGACCGACCCGGCCGACCTGGGCGTGCCGGACCCCGCGACGCTCTTCGACCCGGAGGACGGCCTGGTCGGGCTGCTGCCGCAGACGGAGGACCCGCAGTTCGGCGACCGGGCCCGGGCCGGCGCCGAGGTGGTCCAGGAGGTCACGGGCACGCTGCCCGGGCAGGCGGTGACCGACCTGCTCTACGTCGGCGACGCCGCGTCGCCCTTCGACGTGACCTACGGCCTGGTCGAGGAGAGCTGGCAGGTGCGCACCGTCGAGATCACCGGGCCGTTCTACCCGCCGGCGACGTCCACCTACACCGTCACGCTCGACGCCTACGGCGAGCCGGTCACCGTCACCAAGCCCTGACGTGGGACGGGGGGAGAGGGTGCCCGCGCAGGCGCGCGGCGCGCGGTCGCTGCTGACCGTCGCCGCCCTGGCGGTGGCGCTGGCGGCGGCGGACACCTACGTCGTCGTGCTGGCGCTGACCGACATGATGGCCGGCGTCGGCGTCGGCATCGAGTCGCTGCAGAAGGGCACGCCGATCATCTCCGGCTTCCTGCTGGGCTACGTCGCCGTGCTGCCGCTCATCGGGCGGCTCTCCGACCTCGTCGACCGCCGCCGGATCCTGCTGTGGTGCCTCGTCGTCTTCGTCGCCGGCTCCGCCGTGACCGCGGCGGCGGTCGAGCTGCCGGTCATGGTCGGCGGCCGCTTCCTGCAGGGCCTCGGCGGGGGCGGGCTCGTCCCGGCGACGCTCGCGCTCGTGGCCGACCTGTGGCCGCCCGGGCGGCGCGGCATGCCGCTCGGCGTCGTCGGCGCGGTCCAGGAGCTGGGCTCGGTGCTCGGGCCGCTGCTCGGCGCGCTCGTGCTCGCGGTGGCCGGGTGGCGGGAGATCTTCTGGCTCAACGTGGTCCTGGGGCTGGCGTGCCTGGCCGGGATCTGGCTGCTGCGGGGGGACCAGGGGCGGGGCCCTGCCGCCGCGGCTGCGCCGGGCACGACCAGCCGCGGGGCGGGCCGCGCACGCGCGGTGACCGTCACGGCATACCTCCTCGCGGTGGGGGCGACCGCCCTGACGGCGCTCGCGCTGTGGGCGCCGGAGGCCCTGACCACGTCGATCGCCTGGGGCGGGCCGTTCGTGCCCTTCGACCCGGGCTCGGGGTCGCGGGCCATGACGCCGGTCGGCGCCGTGGCGGGCGTGGCCTGGCTCCTGCTCGGCCTGGTCACGTCCCCGCGCTGGCTGCCGCTGCTCGTGCGTGCCGACCTGCTCGGGGCGGGCTTCGTGGCCGTCGCGCTCGGCGCGGTGGTCCTGACCTTCTCCACCGCGAACCCCGAGACCGAGGTGCTCGGGCCGTGGGGCGCCTGGCTGCTGCCGCTGGCCGGGCTGGCGGCGGTGGCCTTCGTGGTCCGGCAGCGGACCGCGCGCGACCCGCTGATCCCGGAGGGCGTCGTGCGCAGGAGGGTGTGGCCGGCGCTCCTGACCAGCGTGCTCGTCGGCGCCACGATCGTCGCGGTGGTGGTCGACGTGCCGCTGCTCTCCCGGCTGACCCAGGGCACCGACGAGACGGACGCGGCGCTGGTGCTCGTGCGCTTCCTCGTCGCCGTCCCGGTCGGCGCGGTCGTGGGCGGCTGGCTGCTGCGGCGGCTCGGCCCGGCCCTCGTCGCGGCCCCCGGTCTGGCCCTGGCGGCCGTCTCGGTGCTGGCGATGGCGCGCTGGGAGCGGGGCACGCTCGACGAGGCGCTCGCGACCACCCTGCCGCTCGTCGGGGCCGGGCTCGGCATCGGCCTGGCCGTCGCCCCCGTCAACGACGCCGCCCTGGCCGACGCGCGCGAGGACGGCCACGGCACGGTCAGCTCGCTCGTCGTGGTCGCCCGGATGGTCGGCATGGTCGTCGGGCTGGCGCTGCTCACCTCCCTCGGGCTGCGCCGCTTCCAGCTCGAGGTGGCCCGGCTGCCCGACCCCGGCGACACCGACGCGCTCCTCGACGCCGCGGTCGTCCAGGTGCAGACCGTCCTCACCGGCGCCGGGACCGCCGCCGCTCTCGCCGCGGTCGTCGCGCTGTGGCTGGGGACGCGCCCCGTGGGACGGAGCTAGCCCCGCTCCGCGCCGCGCTCGATGCCGAGCGTGGCCAGCAGGTCCTCGTGCAGCTGGATCCACACGATGTTGACCGACGCGACCTCGGGGGAGTCGACCCAGCGCCGGTCGCCGGCACGGGCCTCGCGCAGCGCGGCGACGAGCCGGGGCTGGTGCACGCCCAGCCGGGGCAGGGCGGCGGCGAGCTCGGTCGTCACCCCGCCGAGCTCGTCGACGAGGTGGGCGACGTCGCGGAGGACGCGGGCGTCATACCCGGCGTCGAGGTGGTCGTTGAAGGCGAGCGGGTCGTCGTCGGTGGGCCGCAGCTGCCACCGCGTCATCACCGGCCCGAGGCGGCGGTTGAGCGGCACGAACCGGCCGTGCGCGGCACGCACCGCCTCGCGCGCGCCCACGCCGTCGAGCTCGGCGGCGAGCAGCTCCTCGCCGTGGGCGCGGCCCAGGTCGGTGACCGACCAGCTCTCGCCGGACCGGAAGGCCGGCCGGCGCACCCACCCGCGGGCCTCCGCGTCGAGCAGGTGCTCCTCGACCTCCTCGGGGGCGAGCCCGTAGAGCCGGGCGACCTCGGCGGCGGTCGCGTGGCCGAGCACGCGCACGCCGTGGACGGGGAGCAGGGTGGGGTGCGGCACACGAGCAGGGTATGCGGTCGCCCCCGCTCCCCGGGCGACGGCGCTAGCCTGGACCCTGGTGGTGCCGTGACCGACGTCCGTCTGACCGACCTGATGACGGCGCTGTCCCTCGCGGTCGACCTCGGCCTGGGGCAGCCGGCGGGCCACGTCGTGCGCTCGGCGGTCGTCGCCGCGCGGCTCGACGGCCGCCGGGCGAGCCCGTCGGCGCGGCAGGAGGTCTTCGACGTCGCCATGCTCGGGTGGGTGGGGTGCATCGCCGACTCGCAGGAGGCGGCGCGGTGGTTCGGCGACGACATCGGCTACCGGGCCGGGGTCTACGACCTCGACATGGCCCCGCTGCCGTTCCTCGGCTACCTCCTGGGCCGGGCGGGCTCCGCGGACCCGCTGCCGGTGCGGGCCGTCCGGAAGGCGGGCGTGCTGCTCGACGCCGGTCGCAGCGCCCGCCGCTCCCTGCTCGCGCACTGCCAGGTGACGGCCCGGGTGGCCGCCCGCCTCGGCATGCCGGAGCCGGTCTGCTCCGGGCTCACCCAGATCTTCGCCCGCTGGGACGGGCGCGGGCTGCCGCCCGGTCTCTCCGGGCGCGAGATCGAGCCGGCCGTCCTGGCCTGGCAGCTGGCGGACCTGGCCGAGGTGCACCACCGGCGCGGCGGCGAGGCCGCGGTGGTGCAGGTGTGCCAGGAGCGGAGAGGTGGCCAGCTGTGCCCGGAGCTCGTGGACCTGGCGCTGGCCGACGTCGACGGGCTCTTCGACGGGCTCGACGACGAGGACGACTGGGAGCGGCTGCTGGCGCGCGAGCGCGGGTCGGGCCCGCCGCTGCCGCCGTCGACGGTCGACGCCGTCCTGGAGGCGCTCGCCGACTGGGTGGACCTCAAGTCCCGCTGGTTCTCCGGGCACTCCCGGGCCGTCGCCGACCTCGCCGCCGACGCCGCGAGGACGCTCGGGCTGGCACCGGAGGAGGTGACGCTCGTGCGCCGGGCCGGGCTCGTCAGCGACCTCGGACGGGCCGGTGTCTCCAACGCGGTGTGGGACAAGCCCGGGCCGCTCACCCCGACGGAGGTCGAGCGGGTCCGGCTGCACTCCTACCTCACCGAGCGCGTGCTGGGGCGGGTCGGTGCGCTGGCCGAGGTCGGGGCGGTCGCCGCGACGGCGCACGAGCGGCTGGACGGCTCGGGCTACCACCGCGGGCTGACCGGGGCCGCGGTCCCCGTCACCGGGCGGGTGCTGGCGGCGGCCGAGGCCTACCGCACGAGCCTCGAGCCGCGTCCGCACCGGGAGGCGCTCCCGCGCGAGGCGGCGGCGGCGCGCCTGCAGGGCGAGGCGGACGCCGGGCGGCTCGACCCCAGGGCGGTCTCGGCCGTCCTCGTCGCGGCGGGCCACCGCCGCGACCGGGCCGGGACGTCCTGGCCCTGCGGCCTCACCGACCGCGAGGTCGAGGTGCTGGGCCTGCTCGCGCGCGGGCTCACCACCCGCCAGGTGGCCCGTCGGCTCGGCATCACGCCCAAGACGGCCGGCAACCACGTGGAGCACGTCTACGCCAAGACCGGCGTGTCCACCCGGGCGGCGGCGACCCTCTTCGCCATGGAGCACCGCCTCGTCCCCGTCGGCGACCCCATGGGGTGAACTCCTCATGACGGAGGGGCCGGCGGCGACGAGCGTGGTCCCAGCGGCGCCGTCCAGGAGCCGCACCGACAGAAGGAGCACGCCATGCCCAAGTACCTCATCACCCGCGACATCCCCGGCGCCGGGCAGCTGACGCCCGCGCAGCTGCACGACCTGGCCGCCGCGTCCAACGCGGTGCTGGCCCGGCTCGACGGCCGCGCCCAGTGGGTGCACAGCTACGTCAGCGCCGACCACCTGCACTGCGTCTACAACGCCGAGAGCGAGGACGCGGTCCGGGAGCACGCCCGCCTCGGCGGGTTCCCGTGCGACCAGGTGCGCCAGGTCGCGGCGATCATCGACCCGGTCACCGGCGAGGACCGGGAGGCCTGACCCGGCCCCCTGCCCGGTGGCGCCCGAGCGGCATACCATCGGGCCATGACCCAGACTCTCCACCTCGTCGGCGAGCCGGAGGCCGACCGCGTCCTCTCCGAGCACCCGTTCGCGCTGCTCACGGGCATGCTGCTCGACCAGCAGATCCCGATGGAGGTCGCCTTCGACGGGCCGCGCAAGATCGCCGAGCGGCTCGGCTCGGTCGACCCGGCCACGATCGCCGCGACCGACCCCGAGGAGTTCGTCGCCCTGTGCGCGACGCCGCCGGCCGTGCACCGCTTCCCCCGCTCGATGGGGCAGCGCGTGCACGAGCTGGCGGCCGCGGTCGTCGCCGACTGGGGCGGCGACACCGAGGCCATCTGGACGCAGGGCGAGCCGGACGGCAAGGAGGTCCTCAGGCGGCTCAGGGCGCTGCCCGGCTACGGCGACATGAAGGCCAGGATCTTCCTCGCCCTCCTCGGCAAGCAGCGCGGCCTGCAGGCGCCAGGATGGCGCGAGGCCGCGGGCGACTACGGCCTGGAGGGGCACCGGTCGATCGCCGACGTCACCAGCCCCGAGTCGCTCGCCAAGGTCCGCGCCTACAAGAAGGAGAAGAAGGCGGCGGCCAAGGCCGCCAAGCGGTGACCGCCCCCGACACGCCCGCCGGAGGGCCGCCGGCGCAGACCCTGCCGTCGACCGGCATCTGGTCCGTGCCGGGGATGGTCGCGCTCGCGGTCGTGGCCTTCGCCGGCTTCGCCGGGTATGCCGCGCTCCTGCCCGTCGCGCCCCTCTGGGCCGTGCACGGCGGCGCCGACTCGGCGGGGGCCGGGCTGGTCAACTTCGTCCTGCTGGGCGCGACCGTCGCGACCCAGTTCGCCGTGCCGGCGCTCATCCGGCGCTCCGGCTGGGCCCTGACCCTGACCCTGGCGCTGGTCCTGCTCGGGGTGCCCGCGGTGCTCCACGTCCTCACCGACGAGCTCGGGCCGATCCTCGTCCTCTCGGCCGTGCGCGGCGTCGGCTTCGGGATCCTCACCGTCGCGGCCAGCGCGGCGGCGGTGCTCCTCGTCGACCCGGCACGGCGAGGGGCGGCCGTCGGCGCCTACTCCCTGGCCCTGGCCGCCCCCAACGTGCTGCTCATGCCGGTCGGCGGCTGGGTCGCCGAGGCGTGGGGCTTCTGGATCGTCTTCGTCCTCAGCGGCGTCACCCTGCTCGGCGTCCCCGCCACCGTCGCGCTCGCCCGCCACCTGCCGGTGCGCGCCACGAGCGACGCGCGGCACCCGGAGGTGACGGACGCGCCCGCAGGCGCCGCCACCTACCTCGCCGTGCTGTCGCCGACCCTCGTCCTGCTCGCGATCACGCTGGCGGGGGGCGCGATCATCACCTTCGCCCCGCAGATGGTGGCGGTCGCGTGGCTGGCGACCGCCGGGCTGTTCGTCTTCGGGCTGGTGTCGACCGTCCTCCGCTGGCGCGTCGGCGGCCTGGCCGACCGGCTCGGCAGCGGGCGGCTGGCGTGGGTCTTCGTGCTCGTCGCCGTCGTCGGCCTGCTCCTCGTCGCCTGGCTCGTGCGCGAGGAGGTCGGCGCCGACGCGGTCCTGCCGTGGCTGCTCGCGTGCGCGCTCGCCGGCGCGGCCTACGGCGGGCTCCAGACGCTGACGATGATCCGCGCCTTCGAGGCGGCCGGGCCCCGCCGGGTGGGCGCGGCGAGCGCGGTGTGGAACGCCGGCTTCGACGCCGGCACCGCCCTCGGGTCGGTCCTCGTGGGCACCGTCGCCGTGGGCTGGGGCTTCGGGACGGGTATGGCGATCACCGCGGCCCTCGTGCTGCTCACCCTGCCGCTCGCGCTGCGCGCGAGGCGCTGAGGCGCCGCCCGGGAGCCGGGGCCGCCGCGCTAGGCACCTAGCGTGCTAGCATGCTTGCATGAGCGACAAGGCGCAGTTCAACGTCTACCTCCCGCGGGAGCTGATCACGGCGGTCAAGCACCGCGGCATCGACGAGGGGACGAGCCTGTCCGCGCTCGTCCAGAAGGCGCTGGAGCACTACCTGGCCACGACCCCGGCCCCGACGAAGGAGCGCTGAGATGACCCTCACCGGACCGACCGCACGCCCCATCCGCTTCACCGCCGACCTGCCCGCCTGGCGGCACGTGCTCGACACGCTCGGCGGCGTCGCGATCCACGAGGCGACCGGGTGGGTCGTCTACCAGCTGGGCTCCGGGCGCCTGGCGCTGCACCGCGGCGACGGCGACGAGGGGGAGCGCCCGGGCGTGACAACCCTCTGCGTCGAGACGCCCGAGCCGCTCGAGGACGCCGTGGCCCGGGTGCGCGCCGCCGGCGTGCCGATCGGGCTGGAGGAGACCGGGCACGGCACCGCCGGCGTCCTCCGGGCCGCCGACGGCACCCTCGTCACGCTCGACGCACCGACGCCGGGCGAGGGGGCTGCCCCCGAGCCGCGGCTGGCGGTGCTGCCGATCTGGTACGCCGCCGACGTCTCCGTCCCGCGCACCGTCCTGCAGTCGCTCGACGCCCGGCCCGAGATCGTCGGCGACGACGGCGGCTGGACCGAGCTCGCCTTCCCCGGCGGCGGACGGGCCGGCGTGCACCGCGCCGAGAGCTCCGGCGTCGAGCTGGCCTTCTGGTGGGACGGTGACGTCGAGGACGCGCTGCGCCTGCTCACCGACGCCGGGGTCGAGGCGGTCCTCATCGACGAGACCTACAGCCGCACCGTGCAGGTCGCCGACCCCGACGGCGTCAAGGAGATCTGGATCAACGAGCGGCAGACGGACCTCTACGGCTACTCCCG
>CAZONQ010000027.1:0-4117 GCA_964581125.1 uncultured Ornithinimicrobium sp.
TGCTGCGCACCGTCAAGCTCACCTCGCCGATGTCGGTGGGCACCTGGATCCTGTCGGGGTATGCCGCGTTCGCCGGCGTCGCGACCGCCTCCGAGGTCGCCCGTGCCGTCGACGCGCCCGAGCGGGGCGTGCTCGCCGTCGCCAAGGACGTGCTCGCCCGGGTGGACGGCCCGGCCGCGGCGGGGCAGGCGCTGTTCGGTCCGCCGCTGGCGGCCTACACGGCGGTGCTGCTCTCCGACACCGTGACCCCGGTGTGGTTCGAGAGCCGCGACCAGCTGCCGTTCGTCTTCGTCGGCTCGGCCGCGATGGCGGCCGGCGGCGTGCAGCTCGTGCTGACCCCGACGGCGGAGACCGGTCCGGTGCGCCGGCTCGCGGTGGCCGCCGCCGCCACCGACCTGGTGGCGATGCAGCGCCTGGAGGAGCACCTGGAGGGCCTCGGGCTGCGCGAGCCGCTCGAGACCGGCCCTGCCGGTGCCAAGCTGCGGCTCGCCAAGGTCCTCACCGTCGCCGGCGGTCTGGGGGCGCTGGTCTCCGGACGGAACCGGGCCGTCGCGGTCGCCTCCGGCGTGGCGCTGGCCGCCGCGTCGGCGCTCACCCGCTTCGGGTTCGTCGAGGCCGGGATCGAGTCGGCGAAGGACCCCCGCTACACCGTCGGGCCGCAGAGGCGGCGGCTGGAGGAGCGGCGCGGCGAGGGGGCCGTCCACGACAGCGTCGTCACGGTGGGGTGAGCCCGCCGCGACGGCCGGGTCGTCAGACCACCTCGACGAGGGCCCCGTCACCGAGCGCGCCGACCGGCAGCGTCCGGCCCACGACGGGTGCCCCGGGGACCTCGCCCACGACGAGCAGCCCGCCGGAGGTCTGGGCGTCGGCGAGCAGGAGCAGCTCGTCCTCGTCGACGTCGCTGGTCAGATGCGGACGCACCCACTCCAGGTTGCGGCGCGACCCGCCGGGGACGTGCCCCGCGGCCAGGGCCTCCCGCGCCCCCGGCAGGTAGGGCACGGCCGCCGCGTCGACCCGCGCCGTCACCCCCGAGGCGCGGCACATCTTGAACAGGTGCCCGAGCAGTCCGAAGCCGGTCACGTCGGTCGCGGCACGCACCCCCGCGTCGAGCGCGGCGCGGGCGGCCCCCGCGTTGAGCGTCGTCATGCTCTCCACCGCCTCGGCGCTCGTCTCGCCGGTGGCCTTGGCGCGGTTGTTGAGGACCCCCACGCCCAGGGGCTTGGTGAGGCTGATCGGCATACCCGCCTCCGCGGCGTCGTTGCGCATGAGGCGCGCCGGGTCCGCGGTGCCGGTGACCGCCATCCCGTAGACCGGCTCCGGCGCGTCGATGCTGTGCCCGCCCAGGACCGGGCAGCCGGCCGCCGTGGCGACGTCCAGGCCGCCCTGGAGCACCTGCGCGAGCAGGTCGGTCCCCAGGGTCTCGCGCGGCCAGCCCACGAGGTTGACGGCCACGACCGGCGTCCCGCCCATCGCGTAGACGTCCGACAGCGCGTTGGCCGCCGCGATCCGCCCCCAGTCGTAGGGGTCGTCGACGACCGGGGTGAAGAAGTCGGCCGTGGACAGCAGCGCCACGCCGCCCTCGATCCGCACCGCCGCGGCGTCGTCGCCGTCGTCGAGACCGACGAGCACCTCGGCCCGCGGTATGCCGTTCGCGCCCGGGTCGGCCAGCGGGCCGCGCAGGCCGGCCACCAGCTGCTCCAGCTCGCCGGCGGGGATCTTGCACGCGCAGCCCCCGCCACGGGCGAGCTGGGTGAGTCGGACGGGCTCCATGCGCCCAGGGTAGGCGCAGGCCTCTACGCTGGCCCTGGAGGCGTCAGGGTTCCTGGTGGGCCCCCCGGTCTTCAACACCGGTGAGGCCGAGCACCTCGGTCTGGCGGGTTCGATTCCCGTCCGCCTCCGCCACACGTCGGGCGGCGCCCGCGGGCCGCTTGAGGAGGAGGAGCCAGGTGAGCCAGGACGACCCGCGCCGGGCGATCCCGCGCACGGACGCGCTGCTCGCCGGCCCACCGCTCGCCGCGGCCGCCGAGCGCCTGGGCCGGACCGCCGTGCGGTCGGCCGTGACCGCCGCCCAGGCCCGGGCGCGGCGGGGCGAGATCCGCCCGGACGAGGTCGCGGACGCCGCGCTGGCGGCGCTGCCCCGGCGGGCCTCCTCGCTCACGCCGGTGCTCAACGCCACCGGCGTCGTCGTCCACACCAACGTCGGGCGCGCACCGCTGTCGCGGGGTGCCGTGGAGGCGCTGGTGGACGCGGCGGGCTACTGCGACGTCGAGCTCGACCTGGTCACCGGGGAGCGCGGCCCGAGGGGTGCCGGCGCGCGGGCGGCGCTCCTCGAGTCCGTCCCGCCGGCCGGGGACGCCCTCGTCGTCAACAACGGCGCCGCGGCGCTCGTGCTCGCCACGACCGCGCTGGCGGCAGGCCGCGAGGTCGTGGTCTCCCGCGGCGAGATGGTCGAGATCGGCGACGGCTTCCGCCTGCCCGACCTCGTGGCGTCCACGGGTGCGCGGCTGCGGGAGGTGGGGACGACCAACCGCACGCACCTGGACGACTACGCCTCGGCCGTCGGGCCGGGGACCGGCTGCGTGCTCAAGGTGCACCCGAGCAACTTCCGCGTCGAGGGCTTCGTCTCCCAGGCCGGCCTCGCCGAGCTGGCCGACCTGCGCCGGCCGGACGGGAGCCGCATACCCCTCGTCGCGGACATCGGGTCCGGGCTCCTGGTGCCCGACCCGGCGCTGCCCGACGAGCCGGACGCGACGACCGCGCTGCGGGCGGGCGCCACGGTGGTGACCGCCAGCGGCGACAAGCTGCTCGGGGGGCCGCAGGCGGGGCTGGTGCTCGGCGACGAGGACGCGGTGCGGGTCCTGCGCAGGCACCCGCTGGCCCGGGCGCTGCGCGTCGACAAGCTGACCCTGGCCGCCCTCGAGGCGAGCGTGCGCGCGCCGTCCACGCCGGTGCGCGACGCGGTGCACCTGACCGCGGACGACCTGCGCCCGCGGGTCGAGCGGCTGGCCTCGGCGCTCGGCCGCGAGGTCGTGCCGGTGAGCGGCCGGGTGGGCGGCGGGGGTGCGCCGGGTGTGCCGCTGCCCGGGTGGGCGGTCGAGGTGCCGGCGGAGGTGGTCGCGCGGCTGCGCCGTCCTCGCGGGGACGTCCCGGCGGTGCTCGCCCGGGTGGAGGACGGACGGGGCCTGGTGGACCTGCGCTGCGTCCCCGTCGAGCGGGACGCCGACGTGGAGCGTGCGCTGCGCGCGGCGCTGGAGGAGCCGTGAGACGGGTGCTCGCGACGGCCGGTCACGTCGACCACGGCAAGTCGACGCTGGTCCGGGCGCTGACCGGCCGCGACCCGGACCGGCTCGCCGCGGAGAAGGCGCGGGGCCTGACGATCGAGCTGGGCTTCGCGTGGACGCGGCTGGCGAGCGGGGCGGACGTGGCCTTCGTCGACGTGCCCGGGCACCGCCGCTTCGTCGGCACGACCCTGGCGGGGCTGGGTCCGGCGCCGGCGGTCGTCTTCGTCGTGGCCGCCGACCAGGGCTGGCAGGCGCAGGGCACGGAGCACCTCGCGGCGCTGCGAGCGCTCGGCATCCGGGACGGGCTGCTGGTGCTCACCCGGTCCGACCTCGCGGACGGTGCGCGGCGGGAGGCGGTGCGGGCCGAGGCGCTGCGCAGGCTGGCCGAGGGCGGCCTCGAGGTGCCGGCCGTGGAGGTCTCGGCGCGGACCGGTGACGGGATGGGCGGGCTGCGCTCGGCGCTCGACGACCTCGTGGCCCGGCTGCCGGAGCCGGACCCCGCCGCGCCGGTGCGGCTGTGGTGCGACCGGTCGTTCACCGTGCAGGGAGCGGGCACGGTGGTGACCGGGACGCTGGGGGCGGGCACGCTGCATACCGGGGACAGGGTGGTGCTCGTGGGCGGCGGCGAGGGGGTGCGCGAGGTGGTCGTGCGGGGCCTGCACAGCGCCGACGTCGAGCGCGCCGAGGTCGGGCCGGTGTCGCGCGTCGCGGTCAACCTGCGGCGGGTCGAGGCGGACGAGGCAGGGCGCGGCTGCGTGCTGCTGACGCCGGACGCCTTCGCGGTGGCGGACGTGGTGGACGTGGCGGTCGAGGGCCCGCTCGACGGTGCGCGTCCG
>CAZONQ010000027.1:4217-5715 GCA_964581125.1 uncultured Ornithinimicrobium sp.
CCGCCGGCGACCGGGAGCGTGCCCTGCCCGAGCACCTGGTGCTGCACGCCGGCACGGCTGACCAGCCCGTGCGCTGTCGTCCGCTCGGTGCCCACCACGCCAGGTTGACCCTGCGGGTGGGCCTGCCGTGGCACGTCGGTGACCGTGCGCTGCTGCGCGACCCGGGCAGCCGCCGGATCTGGGCGGTCAGGGTCGTCGACGTCGACCCGCTGCCGCTGCGCAGACGGGGTGCCGCGCGTCGGCGGGCCGAGGCGCTCGAGGGGGCCGTCGACCTCGCCGACGTCCGGCTGCGGTCCAGGGCCGCCGAGCACCCGTCGGTGCTCGCGCGGACGGGGCTCGGCCAGCCGGGCACCGGCGCCAGGGCGGGTGACTGGTGGGTCGACGAGGAGGCGCTGGCACGGTGGGCGGCCCGCGCCGCCGAGGTCGTGAGGGCCCACCACGAGCAGCACCCGCTGAGCGAGGGACCGACCGTCGCCGAGGTGGCCCACCTCCTCGAGCTGCCTCCCCACCTCCTCGAGCTGCCTCCCCACGCGCCCGCGGCCGCCGGGCCGCTCGTGCGCGCCGTCGTCCAGGCTGCCGGGCTGGTGCTCGTCGACGGCCGGGTGCGTCCGCGCTCGGCCGGCGGGCTGGGCCCGGCCGAGCCCGCCGTGGCGGAGCTCGAGGCGAGGCTGCGCGAGTCGCCGTTCGTCGCCCCCGAGCGGGACGACCTGGCGGAGCTCGGCCTGGGGCAGCGCGAGCTCGCGGCGGCCGCCCGTCTGGGACGGCTGGTGCGCCTGGCCGACGACATCGTCCTCCTCCCCGACGCCCCCGCGCGCGCCATGCGGGAGCTCGCCGCGCTCGAGCAGCCGTTCACGCTGAGCGCGGCCCGCCAGGCGCTCGGCACCACCCGCAGGGTCGCGGTGCCGCTCCTGGAGCACCTCGACGGGCGCGGCTGGACCAGGCGGGTGGACGGACAGCTCAGGGAGGTCGTGCGATGACTCAGGCGGGGCAGGTCGGGCGGAGACGCACGGAGTGGAGGTATGCCGCGGCCGGGCTCGGCTGGGGCGTCGCAGTCGGCGCTGCGACGGGACTGCTGGTGGCCCTGTGGGTCGTGGTCGGCGCCCTGACGGAGGCGGAGGGGCGGGTCTTCGAGTGGCTCGGGCTGGTCGTCGGCGTGCCCGTCTACGGTGCGCTCCTGGGGGCGACGATCGGAGGTGTCGCCGGGCTGCCGGGAGGGGTCGTCAACGCGCTGGTGCAGCCGTCGGTGCGGGGCGACCGTGCCGCGTGGTGGTCGTCGTGGGCGGTGGCCAGCCTCGCAGCCGTGGCAGTCGTGGGATCCGTGGCCGGGTGGCGCACCCACGAGGCGGTCGCCGGGGAGGCCCTGGACTGGGCCGTGCACGACGGCGTCCGCGCGGCCTCGCTGGCCCTGGCGCCGGCGCTCGTGGGTGGCTGGCTCACGGCCCGCACGGGTCGGACGCTGCGGCGGCGGACACCGATGCGTGAGCACGACGTGCTCACC
>CAZONQ010000027.1:5815-11062 GCA_964581125.1 uncultured Ornithinimicrobium sp.
CGCTCCAGCGGAGTCCGCAGCAGGGTGATCGCCCGGCGTGTCGTGCACAACAGCGAGGTGCACTGCGGCGTGTCGGTCGCTGTGACGACCATCCTGCACATGGCCGGCCAGCCGGTCCGACGTTGTCCACAGCCCCGGCGGGGAGCCCTCGCCGTCCACAGACCCGGTCCCGGCCGTGGCGCCCCACCTGCGTGGCGCGTGATGGTGCCGGCATGCGGACACCTGCCTTCCCCCAGATCGACGGACAGTTCGGGCTCGCCACCCGGGCGCAGCTGACGGCCGCCGGCTTCACCAGAGCTGCGGTGAGGCACGCCGCGAAGCGTGACTGGCAGCAGGTGCGACCTGGGGTCTTCGCGTCGCACCGGGGTCCGCTGGACGCCGAGACGCGTCTCGCCGCGGCCGCCCTGTGGGCCGGTCCCCACGCCGTGCTGACCGCGAGCCTCGCCCTGCACCGGCACGGCTTCGAGCAGGCCGACACCGAGGAAGCCATCTTCCTGGTGCCGGTCACGGCACGCGGTCGCCAGGACGGCAGGGTGCGCACGGTCCGGACCTCACGTCCGGTTCGGGTCGCCCTGCACCTCGGGTGCGTCATGGTCGCCTCCATCGAGCGCTCCCTGGTCGACCTTGCCAACCTGGAGGCGATCCCGGCGGACGACCTCAAGGCGCTGACGCTCTCGGCGCTCCAGAGGAGGCGCACCACCTGCGAGCGGCTGGAGGGTGAGCTCGACGTGGCGCCGCGGAAGGGCACGGCGCCGGTCCGGCGGGCGGCAGAGGTCTTCGCGCGGGGGGCGTGGAGCATGCCGGAGGCAGCCTTCGGCGACCTCGTCGCCCAGGCTCCCGAGCTGCCGACGATGCTGCAGAACGTGACGCTGAGGACCCCCGAGGGCGAGGTGCTGGGCACTCCGGACGGATTCTTCCCCGAGGCGGGCGTCGCCGTGCAGGTCCACTCGCGGGAGTTCCACAGCGGCTACGCCGAGGACGGGACGGACCTGTGGAGCGCGACCGTGGAGGGTGACGGCGTCTACCCCGAGCACGACGTCATCTGCATCGGGATCACGCCGCGCTCCATCTATCAGCGACCCGAGCAGACGCTCGAGCGGATCCGCACGGTCGTGCTGCGCAACGTTGGCCGCACCTACGGGCCGGTGCTGGTCGACGGTCAGCTCTACGGCGAGCCGACGGCCTCCTGATCGCGGGCGAGGGTCGGTCCGGCGCTTGTGCAGGATGGTCGTCCCAGCGACCGACACGCCGCAGTGCACCATGCGCTTGTGCACGACACGCCGAAGCAGGAGGGCGGGGATGTGCAGAGCGTGCGCTCGGTCGGGGGGCAGGTGGGGTGGGGGTGTGCAGAGCGTGCGCCCGGTCGGGAGGGGGCAGGTGGGGTGGGGGTGTGCAGAGCGTGCGCTCGGTCGGGAGGGGGCAGGTGGGGTGGGGGTGTGCAGAGCGTGCGCCCGGTCGGGGGGCAGGTGGGGTGGGGGTGTGCAGAGCGTGCGCCCGGTCGGGGGCGGGGGGTCAGGGGAGGGTGCTGGTGGGCTGGCGGGTGGCGGCGCGGTGCCACCACCACAGGAGGGCGCCGAGGAGGGCGAGGGTGGCGCTGGCGAGGGCGGTGGTGAGGATGCTCGCGGTCACCAGCGGGGCGATGACGCCGGCGACGACGGCGTTGAAGAGGAGCACCGAGAAGGCTGACATCGAGGCGGCCGCGCCGCGGTGGTGGGGGAAGAGGTCGAGCAGCGCCAGCTGCAGGACCGGGAAGGCGATGCCGATCCCGACGCCGATGAGCGAGGGCCCGACGACGACCCAGGGCAGCGTCGGGAGCGTCGCCGCCAGGACGACGTTGAGCGTCACGGCGGCGAGGACGAGCCAGATCGTGCGGTCCACGAGGGTGTCGGCGTCCACCCGGCCGGCCGCGCGGCCGGTGATCCAGGAGCCGGCCACCATGCCGCCGATGAGCGGCACGAAGAGCATCCAGAAGTCCTGCTCGCCCTTGCCGAGCAGGTCGACCAGGACGATGGGGGCGCTGAGGACGTAGAAGATGTAGGAGCTGAAGGTGAAGGCCGTCGCCAGGGCGAGCCGCTCGAAGCGCCAGGACCGCGCCACCTCCCACAGCCCCCGCAGCAGCGCGCCGACCCGCAGCGGCTGACGGGCCTCCCTCGGCAGGGTCTCCGGCAGCACCCGCGCGGTCACGAGCGCCACGATCGTGCCGTAGAGGCCGACGAACCAGAAGATCCCCCGCCACGGGCCGAGCTGGAGCAGCCACCCGCCGATGACGGGCGCCACCGCCGGCGCGATCGCGAAGATCATCATCACCTGGCTCATCAGCCGCTGCGCCTCGGGGCCGGCGTAGAGGTCCCGGATCACCGCCCGGCTGATGATCGTCGCCCCGCCGGCGAAGAGCCCCTGGACGGCACGGCCGACGAGCAGCCAGCCGAGCGTGGGGGCGAGCGCGCAGGCGGCGGAGGCCACGACATACCCCGCGAGGCCGCCGAGCATGACCGGCTTGCGGCCGAGCGCGTCGGACAGCGGCCCGTGGAGGACGCTCATGAGCGCGAAGGTCAGCAGGTAGACGCTCGTCACCTGCTGCAGCGCCGTCGAGCTCGCGTCGAGGTCCTGCCCCATCGCCTGGAAGCCCGGGAAGACGGTGTCGATCGTGAACGGGCCGAGCATGGCGAGCGAGGCCAGGACCGCCGTGACGGTCCAGCCGGCCCGGACGCCCCCCCCGCTCACCGGCGCCCGCCCGGCCTGAGCTCGACGGTGAACAGCGGCAGGAAGAGCTGGGTGAGCGGGCCGATCGCCACGGCGTAGAGGAGCGTGCCGAGCCCGACGACCCCGCCGAGCAGCCAGCCCACCGCCACGACGCCCACCTCGAGCGCCGTGCGCACCAGCCGGATCGAGCGACCGGTGACCCGGGCCAGGCCGGTCATGAGCCCGTCGCGGGGTCCGGGGCCGAACTGGGAGCCGATGTACATCCCGGTGGCGGCGCCGTTGAGGACCACGCCGGCCAGCAGCATGAGGATCCGCCACCCCGGCGCGGTGGTCTCCGGCACGAGGGCGAGCACGAGGTCCGCGGACGGCCCGATGAGCAGGGCGTTGCAGACGGTGCCGAGGCCGGGCTTCTGCCGCAGCGGCACCCACAGCAGCAGGACCAGCACGGAGACGAGGATGACCACGGTGCCGAAGCTGAGCGGGACGTGCCGCTGCAGACCGACGTGCAGGACGTCCCACGGGATGAGCCCCAGCACGCTGCGCAGCACCAGCGCCATCGACGCGCCGTAGAGGAACAGGCCCACGAGCAGCAGCGGGAGCCGCAGCGCCAGGCGGCCCGCGCGCAGCTGCTCCAGCGGGCCGACGTCCGCCAGCTGGCGGCGCGGGGCGGCAGGAGCGGTCACAAGGGGCAATTCTGCCCTACGCCCATGACGCGCAGCCGGTGAGCGCGCTCCGGCGGCCCCCGGACCCGTAGCATGGCCGCGCACACCCGAGGCAGTGAGGAGATCGACCGTGGCACATCCCGGGATGGGCGCCTTCCCGATCGAGGGCGGCTTCGCCTTCCGCGTGTGGGCGCCGAACGCCGACGGCGTGCACGTCGTCGGCGACTTCAACGAGTGGGACGACGCCGCGCACGCCCTCGAGCACGAGGGCGCAGGGCACTGGTATGGAGAGGTGCCGGGAGCGCAGCACGGCCAGGAGTACCAGCTCCTCCTCACGGTCGGGGAGGACCGCTTCCTGCGGATCGACCCGCGCGCGCGGGCGGTGACCAACTCCGTCGGCAACGGGATCCTCTACGACGACGCCCGCTTCGACTGGCAGGACGAGCAGTTCGTCACGCCGCCGCAGCACGAGCTCGTCGTCTACGAGACCCACATCGGCTCCTTCATGCCGAGCGACGACGGCGGACCCTCCGACCTGCACGACCTCACCGGGCGGATGGACTACCTCGTCGGGCTGGGCGTCAACGCCGTCGAGCTCATGCCGCTCATGGAGTTCGCGGGCGACTACTCCTGGGGCTACAACCCGGCCCACGTCTTCTCCGTGGAGAGCACCTACGGGGGCCCGGACGCGCTGAAGACCTTCGTCCGGGAGGCCCACAAGCACGGGATCGCCGTCATCGTCGACGTCGTCTACAACCACTTCGGCCCCAGCGACCTGGCGCTGTGGCGCTTCGACGGGTGGGGCGAGAACGGCAAGGGCGGGATCTACTTCTACAACGACCACCGCTCGGCGACGCCGTGGGGCGACACCCGCCCGGACTACGGCCGCCAGGAGGTGCGCGACTTCATCGTCGACAACGCCCGGATGTGGCTGCGCGACTACCACGTCGACGGGCTGCGGCTCGACATGACGCCCTACATGCGCTACGTGGACGGCTTCTCCGGCGCGATCCCCGAGGGCTGGGCCGTCATGCGCCAGATCGGGGAGACGGTGCGCCAGGAGTTCCCCGGCCGGATCGTGATCGCCGAGGACCTCCACGACGAACCCGCCGTCACCTCGACGGAGCAGGGCGGCGCGGCGATGCACGCGCAGTGGGACGCCCGCTTCGTGCACCCGGTGCGCGAGGCGCTCATCACGCCGGCGGACGAGCACCGCTCGATCCCGGCGGTGGCGCAGGCGGTCGTGCACCAGCACCACCACGCCTTCGACCGGGTGGTCTACACCGAGTCCCACGACGAGGTCGCCAACGGCAAGGCCCGCATCACCTCCGAGGTGCGGGGCGACAACCCCAGCGGCTGGGACGCCCAGAAGCGGGCCACCCTCGGCGCCGCCCTCGTGCTCACCGCCCCGGGGATCCCGATGCTCTTCCAGGGGCAGGAGTTCCTCGAGGACGAGTGGTTCCGCGACACCGTGCCGCTCGACTGGGACCGGGCGTGGGCCTTCCGCGACATCACGCAGATGTTCCGCGACCTCATCTCGATGCGCCGCAACCTCGACGG
This sequence comes from uncultured Ornithinimicrobium sp., assembly GCA_964581125.1. Lineage (GTDB taxonomy): Bacteria > Actinomycetota > Actinomycetes > Actinomycetales > Dermatophilaceae > Ornithinicoccus. Next base: position 10,741 of record CAZONQ010000027.1, read on the forward strand.
GGACACGGCCGGGCTGCGCGGCCCGCACACCACCCTCGTCACCCTCGACGACGACGCCAACGTCATCGCCTACGTCCGCTCCACGGGCGACGACCAGCACGTCCTCGTCGCGCTCAACCTCACGCGCGAGCCCGTGCGGCGCGAGGTCGAGCTGCCCGGCGGCTACTGGAAGGTCCGCTTCAACAGCGACGCGCGGCGCTACAGCCAGCTCTTCGGCGACCACCCCACGCCGGACCTGGACGCCACCGACGGTCGCTCGGTGCTCGACCTCGGCCCGTACTCGGCCGTCGTCTACCTCCCGGCCTGAGCCGTCGTCTACCTC
>CAZONQ010000027.1:11162-15860 GCA_964581125.1 uncultured Ornithinimicrobium sp.
GCCGTCGTCTACCTCCCGGCCTGAGCCGTCGTCTACCTCAAGGCCTGAGCCGTCCTACCTCGCGGGCCGGGCGACGCGGACCCTCAGCCGCGGGCCGCGTCCTCCGGCTCGGTGTCCCGCCCCGGTCCTTGGACAGACCGTGCTCCATCGCCCAGCGCACGGCCTGCGACCGCCGGGTGACGCCCATCTTGCGGTAGGCGCTGCGGATGTAGGTCTTGACCGTGTTGATCGACAGGTAGGTGGCGCGGGCGACGTCGTCGTTGGTGAGCCCCTGCGCGACGAGCGCGACGATCTCGGCCTCGCGGGGCGACAGGCCCTCCCCGCGGCCCGGCCAGTCGACGCTGGCGTCCGGGTCCTCCACGGCGTCCTCCGGAGCCTGCGCCGGGTGGACCACGACCTCGCCGCCGGCGATGCGCATCACCGCGTCGACGAGGTCCTCCGCCGCGCTGCTCTTGTCGAGATAGCCGTGCGACCCGCGCTCGAGGGCCTCCGCGATGAGGTCCGGGTGCATGTTCCAGCTGAAGACCGCGACCCGGCCGGCGCGGGGGTTGGCCAGCACCTGCTCGATCGCCGCGCCCTGCGCCCAGCCGCGCGCGAAGCTGTCGAAGAGGGTCACGTCGACGTCCTGGACGACAGGCACCCGGACGTCGAGCTCGACGACCTCGACGCGGTCCTCGAAGGGGGCGAGCATGGCGTGCACGCCCCGGACGACCACCTCGTAGTCGTTGACGATGGCGACACGCACCCGGCGGGAAGATGTCATGCCTGCAGCGTAGCCGCGGCCGGGCGCCCCACCCCGCGTCCACCCCTGGGGGTGTGGTGGGTCCCGGCGGGCCTCCCTAGGCTCGTGACGTGCCCGTGCGCGTCGCTGTCCTCTCCATGGCCAAGGGCCGTCACGACCACCTGCTCGCGCAGGTCGACGGCCTGTCGGTCGGCTCCCTCGCGCCGATGCTGCACTGCGTGGTCTCGATGGGGGACCGGGACCTGACGCGGGGCCGCCTCCCGCTCGGCACAGACCGCTGGCGCACCGTCGTCCAGCCCGTCCCCTCCGACCGTCGGGCCCTGCCGCTCGCCGCCGCCCGCAACGCCGCGGCCCGGACCGCGGTCGAGGAGGGCGCCGAGGTGCTGGTCTTCCTCGGCGGCGACGTCATCCCGGGCAGCCGGACCCTCGAGCGCTACGCCGAGGCGGTGACCGGCCCCCTCGAGGACCGCCCCGAGGGGCCGGTGGTCTGGACCGGGCCGTTCCACCACCTGCCGCCGTCCGGGGAGGACGGCGTCGGCTACCCGGTCGGCCAGCTCGACGGCCTGGCCGAGCCCAACCCCTTCGTCCCGCCGCTCGGTCCGGGGCAGCTCCAGGCCGAGCCCCGGTGGGAGCTCTTCAGCGGCGAGGCCTTCGCGATGAGCGCCGAGGACTGGGTCCGCGCCGGCGGGTTCTGCGGCGACTACACCGGCCACGGCCTCGAGGACGCGGACTTCGCCGCCAAGGTGGCCCGCGACGGGGGCGCGCTGGTCTGGGTCGGTGGCGCCACGGCATACCGCCAGCCCGTCCCCGCGCCGGACCCGGTGCACGAGCAGCGCGTCGCGCTGCGGCACGCGGCCACCTGGCGGACGCGGTGGGGGAGGGTGCCCGACCACCCGCTCTACGACCGGCTGCTCGGCAGCGGGGTGCTGCGGCGGGCCGAGGACGGCGGGTTCGTCGCGGTCTGACGGTCCGTGCCGGGTCAGCGGCCGACGCCGCGTCCGGCGGCGACCCGCTCGATCCGGCGGTCGGGCCGGCGCCCGCCCGCGGGACCCTCTGCGGTCGTGGTCCCTCCGTCCGGTCGGACCGAGGCTACGCCCGACCGGACGCCCGCGTCACTCGGTCACGTGCACGAAGCCGTGCGCCCCGCGCTCCGCGTCGATCATGACGTGCGACACGACCGGGTAGTGCCCGGCCTCCGGGAACGTCATCTCGACGAAGCCGCCCTGGGCGGCCTGCAGCCCCAGCGCCTGCCCGCCGGCGCCCTCCGCGGGACCGTCGGGGCCGCCGAGCGTCCAGGCCCCCTCCAGGTACATCGTGTCGAACTGCCCGCCCACGATGTGGAAGGACGTCGCCCGGTTGGGCCCGGCGTCGAGCACCCAGAAGCGCACCCGCTCGCCGACCCTGGCCTCGAGCATGTGCTCGTCGTACTGGTTGGCGATGCCGTTGAGCACCACGAAGGTCGGGCGCTCGGCGGTCAGCGCCTGCACGTCCAGGTCGGTCGCCGGCTCCTCGCCCTGCCCGGTGCCGGGGGCCAGGTAGACCTCGGACTGGACGAGGACGTACTCCCGGTCGACCTCGGGCAGCCCCTCCTCGGGCTCGATGATGACGGCGCCGTGCATGCCCGCGGCGATGTGGCTGGACATCGGCATCGTGGAGCAGTGGTACATCCAGATGCCGGCCCGCTCGGCGGTGAACCGGTAGACGAGCGACTCGCCCGGCGGGATCGTCCGCATCGGCTCGTCGGGTGCCAGCGCACCGGCGTGGAAGTCGATCGAGTGGCCCATGGTGCCGTCGTTGACGAGCGTGATCTCGAAGACGTCGCCGACCCGGCCGCGCAGCGTCGGCCCCGGCACCTGGCCGTTGAACGTCCACCGCGTCTGGGTGACCCCCGGCGCGATCTCCAGCTCCTCCTCTGTCGCCGTGAGCGTGAGCCGGTGCACGGTGCCGCCCTGCGTGGTCAGCGGCGCCAGGGCCGGGTCGACGGGCTCGGTCACCGAGGCCTCGGGGTCGATGGTGACCGGAGGGTATGCGGTCTCGCCGCCGCTCCCCGCGCTCTCGTGGGCGCCGTGGTCGCCGGTCTGCGTGCCGTCCTCCGCGGTGGTCCCGCCGGTGACGACGACGTCGAGGACCATGCCCATCTGCCGGTGGCCGACGATCGTGCACCAGCCCTGGGCGGACCCGCCGACGACACCGAGGTCGAGGGTGGCGCTCTCGCCGGTGCTCAGCCGCGGGGTGCGCTCGCCCATGAGCTGCAGGTCGTGCACGTTGGTCGGGTCGGTGTTGGTCAGCTCGATGACGAGGCGGTCGCCGGCGGGCACCTCGATGCTGGAGGGCTCGAAGCGCATGTCGACCGCCTCGACCCTGACCGTGGTGGTGTTGCCGGTGGGCTCCACCGCGGCGGCGGAGGTCCCCCCGCCGCCGGCGCCGGAGAGCCCCGCGGCGGCAGGGTCGAGGGCGACGCCGACGGACACCGCGAGCACCAGGGCCGAGGCGGCGGCCACGAGCTGGCCGACCGACCAGATCGAGGGGAGCCGGTCGGGCTCGCCGTGGGCCAGGCCCGGCGTGGGCGTGGCGCCCGCGGGGCGCTCGCCGCGCGCCCGCGCCGTCTCGACCTCGCGCTTGGCGCGCACCGCGGCCCGGACGCCGCCGAGCATGAGCGGGATGAAGGCGGCCAGGGCCAGGACGACGAGGACCGAGAGGATGACGCGCACGATGCTGGGCACCGGCAGCAGGCAGAGCAGCAGGCCACCGTTGACCACCACCAGGCGGGTGGTGGCCCACCGGTCGAACCACCGCGCCCCGGCGCGCACGACGGTCTTGCCGCCGCCGAGGACCGAGGGCATGAGGTAGGACAGGGCGCCCGGCAGCAGCTGGGCGGCGAAGCCGACGACGAGGACCGCGCTGGTCGTGCCGAAGCCGTCGGCGAACTCGGCCCAGGTCTGCGTCGTCGCCAGCCGCACGAGCACCACGACGATGCCGGCCAGCCACCACAGGAGGGACAGGCCGACCGAGGCGGGGGCGAACTCGCGGGGCAGCTTGGTGCGCACCGGCGCGAGGACGGCCGAGCCCCACCACAGGAGCGAGACGGCATAGACCGCGAGGGCGGCGACGGTGACCCAGCGCAGGTCGGCGAGCGCGCCGACGACGAGCAGCACGATCGCCCCGGCCAGCCCGGGCAGGGCCTGCTCGGCGCGCCTCTCGGCCCTGGCGCCCATGGGCGTGCGCAGCATCGTCGGCCACAGGGTGAGCAGCGTGCCGGTGACGGTGAGGCCGACCCAGCCGAGGACGTTGACGGTGATGTGCGCCAGCAGCATCCGGCCGTGCGTGGCGTCGTCGAGGCCGAGCGCGAGGGTCGCGCCGAGCGCCGCGCCGACCGGCAGGCAGACGGCGGCGGCGAGGTAGTAGCGGATCGTCACCCGGAAGCGGCCCGGCAGCGCGGCCCGGAGCCGGCGGAAGAGCTGCACGCCGTGCCAGACGACGGCGACGGTGACGAGCGAGGCGCCGGCGACCGTGACCCACCACTGCGCGGTCGGCACCCCGACGAGCGTGACGACGGTGCCGAGGAGGAGCAGGACGAGGCGGCGGCTCTGGACCCGGCGGTCGTCGAGCCCCGGCTGGGTCTTGAGCAGCGCCTGGGTGAAGTGCGTGCTCCACACCATGATCGAGTGGGTCAGCGCGCCGAGCAGCACCAGGTGGACCATGAGCCAGCGCGAGTCCGGCACGAAGGGGTGCGTGAAGGTGACGACGACGGCGAGCACCATCCACAGCAGGCCGGGGTAGTCGCGCAGCGGCCACCGGCCCCGGGTCGAACGACCTCCGGTGGCGGGGCGGCCCGTCGGGGCGCCCGCGGCGGGAGGGGCGGCTGGACGGTCGGACATGTCAGGCACGGTCCTCCGAGGTGGTGGGTGAGAGGGCGGTCGGCGGGGGCGAGGGGGCGGTGCTGCCGCTCGGGGTGC
>CAZONQ010000027.1:15960-23389 GCA_964581125.1 uncultured Ornithinimicrobium sp.
GCTCGGGGCGCGGCTCGGGGCGCGGCGGCCGGCGACGACCACGGTGAGCACCGAGACCAGGACGAAGAGCAGGACGGCGGCGACGTTGCCGACGAGGGCGGCCTCCCAGCCGGCGCGCACGTCGGCGGCGACGGTGAGGACACGGCCGAGCAGGGTGGCGTGCAGCAGCACGAGCGGCACCCACATCCAGACGTGGTAGGGCAGCCGGACGCGCAGCACCGCGGGCAGGATCACCGGCGCGTGCGCCAGGATCATCGACATCGCGAAGCCGAGGAAGGTGGCGTGGACGACGACGTCGTAGCCGGCCTCCGAGGTGGCCGGCGAGCCGAGCAGCAGCAGCCCCAGGCCGGCGACGACGAGCCAGGCGTAGCCGGCGAGCAGCGCCGCGGCGGCGAAGCGGGGCAGCCCGGTCGACCGGACCAGCCGGCGCGCGACGTCGTGACGGACCAGCCAGAGCGTGAGGGCGAGGACGGCCGCGCCGAGCAGGCGGCCGCCGGTGACCGGCCAGAGGACGGCGGCGAGGGTGGCCGCGGTGAGCGCGACGGCGAAGCCGGTGAGCCGCAGCTGCGCGTCGGCCGGCATGGCCAGGCGCGCGAGCTCGACGCGCTCGGCGCCGATGGTGAGCACGACGAAGCCGACGAGCATCGGCACGACCTGCGCGACGTCGAGCCGGGTCAGGAGCAGGGCGGCGGCGGTCGCCAGGACGGCGCCGAGCGCCTGCACCCCGACGAGGGGGTCGCTGTTGCGGCGCCACAGCGCGGCGTAGACGACCACGAGCAGGAGCATCCCCTGCGCGAGGACCAGGCGGCCGAGCAGCGGCTCGGGCAGGGCGACGAGCGCGAGGGCGCCGAGGCCGAGGAGGCCGGGGGAGAGCAGCGCCCACGCCTCGCGCAGCGCGACGGCGCGCTCGAGGGCGATGACGGTGCCGAGGAAGCCCAGGACCATGAGCGGCCCGTGGAGCACGGCCAGCCGCGGGCTGCCCACCGGGGAGGGCACGCCGGCGAGCGTGAGGGCCGCGTCCAGCCCCGCGAGGAGCGCGATCCCGCCCGGCAGCAGCAGGAGGGGCGCGAGGCGCGGGGAGCGGGCCGGGGCCGTCACGGCTCGGGCGCAGCGGGCGTCAGCTCGTCGACCTCGCCCCAGTCGGGGCTGTCGAGCGCGATCGCCGACGCGGGGAAGAGCCCGTTGTCCTCGCGCTCGATGTGGTGCCGGAGGTCGTGCAGGAAGGTGTCGACCAGCTGGTGGTCGCCGGCCTTGATGGCCTCGAGCTGCTCGTCGAGGGTGGTGTGCTCGGCGCAGAGGCTGTCGATGTGGTCGGTGAACTCCTCCTGCCGCCGCATGACGGTGAAGAGCCCGACCTCCTCGGCCCGCGTGTGCGGGTGGAGGAGGCCCTCCACCCGCTCTGCCGCCGCCACGACCTGCGCGGGGTCGCCCTCCGCGCAGGCGCGGCGGAGCACCCCTGCGGCGTTGACGATCTCCGTGTGCTCGGCCATGAAGCGGCCGATGACCTCGATCGACTCGCAGCCGCAGTAGGTGCACACGGCTCAGGCGTGCCGGGTGAAGCGCAGGGTCCAGGCCTCGGGACCACGCTCGACGTAGTCCCAGCTCACGGCGTCGCCGTGCAGCTGCCGGATCTGGCCGAGGAGGGGCAGCGGGTCGTGCGGCGCGACCAGGTCCATCTGCTGCCCGGCGCGCAGCCCGGAGAGCGCGCCGAAGATCGTGGCGTGCCGGATCGCGTGCGGGATGACCCGCGCGTCGAGGGCGGGGACGTCGGCGTCGTGCTCGCCGCAGCCGCAGCTGCTCTTCTCGGTGATGGGCAGCTCGGTGCGCCCGGTGGTGGCCTCGCTCATGAGGGGATCCTTCCCGGCTGGGTCGTCGGTCGGTGGACCCATCCAATATAGACGAAACAACGGAGTGTTCTGACGTCGCCACTACAACACGTCGTACTCTATGCTGGTCTCCTGAGAATCATCCCATCTGGGGCCGATCCCCGACCACACCCGGAGACGACCATGAGCGAACCGACCGCCCCCGACCTGGGTGTCCGCACGGAGACCACCGAGCCCGACCCCGCGACAGCGCGCGTCATGCTCGTCATGGCGACGATCGGCTTCGCCGTCTGCTTCTGGGCGTGGGCGCTGCTCTCGCCGCTCGCGGTGACGCTGCGCGACGAGCTCGGCCTCACCTCGCTGGAGCAGTCCCTCGTCGTCGCCACGCCGGTCCTCGTGGGCTCCCTCGGCCGCATCCCCGCCGGCGCGCTCACCGACCGGTTCGGCGCCAAGGTGATGTTCCCCGCGGTCGCGCTGCTGACGATCCTGCCGGTCCTCGTGCTGGGCTTCTTCGGCGACAGCCTCGCCGTGCTGCTCGTCGCGGGCTTCTTCCTCGGCATCGGCGGCACCTCCTTCGCCGTCGGCGTGCCCTTCGTCAACGCCTGGCACCCGCCGGCCAGGCGCGGCGCGGCCCTCGGCCTCTTCGGCATGGGCACCGGCGGCACCGCGATCGCCGCCTTCACCACGCTCCAGCTCTCCAACGCCTTCGGCCGCCCCGCCCCCTTCGTGCTCGTCGCCGTCCTGCTCGCGGTGTATGCCGTGGCGGCCTGGTTCGTCCTGCGCGTGCCGCCGGGCCGCACCGCCGGCGGGGACCGCCCCAACTGGCTGACCTCGGCGATGCGGACCCTCGCCCAGCCGGTCGCGCTCAAGCTCGCCGCCCTCTACGCCATCGCCTTCGGCGGCTTCGTCGCGTTCAGCGTCTACCTGCCCACCTACCTGGTCAACAACTTCGGCATGGAGAAGGGCGACGGCGCGCTGCGGATGGCCGGCTTCGTCGTGGTCTCCGTCATCGCCCGGCCGGTCGGCGGCTGGCTGTGCGACCGCTTCTCCAAGACCCTCGTCCTGGCCAGCCTCCTCGTGGCGACCGGCCTCTTCGCCCTGCTCGCCGCGCTCGTCGGGGCCGGCACCACCGTCATCGTCGGCGACAACACCTACCCGGTGGCCCTGGAGCCGGTCGGCACGGTCGCCTTCCTCGCCATGGCCGCCGGGCTCGGGGCCGGCGCGGGCGCCGTCTTCGCCCTGGTCGCCGCGCTCGTCGAGCCGTCCCGCGTGGGCGCCGTCACCGGTGTCGTCGGTGCCGCGGGCGGGCTGGGCGGCTTCGTCCCGCCGCTGCTCATGGGCGTCTTCTACGACACCTACGGCACCTACACCTACGGCCTGCTCCTGCTGGCCGCGGTGGCGGTCGCCGGAGGCCTCTTCACCCTCGTCGGCTTCCGCAAGGAGCTGGCCCGCCAGGCCTGAATCCGTGGCAGGATGGGAGGATTACTAGGAGGTGCATCGTGACCAGCGCCAGTGCTGAGAGGACCGACGGGACCCCCGGGGTCGGACTCCTCGGGTCACCGGTGCGCCGCCAGGTCGTCGACGAGCTCGCCGCGCTCGACCGGGAGGCCCGCCCCGTCGGCCTCACGGCCGCCGAGCTGGGGGAGCGGCTCGGCCTGCACACCACGACGATCCGCTTCCACGTCGACCAGCTCGTCGCCGCCGGGATCCTCGGCGCCCACTTCGTCCGCAGCGGGGGCGTCGGGCGCCCCAGCAAGAAGTACGTCCTGCGCGAGGAGAGCCTCGGCGACAGCGCGCGGGCGGCCGGCACCAAACCCTTCGAGGTGCTCGCCGGGCTGCTCGCCTCCACCCTCGCCGAGGACGAGAGCGAGCGGCTCACCCCCGAGGAGGCCGGCGAGGCCTGGGCGCTGCGCCGCGCCGAGGCGGTCCGGGAGGAGCGCGGGGGAGACGGGGGCGACGGGGCCGTGGACGGGGTCGCGGGCGGGGGCCGCGACGCCAAGGTGGACCAGGTCATCGCGCTGCTCGGCGAGTGGGGCTACACCCCCGACCCGGAGCCGCTGGAGGACGGCACCGCGGTCGACGTCAACCTGCGCGCCTGCCCCTTCCTCGACCTGGCACGCAGCCACCCCGACGTCGTCTGCGGCGTGCACCGCGGGCTGCTGCGGGGCGCGCTCACCGCCGTCGGCGAGGCCGACGCGCGGGTGAGCCTCGAACCCTTCGTCGGGCCCGACCTGTGCCGGGCCCGGCTCTACCTGCCCGACGACCAGAGGAGAGCAAGCCCATGACCGACATCCAGGAGCGACCGGCCGGCTTCGACGGCCCCCTGAGCTCGGCGCTCGTCGGGACCCGCCGCTACTTCACGCGGGGCACCGTCTCGCAGGACCAGCGCACAATCTCGCTCAAGGGGGGCCGCAGCGGCGACGCCTTCTACCGCGACCGCTGGAGCCACGACAAGGTCGTCCGCTCCACCCACGGCGTCAACTGCACCGGCTCGTGCTCCTGGAAGGTCTACGTCAAGGACGGGATCATCACCTGGGAGGCGCAGCAGACCGACTACCCCTCGACCGGCGCCGACCGCCCGGAGTACGAACCCCGCGGCTGCCCCCGCGGCGCGGCCTTCTCCTGGTACACCTACAGCCCCACCCGGGTCCGCTACCCCTACGTGCGCGGCACCCTGCTCCAGCTCTACCGCGAGGCCAAGGCGCACTACCACGACCCCGTCGTGGCCTGGGCCAGCATCGTCCAGGACGAGGAGAAGGCCCGGACCTACAAGGCCGCCCGCGGCAAGGGCGGCCTCGTCCGCTCCACCTGGGAGGAGACGGTCGAGATGATCGCCGCCGCCCACGTCTACACGATCAAGCGCTTCGGCCCGGACCGCATCGCCGGCTTCTCGCCCATCCCCGCGATGTCCCAGGTCAGCTATGCCTCCGGCGCGCGCTTCAACGAGCTCATCGGCGCCCCGATGCTCTCCTTCTACGACTGGTACGCCGACCTGCCCAACGCCTCCCCGCAGATGTGGGGCGACCAGACCGACGTGCCGGAGTCCGGCGACTGGTGGGACGCCGCATACCTGATCATGTGGGGCTCCAACGTCCCGCTGACCCGCACCCCGGACGCCCACTGGATGACCGAGGCGCGCTACCGCGGGCAGAAGGTGATCGCGGTCGCGCCGGACTACGCCGAGAACGTCAAGTTCGCCGACGAGTGGGTGGCGCCCGCGCCCGGCACCGACGCCGCGCTCGCGATGGGCATGGGCCACGTCATCCTCAAGGAGTTCTTCGTCGACCGCGAGACCGACTACTTCGCGGACTACACCAAGCGCTTCACCGACCTGCCCTACCTCGTCGCCCTGGACGAGGTCGGGGACGGCCTCTACCGCCCCGGCAAGTTCGTCGTCGCCGGCGACCTCGAGGGCCACCCGGAGTCCACCTCCGAGAACGCCATGTGGAAGCCGGCGGTCCTCGACGCGGCCACCGACGACGTCGCGATCCCGCAGGGCTCGATCGGCCACCGCTTCGGCCCCGAGGGCGAGGGCCGGTGGAACCTCGACCTCGGCGACGTCGACCCGGTGCTGTCGCTCTACGGCGACACCGGCGAGACCGTCGAGCTGGAGCTGCCGCGCTTCGACCTCGGCTCCAGGGTCGCCTACGAGCGGCGCGGCGTGCCGGTCCGGCGGGTCGGCGGACGCCTCGTCACCACGGTGCTCGACCTCATGCTGGCCCACTACGGCGTGGCCCGGCCGGGCCTGCCCGGCGTGTGGCCCGAGGGCTACGAGGACCCGTCCGTCCCGGCCACGCCCGCCTGGGCCGAGGAGATCACCTCGGTGCCCGCCCACCAGGTCTCCCGCATCGCCCGCGAGTTCGCGCAGAGCGCGATCGACAGCAACGGCCGCGGCATGATCCTCATGGGCGCCGGCACCAACCACTGGTACCACTCCGACCAGATCTACCGGGCGATGTGCATGCTCACCACCATCACCGGCTGCCAGGGCAGGAACGGCGGCGGCTGGGCGCACTACGTCGGCCAGGAGAAGGTCCGCCCGCTCATGGGCTTCCAGCAGATGGCCTTCGCCCTCGACTGGGTCCGCCCGCCGCGGCACATGAACCAGACCGCCTACTGGTACGTCAACACCAGCCAGTACCGCTACGACACCTTCAGCACCGACGACGTCGGCGCCGGCACGGGCGCCTTCGAGGGCCGCTCGATGATGGACGTCCTCGCGCAGTCGGTCCGGCTGGGCTGGACGCCGAGCTATCCGCAGTTCGACCGCTCCTCGCTCGCGCTCGCCGACGAGGCCGCCGAGGTCGGGGTGGACGTCAAGGAGTATGTGGTCGGCCAGCTCAAGGAGGGCCGGCTGCGGTTCGCGGTCGAGGACCCGGAGAACGAGGAGAACTGGCCGCGGGTGCTCACCCTGTGGCGGTCCAACCTCTTCGGCTCCTCGGCCAAGGGCAACGAGTACTTCCTCAAGCACCTGCTCGGCACCACCAACGCGGTCCGCGCGCCGGAGGCCGGCGAGGACCAGCGCCCCCGCGAGGTCGTCTGGGCCGACCGGGCGCCGGAGGGCAAGCTCGACCTGCTGATGACGATCGACTTCCGGATGACCAGCTCCACGCTGCTGTCCGACATCGTCCTGCCCGCCGCGACGTGGTACGAGAAGCACGACCTCAACACCACCGACATGCACCCCTACGTCAACTCGTTCAACCCGGCGATCGCCCCGCCGTGGCAGACGAAGACCGACTGGGAGGCGTGGAAGGCGATCGCCAAGAGGTTCTCCGAGCTCGCCGTCGACCACCTCGGCACCCGCACCGACGTCGTCGCCAAGCCGCTGTGGCACGACACGCCGGAGGCGATGGCCACCGTGCACGGCGTCGTCCAGGACTGGCGGACCGGGGAGGTCGAGCCGGTGCCGGGCAGGACCATGCCGGTGCTGGTGCCGGTGGAGCGGGACTACACCCAGGTCTACGCCAAGATGACCGCCATCGGCCCCCTCCTGGAGAAGGTCGGCATGGTCACCAAGGGCGTGGCCTACGACCCGAAGCACGCGATGGACAAGCTCCGCGGCCTCAACGGCACCGTCCACGGCGGCGTCGCCGACGGTCAGCCCCGGCTGGACACCGACGTGCACTGCGCCGAGGCGATCCTGCACCTGTCCGGCACGACCAACGGCTCGCTGGCGACGCAGGGCTTCAAGAACCTCGAGAAGCGCACGGGCACCCAGATGCACGACCTCGCCGCCGAGCACGAGGGCCAGGTCATCACCTTCGCCGACACCCAGAAGGCCCCGGCGCCGGTCATCACCTCCCCGGAGTGGTCCGGCAGCGAGTCCGGCGGACGGCGCTACAGCCCCTTCACCCAGAACGTCGAGCGCCTCAAGCCCTTCCACACCCTCACGGGCCGCCAGCACTTCTACCTCGACCACGACTGGATGATGCGGATGGGCGAGTCGCTGCCGACCTACCGGCCGCCGCTGGACATGACCCAGCTCTTCGGCGAGCCGGCCGTCGGCCACGAGGGCGAGCTGGGGGTGAGCGTGCGCTACCTCACCCCGCACAACAAGTGGTCGATCCACAGCGAGTACCAGGACAACCTCTTCATGCTCA
>CAZONQ010000028.1:0-23001 GCA_964581125.1 uncultured Ornithinimicrobium sp.
GTGGGCGTCGTCGCGCTGGGCGGCGATGGTGGGTCGGTGCTCGATGGTGGTGAAGCCTCCTGCAGCAGCGCGGACTGGCCGTTGCCCGCGTAATCGTCGAAGCGGTGGTACGTGCCCGAAGGCATGTGGAACACCCCGTCAGCGTCGCCCATCGGTTTGACGGCGGTGCCCTTGGCGGCCGACCCGATGATGGTCAGGTGGTCGCCGGATGACCTGGGGTAGTAATGGGCCGTCAGCGCGTTCCCGCACTCGAGCAACCGCCCCACTGCGGCCCGCCACTCGTCACGGGTAGCGGTGATGCGGCTGTCGAACGCCTGGAACAGCTCTATGGTCCCCACCTGTGTCACTCCGTCCTCGTGCCGGGTTCCTGCACCACGCCGCGTAGCAGCGCGAGCGCCTCGTCCGTGAAGCCTCACACCCGGGCGCTCTCAGCATCCCGGTTCCCGCGGCTTCCGGGTGGTGGGCCCGCGCGGTCCGCACCGGCGGCGGAACGCCTTGATGGCGTGGGCGGACCCCAGCGGCGCACCACCGGCACCAGTAGTCCGCGTTCTGATCTCCCACCACATTAGGATGCCGCTCTGCGCCATCTGGGACTAGCGGACCCGCCGTAGCCATGGTCACCGGCCGGGCGTCGCGTTGATTGCGCCGTTAGGGGACCGACCCCGCGGATCGATCCCCTGAAGGCACTGACACCCGGCTGGTGCCTCAGTGGTGCCCGGCAAGCCGCGATCTGCCCCCGACAGCCACCATGCCGCACCCGCGCAGGCCGCCAGACATGCGGAGTTCATCCGACCCGGCGCGGCATGACCCCGCCCAGGTCGCTCTCCTAAAGCGGGTGTCGCAGGTTCGAATCCTGCCGGGGGCACGACCCGTGGGATAGTGCCCGGGTGACGCCCGCGCTGCCCCCGACCGAGGAGCTCGACGTCGCGGCCGTCCAGGGCCGCACCGTGCTGACCCTCATGGGCAGCCAGACGCTGGGGGGCATCGGCGTGGCCAGCGGCATCGCGGTCGCGGCGATCGTGGCCGCGGAGGTGAGCGGCAGCGACGCGCTGTCCGGCCTGGCCAACACCACCCAGGTGCTCGGCGGTGCGCTCTTCACCGTCCCGGTCGCGACCCTGATGGCTACCCGGGGCCGGCGTCCCGGGCTCGTCGCCGCATACCTGATCGGTGCCGTGGGCGCGCTGCTGGCGATCACGGCCGCCACCGTCGGCAGCTTCTGGCTGCTGCTGCTCGGGACCACGCTCTTCGGGGCGTCGAGCACGGCCAACAGCCAGGCCCGCTACGCCGCCACCGACCTCGCCCCGCCGGAGCGGCGGGGGCGGCAGCTGAGCTGGGTGGTGTGGGCGACCACCGTCGGCTCCGTGCTCGGCCCCAACCTCGTCGGTCCGGGCAAGTGGGTCGCCGAGCGCCTCGGCGTCGCGCCGCTCGCGGGCGCCTGGGTGCTCTCGCTCGCCGGGTTCGCGGTGGCCGCGGTGCTGCTGCAGGTCGTGCTGCGTCCGGACCCGCTGCTGCTGTCGCGCGAGCTCGAGCGGAGGGTCGCGCCGGCGCTCGCCGCCGGGGCGCCCGTCGCGGCGCGCCGCGGCCACGTCAGCGGAGGGCTCCGCCTCATCAGGAGCACGCCCGCGGCGCTGTGGGGCACCGTCGCGCTCAGCACGGGGCACGTCGTCATGGTCTCGGTCATGGTCATGACGCCCCTGCACATGCGCCACGGCGACGCGGTGATCGAGCTCGTCGGCCTGGTCATCTCGCTGCACATCCTGGGGATGTACGGCCTCTCGCCCGTCGCCGGCCAGCTCACCGACCGGATCGGCGCGCCGCGGGTGGTCCTGCTCGGGGTGGTCCTGCTCCTGGTGGCCTGCCTCCTCGCGGGGCTCTCGGCCGCCGGCTTCTCCGCCGGCCTGACGGTCGGGCTGGTGCTCCTCGGACTGGGCTGGTCCTGCACGATGGTCGCCGGGTCCGGCACGATCGCCGGCTCGGTCCCGGTGGCCGAGCGTGCGGCGGTCCAGGGCGCCGCCGACCTCGTCATGGGCCTGTCGGCCGCGGTGGGCGGCGCGCTCGCCGGGGTGGTCATGGACCTGTGGGGGTATGGAGTGCTGTGCGCGGCCGCGGCGGCCGCCGCGCTCGCGCTGGGCGCCTTCACGGTTGCGCGTCGTCGAGTGGTTAGCCTGAGTCGGTGACCTCGCGCCGCTCCTCCCACGCCCTGGACACCGCCCGCGCGGAGGCTGTCCAGCGTGCCCGCACCGGCTGGCGCCACGAGGTGGCCGAGCTGGGCGGGCCCAACACGCTCCTGTGGCACCGGACGTCCCTGACCGGCACCTTCGACCTCAACCTGGCGCACCCGGGAGGCGTGGCCAAGCTGCTGTCCGGACGGCCGACGCTGCTCTCCGAGCTGGTCCGCGAGCAGGTCGCGCTGCAGGACGCCGGGCGCCGGATCGGTGCGATCCGCGACAAGGTCGGCGAGCTGCGCCGTGAGCACGGCCTGGAGACCGGCTTCCTCGGCATCGGCCTGGCCACCTGGACCCTGCACCGCGTCCCGGTGCCCCCGCGCGCACCCGTCCTGCTGCGCAGCTGCCGGATCACGCCGACCGACCCTGCCCACTCCGACTACCTGCTCGAGCTGCACGAGGACGTCGTGTTCAACCCGGTGCTCGAGCACTACCTGCGCAGCGAGGCGCACCTGGAGCTGGACCCGGCGATGCTCGTCGGGCTGTCCGCGCAGAGCCACGGCTTCGACCCGCGGATGACCTACCAGGCGCTGGAGAGCATCTGCACCGAGATGGCGGGCTTCGCCATCGGCCCGCAGATGGTGGTGAGCACCTTCCCGTGGGCCAAGCTCCCGCTGGTCACCTCCTACACCGGCGACGCGCACGCGCTCGCCGCGCACGACGTCGTCGCCGCGCTGGCCGGTGCGGACGTGCCGCTCACCTCGCCGGGGCCGGACCACGCGCGCGCCGACGACCCGGCGCAGGAGCTCTACGCACTCGACGCCGACCGCTCCCAGCGGCTCGTCCTCGACGAGGTCGTCCGCGGCGCCCACGTCGTCCTCGACACGCCCGCCGGGACGGGCGCGACCCAGACCGTGGCCAACGCCGTGGTCGCAGCACTGTCCGAGGGGCGGACCGTCATGGTCTGCTCCGAGGAGCGCTCCGCGCTGGAGGGCCTGCGGCGGCGGCTCGACCACGTCGGCCTGGGCGACCTGTGCCTCCACCTGGGGGAGGACCCGGCATCCATGCGCGACGGGCTCGCCGCCGTCCGGCAGGCGGTCGACCGCATCCCGGCCGAGGAGGAACCCGACCTCGGCACCGACCCGCTCCCGGCCAGGGCCGACGCCCTCGCCGTGCTGCGCCGCGACCACGAGGTCCTGCACCACCGGCACGAGCCGTGGGGGCTCTCCCTGGCCCGGACCGAGGACGACGTCGCCGCGCTCGCCGCCCTCGACCACCCGCCCGCCTCCCGGGTCCGGCTGTCCCTCGACGTGCTGCGCACGCTCGACGACGAGCGGCTGGCCGAGGCCAGCGACGCCCTCGTCGAGGCCGCGGACGCCGGGGCCTGGACCCGCGGTCGGGGCGAGGACCCGTGGTACGCCGCCCGTCTCACCTCCGCAGACGAGGCGGCGCGCGCCCGCGAGGTCGTGGCGCGGCTCGTCACCGGCGAGCTCACCGAGGCCAGGGAGCGTGCCGAGGCGGTCTGCCGCGAGGCGGGCATGCCCGCCCCGGCCAACCTGGAGCAGTGGGGCCACCGGCTCGGGCTGGTCGCCCGGGCCAGCGAGACCCTCGACATCTTCTCGCCGCGGATCTACGACGCCCCGCTGGACGCGATGGTCGCGGCCACGGCCGAGCGGGACCAGGTCGCCGAGCGCCCCGGTGCCGTCGCCCGGGCCCGGCTCCGCCGCCAGGTCCGCTCGCTGCTGCGCCCGGGGACGCCGCCCCCGGACCTGGCGCGCCGCGTCCGGATGGCCCGCGACGAGCTCACCGAGTGGGAGGAGATCGCCGGCCGCGCCGCCCGACCGGCGGCGCCGCCGGGGTGGGAGGAGGCGCTCGCCGCCTACGCCCCCATCGGCGAGGACCTCGCCTGGCTGGCGCAGGTCTTCGCCGACCGGCCGCTCGGTCAGGACCTGACCAGCGTCCACCTCGACACCGTCCTCGAGCGGCTCGTCACCCTGGACGCGCGGGCGGACCGGGCCGAGGTCGCCGCCACCGTCCACCCGCTGCTGGACCCGCTGCGCCAGCAGGGCCTCGCCGAGGTCGTCGACGACCTCGCGCGGCGAGGGATCCCCGCGGAGCGGGTCGCCGCCGAGGTGCGCTTCGTCCACCGCTCCTCGCTGCTCGCCCACCTGCGCTCCGACGACGTGCCGCAGCAGCTGCCGGCCGAGGCCGTCCGCGAGGCCGAGCGGAGCTTCCGTCGCGCCGACCGGGCCCACCTGCACCGCAACGCGCTGCGGGCCCGGCGCGCCGTCGTCCGGCGGCTGCGGCGCACGCTCTCGTCCCACGCGTCCCAGGTCACCGCGTTCGAGCGCGCCGTCGAGCGCAGCCAGCTCGGTGCCGTCGACCTGCGCGACATCGTCAGCCGGGCCCCCGACGTCGTGCTCGCCGCGCAGCCGGTGCTCCTCGCCTCGCCGCTCGCGGTCCCCGCGGTGCTGCCGCCCGACACCGTCGTCGACCTCGTCGTCCTCGACCGCGCCGGGCGGACCACGACGGCGCGAGCCGTCCCCGCGCTGGCCCGGGGCCGGCAGGTGCTCGTCGTGGGGGACAGCGGCGGGACGGGCCCGGCCGGGTTCGCCGTGGTCGCCGACCCGCGCGCCGAGGCGGACCTCGCTCCCGCCGGGGACACCTCCGGCTCGCTGCTCGCCGACGCCTCCGCCGTCCTGCCGGTGCGGCACCTGCAGACCCACTACCGGGCGCTCGACCAGGGGCTGGTCGCCCCGCTCGCGCCGGTGCTGGCCGTGCCGGTCCACAGCTTCCCGGGGGTATGGCGTGCCGCCCCCGTCCGCGAGCACGTCGCCGTGGGCACCGTGTCCGAGCAGGTCCGCCGCGCGGTCGCGCTGGTGCTGCAGCGGGCGCGCAGCACCCCCGCGGAGAGCCTGCTGCTGCTGGCCGACGACGACGCGACGGCCGAGGACCTGGACCGGGCGCTGCGGGCGGAGCTGTCCGCGAGCGACGAGGCCCGGAGCGCCTCGCCCTCGGCGCTCCTCGACGACGCCACGGTGCTGGAGCCGCTGCTCGTGCGTCCTCTCGACCGCGTGGCCGGCGAGGTGCGCGACCGCGTGGTGTGGGTGACCGGGCCCGAGGCGGCCGCGGACGTCCGGCGCGCGGCGACGGCGATCGGCGCGGCCCGACGGGCGGTCGACGTCGTCGCCACGGCGCCCGTGGCCGAGTGGCCGGAGGGCCCGGGCAAGGACGCCCTGCACCGGGCGGTGACCTTCCGCGACCAGGTGGCACGGTCCGGACGCTCCGCCGTGCTCGCCGAGCTGACCCGGCGCCTCCGCGAGGAGGGGCTGACCGTCTACGAGGACTACGCCCACGGCCCGCACGGCATCGACCTCGCCGTCACGTCCACGACCGACGAGGGGCGGATGGCCGTCGCCGTCGACAGCGACGTGCGGCCGGGGGCCATCGCCGGCGGGGACGAGGACCTCCTGGGCCGCGACGACCTGAGGCTCCGGCACGACCAGCTGACGAGGATGGGCTGGGTCCCCGTGCGGGTCCGCAGCACCGACGTCTTCACCGACCCGGCCCGCGAGGTGGCCAGGGTGCTCCAGGCCCTGCGCGACGCGGCGGCCCGCGAGGGGTCATGACCCGGCGGGGAGCGGAGCAGGGCTGCTCCGCGGAGCAGCCCGGGCCGCCCGCCGAGGACCGCCCCGTCCCGGGGCCGCCGCCGAGACGTCGCCGCGGCTCGCACCGACGGGTGGTGGCGCCCCCGACGAACCCGGAGGCGGACGACTCGGACGACACCGTCGTGCCCGGCGGGGCCGCCCGCGTCGCCCCCGGCGAGAGCGCCCGGGACGCCTGGATCCGCGCGCAGCGCCCGCCGCACTGGGACTGACCCGGTCGGGAGGGGACGCCAGAGGGCCCCGGCGCGCTGTGCGTGCCGGGGCCCTCCGGGCTCGGGCGTGACGGGGGCCGGGGCCCCGGTCGGCCGGGCAGGGTGCTCAGACGCCGTCGGTGCGGCGGGCGGCGAGCAGGTCGCGGATCTCGCGGAGGGTGGCCACCTCGTCGGAGACCTCCTCCTCGTCCTCGATGCCCAGGCGCGCCTTGCGGTGCTCGTTGAACTTGTTCATGGGCAGGACGAGCACGAAGTAGACGACCGCTGCGGTCAGCAGGAAGACGATGAGCGCGTTGATGATCGCGGCGAAGTCCATGTAGGTCGCCGAGTTGCCCTGGATGATCTCGAAGCCGAGACCGCCGACCTCGGCGCCGCCCGCGGCGTTGAGCAGCGGGGTGACGATGCTGGAGACCACGACCTCGACCACGGCCGCGAAGGCCGCACCGATGACGACGGCCACCGCGAGGTCGATCACGTTGCCGCGCATGATGAATTCCTTGAAGCCCTTGAGCACAGCTTCTCCTTTCCGCCGGACCCGCCTGGGGCAGGGCCCGGATGGGGTGATGTTGTCGCCCCGCGCGAGGTGCGCGTCGAGGGTCGCGGGAGAGAGTAGCCGAACCGCGGTGCGGTCGCCTACTCGTGACCGGAGCCGGCGGGGCGCCCGGGATCCGTCATCCGGCCGGGTGCAGCGCGACGAGGAGCCCCGTCCCGGCGAGATCGTCCCCGCGAGCCACGGCGAGGGCCCCGGACTGCTCCGGGGACACGGCCAGCCACGCCCCGTGCCCGCCCGCGGGACCGGCTGCGCCGGCCGCCGCGCGGACCAGCCCGGCGTCGGCGCCCGCGCCGGGCGCCGGAGCCGCGAGGACCCGGACCGACGCCACGACGAGGCGGCCGTCCACGGGGGAGCGCACGTCCACGACGTCGCCGGCCGACAGGGCCGCCGCGACCTGCGGGTCGGGCAGCGGGAGCCACACGGCCAGCTCGCCCTCGGCCCGGCCGGCGAGCAGCGACCCGGTCCGCACGTCGTGGGAGGTGAGCACCTCGCCGACGGAGAGCACGGCGGCGGCAGGCAGCCCGACGGCAGCCGCCGGACGCTCCAGCGCCCCCTCGGGCACCGCTGCCGCGGGGACCCGGCGGACCTCCACGTCGTCGGCCGACACCACGGCCCCGACCGGGACCGTGGCGGTGGCGACGAGGACGGGGACGCCGTCGGCGGTGGGCCGGTCGAGGGCGAGGTAGGACGTCAGCCCGACCGCGGCGGCGGCCAGGAGGGCGGCGAGGGCGCGCCGCGGCCACGACCGCCCCCGGCGCGGGACGCGCGGGCGGGTGCGGCGAGGAGGACGGGTCGGCTCAGGAGCGGGCACACCCCGACGCTAGGTGCGTCGACGGCGCCCGGGGAGCCCTCAGGCGGCGCCTGTGGACGACGAGGCGGCCTTCGTCGAGGATGTGGACGAGGAGCCGGCGTCGCCGGACGACGAGCCGGAGGAGGTCCCGCCGGAGGCGGACGACGAGCCGGACCCCGAGGACGTGGACGAGGTGGAGCTCTTCGACGAGCCGCCGCTGCCGCGGGAGTCCGTGCGGTAGAAGCCGGACCCCTTGAAGACGACCCCGACCGCGCTGAAGACCTTGCGCAGGGAGCCGCCGCAGGTCGGGCAGACGGTCAGGGCGTCGTCGCTGAAGGCCTGCTGGATGTCGAAGGCGTGACCGCAGTCCTTGCACGAGTACGAGTAGGTGGGCACGAGGCCGCATTCTACGGCGGCTCCCGCGTCGGGCGTGCATCGTGACCTACGCTTGGCGCGTGTCCCGACCCGTGTGGCAGCGCGTGGCCGTGCCGCTGGTGGCGATCCTCGTCGTCGTCGCCGTCGCCACGGCCGTGCTGGGCGTGGGCCTGACCCGCCGGTCGTTCGCGCAGGTGAGCGGCGACATCCAGATCCCCGGGCTCACCGGCGAGGTGGAGGTGGTGCGCGACTCCCTCGGGGTGGCCCACATCTACGCCGACACCCCCGAGGACCTCTTCCGCGCCCAGGGGTTCGTCGCCGCCCAGGACCGCTTCTTCCAGATGGACCTGCGCCGCCACGTCGTCAGCGGCCGCCTCGCCGAGCTGGTCGGGCCCGCGGGCGTGGAGACCGACCAGGTCATCCGCACCCTCGGGTGGCGCCGGGTCGCCGAGCAGGAGCTGCCGATGCTCGACCCGGTCGCGCGCGGCTACCTGCAGGCCTACACCGCCGGCGTCAACGCCTACATCGAGCACCGCGGGTCGCCGTCGAAGATGGCCCTGGAGTATGCCGTGCTCGCCCGGTCGGCGCCCGGCTACCGGGTGGAGCCGTGGGACCCGGTGGACTCGCTGGCCTGGCTCAAGGCGATGGCGTGGGACCTGCGCGGCAACTACACCGAGGAGCTGGCCCGCGGCCGGCTCGTCGGGCAGGTGAGCCTGTCCCAGCTGGACGAGCTCTACCCCGAGTACCCCGTCGAGCAGCACCCCCCGATCCTCAGCCTGGACGAGTGGCGCCCCGCGTCCTCCCGGCCGGTCGACGCCAGCTCGCGGGGCGGGACCTCGGGCGTCGTCGTCGCCCCGGCCCCCGGCGAGACCGTCGACCCCGCGGACCGCGCCCGGCTGCTCGACCCCGTCGCACCCCCGGGTCCCGTGCTCGACACCACCCGCAACACCCTCGCCGCGGCGGACGCCGACCAGGCCCTCGCCGCCACCGCGGCGGCGATGGCCGAGGTCCCGGACCTCATGGGCCGGGGGGAGGGCATCGGCTCCAACTCGTGGGTGGTCTCGGGCGAGCACACCGCCTCCGGCAAGCCGTTGCTGGCCAACGACCCGCACCTGGCGGTCTCGCAGCCGGGCATCTGGCTGCAGGCCGGGCTGCACTGCCGGGAGGTGACCGAGCAGTGCCCGTTCGACGTCAGCGGCTTCACCTTCGCCGGCTTCCCCGGGGTCGTCATCGGCCACAACCAGTCGATCGCCTGGGGCTTCACCAACCTGGACCCGGACGTCACCGACTTCTACCTCGAGGACGTCCACGGCGACCGCGTCCTGCGCGGCGACGCCTACGTCCCCATGGACGTGCGCACGGAGACGATCGAGGTGGCCGGCGGCGACGACGTCCCGATCACGATCCGCGAGACCGAGCACGGGCCGATCGTCTCCGAGGTGATCGAGCCGGTCCGCGACCTCGGCCAGGACGCCCCGCTGGGCGGAGTGCGGACCTCCAACGACTACGAGGTCTCCCTGGCCTGGACCGCGCTCGAGCCCAGCCGCACCGCCGAGGCCGTCTTCGCCCTCAACGCCGCGACCGACTGGGAGAGCTTCCGCGACGCCGCGCGCCTGTTCGCCGCCCCGTCGCAGAACATGCTCTACGCCGACACCGAGGGCAACATCGGCTACCAGGCGCCCGGGCTCGTGCCGGTCCGGCGCTCCGCCACGCACGGCACGCCGCCGGGCTACTACCCGGCGCCCGGGTGGGACAAGACCTACGACTGGCGCGGGTTCGTCGACTTCGAGGACCTGCCCACCGTCTACAACCCCGAGGACGGCGTGATCGTGGCGGCCAACCAGGCCGTGGTCCGCGGCGGCACGCCCTTCCTGACCACCGAGTCCGACAAGGGCTACCGCTCCACCCGGATCCTCGACCTGCTCACCGAGCAGATCGAGGCCGGGACGCCGCTCACCGTCGGGTCGATGACCGAGCTCCAGCTGGACGACCGCAACCCCTTCGCCGAGGTGCTGGTCCCCTACCTGACGCGGATCGACCTGGGCAACGAGTTCTACACCGAGGCCCAGCGCCTGCTGGACGAGTGGGACCTCACCGCACCGGCCGACGGCGACCAGTCGGCCGCCGCGGCCTACTTCTACGCGGTCTACGACAACCTGCTCGAGACGGTCCTCGACGACGAGCTGCCGCCGGACCTCGGCGCGACCGGCAACTCCCGCTCCATGCTCCTGCTCGAGGAGCTGCTCGAACGGCCCGACAGCGAGTGGTGGGACGACCGGCGCACGCCCGGAGTGGTGGAGTCGCGCGACGAGGTGATCCGCACCGCGATGGTCCGGGCGCGGGACGACCTCACCCGCGAGCTGTCCAAGGACATCGGGGACTGGACCTGGGGGCAGCTGCACCAGGTGCGCCTCCAGCACGAGGTGCTCGGCGCCGAGGGGGTCCCGTCGGTCGTCCGCGGCGTCTTCGGCCAGGAGCCGCACCCCGTCAGCGGTGGCAGCTCGCTGGTCAACGCGATGAACTGGGACGCCTCCACCGACAGCTTCGAGGTGACCTCGGCTCCCTCGATGCGGATGGTGGTGGACCTGGCCGACCTCGACGCCTCGCGCTGGGTGGACCAGACCGGCACCTCCGGCCACCCGTTCCACCCGCACTGGAAGGACCAGACGCAGGCCTGGATCGAGGGGGAGACCTATCCGTGGCCGTTCAGCCGGGAGGCCGTGGACGCCGCGGCGGAGGAGACCCTCACGCTCCTCCCGTCGGGCTCGCCGGGCTGACCGGCACGTCGACGACCCCCGTGGCCGGCCGCAGGACCTTGTCCATCACCGCGTCGTGGTCGTCGGCCGGGAGCGCGGGCACGACCTCGTGGTCGTGCAGGCAGACGACGACCGGGGCCCCGCCCGAGAGCTCCCGCAGCCGCGGCAGGGTGGTGTCGTAGTAGCCCCCGCCCTGGCCGAGCCGCACCCCTGCCGCCGAGACGGCCAGCGCCGGCACGAAGGCCACGTCCACCTGCGCCAGCACCTCCTCGCCGAGCCGCTGCCGGTCGGGGTCGGTCAGGTCGGCCCAGTCGAGCCGCGGCCTGGCCAGCGTCACCGGGACGAGCACGCGGACCCCAGCGCCGAGGAGCGCGTCGGTGAGCCCGTCGACCGGCGGCTCGGTGCGCATCGGCTCGTAGGCCGTCACGCACATCCCGCGGACGCCCGCCCGACCCAGGCGTGCCGCATACCCCTCGAGGAGGGCGAGACCCGCGCGACCGAGGGCGCGCGCCGCGGCCTCGCGCTCCTGCGGCGACCGGGCGTCGGTGAGCGCGCGGCGCTCGGCGCGCACGAGGGCGCGCCAGCGCGCCTTGTCGGCGACGACGTCGCCGGTGGGCTCGTAGGCGGGCAGGCGGTGCGGGGTGCTCATCGGGCCATTGTGGCCCCGCTGACTAGGCTGGGGACCCCGCCCCCCGCGAGAAAGGTCCGCCGATGATCAGCGTCGAGGAGCACCTCGAGGCCGTGCTGCGCCAGATCCGGCCGGTGGCCGCCGAGCGGCTGCCGGTGACCCGCGCGCACGGGCTGGTCACCGTCCACGACGTGCACAGCCGCGCGGACCTGCCGCGCTTCGACAACTCCTCGATGGACGGGTATGCCGTGCGCCGCGAGGACCTCGAGGGCGCCTCCCCGGAGACCCCCGTGCTGCTGCCCGTCTCCGGCGACGTCGCCGCCGGCGACCCGCTCCCGCGCGAGCACGTGCCCGGGCAGGCCTGGCGGATCATGACCGGCGCGCCCGTCCCCGTCGGCGCCGACGCGGTCGTGCGCGTGGAGGACACCGACGGCCACGTGCGCGAGGCGCAGTTCCGCGTGCACCCCGACGAGGGCGCCAACATCCGGCGCGCCGGCGAGGACGTGCGCACCGGCGACCTCGTCGTGCCGGCCGGCGCACGGATCGCCGCCCCGCAGGTCGCGGCGCTCGTCTCGGCCGGCGTGGAGGAGGTCGACGTGGTCGGGCCCGTGCGCGTCGT
This sequence comes from uncultured Ornithinimicrobium sp., assembly GCA_964581125.1. Taxonomy (GTDB): domain Bacteria; phylum Actinomycetota; class Actinomycetes; order Actinomycetales; family Dermatophilaceae; genus Ornithinicoccus. Next base: position 11,764 of record CAZONQ010000028.1, read on the forward strand.
CGTCCTGTCGACCGGGGACGAGCTGGTGCCGCCCGGCGAGCCGGTCGGTCCCGGGCAGATCGTCGACTCCAACGGGCCGATGCTCGAGGCGCTGGTCCGCGAGGCCGGCTTCTACCCGGTGCACGTGGGCAGCCTGCGCGACGACGAGGCGGCCACCCGCAAGGAGCTGCGCCACCACCTCGGGCACGCCGACGCGATCGTCACGACGGGAGGCGTGAGCAAGGGCGCCTACGACATCGTCAAGAAGGTCCTCACCGGGGAGGGGTCGACCGAGTTCGTCGAGGTGGCGATGCAGCCGGGCAAGCCGCAGGGCTTCGGTGTGCTGGGCCGGCGCAGGGTGCCGGTCTTCATGCTGCCGGGCAACCCGGTGAGCGCGCTGGTCAGCTTCGAGGTGTTCGTCCGCCCGGCCCTGGAGCTGCGCGCGGGCCGACGCGTCAGCGACCGGTCCACGAGCGGCTACGCCATGACCGGCTGGACCAGCGCCCGCGACCGCCGGACCTACACCCGGGTGCGGGTCACCCTCGACGCGACGGGGGAGTATGCCGTGGAGCCGGTCGGCGGCCACGGCTCCCACCTCGTCGCCGGGCTCGCGCAGGCCGACGCCCTGGCGGTCTCCTCCGAGGACGCCACCGAGGTCGAGGCCGGCTCCCGGGTGGACCTGCTGCTCCTGCGGCCCCGCCGCGAGATCGACGGGCGGCTGGCGCTGGAGCGCGAGGCCGCGGAGGCGGGCCGGTGAGCGAGCGCGCCCCGGACGGCCTGACGCATCTGCGCGCCGACGGCACCGCGCACATGGTGGACGTCACGGCCAAGGAGGTCACGGCACGGACCGCCTCCGCCGAGGGGACGGTGCTCCTGTCGGAGGAGGCCGTCGCCGCCCTGCGCGGCGGCACGGTGCCCAAGGGCGACGCGCTCGGCGTGGCGCGCATCGCCGGGATCCAGGCGGCCAAGCGCACGCCCGACCTGGTGCCGCTGTGCCACCCGGTCGCGGTGCACGCCGCCGAGGTCGACCTCACCGTCCTCGACGAGGGGGTCCGGATCACCGCGACCGTGCGCACGGCCGACCGCACCGGCGTGGAGATGGAGGCGCTCACCTGCGTCAGCGTCGCCGCCCTCGCGCTGATCGACATGGTCAAGGCCGTCGACCGGCTGGCCACCGTCACCGACGTCCGCGTCACCGCCAAGTCCGGCGGTCGCTCGGGGGACTGGACCCGGCCGGCGTGAACGGCCGCGGCTGGCGCTGGCCGGTCAGCGCCCGCACCGTCCTGCCGTCGGGCGAGGTCCTGACCCTGCGGCCGCTCGCGCGCGGTGACCGGACGGCCTGGGAGGGGCTGCGCCGCCGCAACGCCGCGTGGCTCTCCCCGTGGGAGGCGACCGCTCCCGGCGAGCGGGCCGCCCGCTCGTCCTTCCCCCGGCTGCGCCGGGACCTGGACCGGGCGGGGCGGGAGGCCGTCATGCTGCCCTTCGTCGTCGACGTCGACGGCGTCCTGGTCGGGCAGATGCAGCTCTTCGACGTCGTCTGGGGGTCACGCGCCAGCGGCTGGGCGGGCTACTGGCTGGACGAGGGGGCGACCGGGCGCGGCTACGCGACCTGGGCCCTGGCCCTCCTCGTCGACCACGCCCTGCTGTCCGCCGGCCTGCACCGGGTCGACGTCGGGATCCGTCCGGAGAACACCGCGAGCCTGGCGGTGGTCCGCCGGCTGGCGGTCCCGGAGGAGGGGGTGCGGCGCGGCCTGATGCACGTCGACGGGGCCTGGCGGGACCACCGCTGCTTCGCGGTCGTCGCCGAGGACCTCGCGCCGGGAGGGTATGCCGCGGGCGGCCTCGTCGAGCACCTGCGCCGTCGGCGCTAGAGGCCCGTCACGCCCGTCACAGCAGAAACTTCCGCGACACTCCGGGCGCCTGGTGAGCTTGTGGTGCTGGTGCGCCTAACGTGACGTACGTGCCTCCCGTGAGCAGTCTCGTCTTCGTCGTCATCGTGGCGGTCTGGGCTGTCTACCTGGTGCAGCACTGGGTGCGTCGCCGCGACCACCTGGCCACCGCCCGCTCCGTCGACCGCTTCTCGGAGGCCATGCGCGTCCTCGAGCGCCGGCGGGCCCTGCCGGCCCCCGAGGCCGAGGACGCTCCGCGCTCCTACGCCGCCTCGCCCCTGCGCCCCGCGCGCCCGGGCCGGCCGGAGGTCGTCGTCAAGGGCGGGGCGCACGGGGCCACCGCCGTCGCCCCGTCCGCCGCCCACCGTCGTGCCCGAGCCGTCGCGCGGGTCCGGGGCGCCGGCCTGGTCGCCGGCTCGGTGACCATGGTCGCGCTGGTCGCGCTGTCGGTCGCCGGGCTCCTGCCGCGCTGGTGGGCGCTCGTCGGGATCGCGGCCGCCGGCGCCGCCCTCGGGCTCGTGCGCTGGTCGGTGACGCGCTCGACGGCGCGGCCGCGCGCACGACGCGTCGCACCGGCACGGACCGCCGCGAGGCGACCCGCGCCGGCACGGCCCGTCGCGGCACGGCCCGCACCCGCACGACCCGCGCCCTCCGTCGGGCACCGGGAGGCGGAGACCCGTCCGGCCCGACCCGGCCACGAGTTCGCCGCCCAGTCCGTGGCCGCCACCCTGCGGACCGCACCGCGGCGCGAGGCGGCGAGGACGCCCGAGGTCTACGACGTGGTCGAGGCGGAGGCGGCCCTCGGGCCCGTGCCGACCGGCGAGGAGCTGGCCGGTCCCGGCGGCCCGGCGCCCGAGCCGGCCGACGGCACCTGGAGCCCGGTGCCGGTCCCGCCGCCGACCTACACGCTCAAGGCCAAGGCCCACCGGGGCCGCCAGGTGTCCGCGTCGTTGCCCGCCGACGGCACAGAGATGGCTCTCGAGGAGGAGTTCGAGGAGCTCCCGCGGATCGACCTCGTGGGCTGAGCCGCCGGGCGGTCGTGATTTTTGCGGCCGCTGCCCGGGTGCTATAGTCGGTAGCCGCACACCACGGGGCTGTGGCGCAGTTGGTAGCGCGTCTCGTTCGCAATGAGAAGGCCAGGGGTTCGAATCCCCTCAGCTCCACCACCCTGCTGGCCAGGGAAGATGCCCGTCGTCCACCGGACGGCGGGCATCAGTCGTCCCGGCCGGGCGACGGCGGGGGCCGGCCCGGCGGCCCGCTCCTAGGGGCGGGCCTCCAGGACGGTGTTGAAGTCGCTCTCGACGGCGACGCGCACCGAGGAGAAGCCGGCCTCGCGCAGCACCTCGACGGTCCGGGCGGCACCGGCCTGCGCGCCCAGCGCCGTCGACCCGGGCTGGGACAGCGAGTTGGGCACGCACAGGAAGGTCGAGGCGGCGAAGCCGAGGGCGGCCGTGGGGACCGTCGCGACGGTGGTGGCCAGGTCGTCGGCGGCCCGGGGCTCGACGAGCACCAGGGTGCCGTCGGGCGCGAGGGCGCGCCGCGCGTAGCGGGCCGAGGCGACCGGGTCCCCGAGGTCGTGGAAGGTGTCGAAGAAGGTGATGACGTCGTAGCCGCTCTGCGGGTAGCCCTGGTCGAAGCCCACCTCGAAGCGGGCCCGGTCCGCCACGCCGGCCTCCTCGGCCCGCTGCCGCGCGACCTCGACCGACGGCTCGTGCAGGTCGTAGCCGACGAAGCGCGAGGCCGGGTAGGCCTGGGCCAGGAGGACGAGCGGGGCGCCCCGGCCCGTCCCCACGTCGGCGACCGTCGCGCCGGCGACGAGCTTGTCGTGCACGCCGTCGAGCGCCGGCACCCACGTCTGGACCAGGTGGGTGCGGTAGCCGATCCTGAAGAAGCGCTCGGTCTGCTCGAAGGTGGCCCCGTCCTGCTCGCCCCACGGGATCCCCCGGCCGGTGCGGAAGGCCTCGACGAGCTGGTCGACCCGGCGGTGCAGCCCGGTCGCCAGCCAGGCCGCGCTGATCATCGACGCCGGCGGGTCGTCCGTGGCGAGCACGGCCGCGTGCTCCGGGGGCAGCGTGAAGGTGCCGTCGGCCGGGTCGTGGGTGACGAACCCGGCGGCGGTCTGCTGCGCCAGCCACTCGGCGACGTAGCGCTCCGTGGTGCCCGTCCTCGAGGCCAGCTCGCCCGGGGTGCTCGGGCCCGAACGGGCGAGCCCGGCATACAGGCCGAGCCGGTCCCCGACGGCCATCATCGCGGTGGTCGCGCCCGCGGTCACGACCCCGCCGACCTGCTGGGCGAACGCCTGCACGCGTCCGAGGTCGAGAGGGTCCGCGGCGCTCGGGCCGGCGGGCGTGGTGGTGGTCGTGCTGCTCATGGTGCGACGCTCCTCGTGTCGTGGTCCGGTCGTGCCCGCGGAGGGCACGGGCGACCAGCGTGCGCGGCCGGCCTGTCGCCGACCTTTCACCGCGCTGACACCGCGTCGGCGCCGGGGGTGGACCTGCCGCCGTCCGCGGGGGCACAGTGGAGGTGATGACCGCAGTGGTGGGGCACGACCTCCGGTTCTGCGTGCTCGGACCGCTCGAGGTGTTCCGGGTGGACGCCGCCGGAGGCGCGCGCGTGCCCGTGCCCGTCCCCGGCGGACGCCAGCGCGCGGTCCTGGTCTGTCTCCTCGTCCACGGCGGCCGGCCGGTCGCGCCGGACGTGCTCGTCGAGGCGGCGTGGGGTGCCGGCCTGCCCGCGGACCCGCGCGCCGCCCTCCACACCGTGGTCTCCCGGCTCCGGTCGACCCTCGGCGAGGAGGCCGTCGCCTCGGGACCGGTCGGCTACCGGCTGCGGCTGGCGGACGGTGCCCTCGACAGCGAGCGCGCCGAGCAGCTGCGCGCCGCGGCGCGCACGGCCCCGCCCGGACGGGCCGCCGAGCTGCTCGCCGAGGCGCTCGACCTCTTCCGGGGACCCGCCTACGCCGAGCACGCCGACCTCGACTTCGCCCGCGCGGAGGCGGCCCGGCTGGACCGCCTGCGCCTCGACGTCGTCGAGGAGCACGCCGCCGCGGCGCTGGCGGCGGGGGACCCCGAGGGCGCCGCGGCGGAGCTCTACGCGCTCCTGGCCGACAACCCCTACCGGGAGCACGCGGTGGAGCTGCTCATGACCGCGCTCTACCGCGCGGGGCGGCACGTCGAGGCGCTGGACGTCTACCGGGACCACCGCCGGCACCTGTCCGAGGAGCTCGGCCTGGAGCCGCCGCCGGGGCTGCGGGACCTCGAGGCCCGCATCCTCGGGCACGACCTGCCCCCGGCCCGGGAGGGGCAGGACCGGCCGGCGGGCGCCTGGATGGACGTCTCGACCAGCTTCGTGGGGCGCGACGGACAGACCGCCGAGCTGCTCGCCGCGGCACGGGACTGCAGGCTCGTGACGGTGTCCGGTCCCGGAGGGGTCGGCAAGAGCCGCCTCGTCGCCGAGGCGCTCGACCGGCTCGTCGAGCGGGTGGGCACGCCCGCCGCGGTCGTCGAGCTCGGCGCGGTCGCACCCGGCGGCGTCATCCTGGCGGTGGCGGACGCGCTGGGCCGGCGGGACGCGCCGGACGCGGGTGCTCTCGCCGAGTACCTCGGCCTCGCCCACCGCCTCCTCGTGCTGGACGGCTGCGAGCACGTCCTGGACGAGGTGGCCTCGCTCGCCACCGTCCTGCAGCGGGCCTGCCCCCGGCTGTGCGTCGTGGCGACCAGCCGCCGCCGGCTCGGCGTGCCGGGCGAGCACGTCGTGGTCCTGGACCCGCTCCCGGTGCCCGGGGAGGCCGGTGCCGGGCCCGGCCCCGCCGTCGAGCTCTACCTCGACCGGGTCGGACGGCTGCGGGCCGGGGCCGTGCCGGACGAGCACGAGACGGCCGCCGTCGGCCGCACCTGCCGGGTCCTCGACGGGCTGCCGCTCGCCATCGAGCTGGCCGCCTCCCGCGCGGCGACCCTGGGCGCGGGCGCGGTCCTCGACTCGCTGGTCGGGGCCGACGGTGCCGGGCCCACGCCGGTGGTCGACCTCGAGGAGGTGGTGGACTGGTCGGCGCGTCTCCTCGACGACGAGGAGCGACGGCTGCTCTACCGGCTCGCGGTCTTCGTGGACCGCTTCGACCTCGAGGCCGCGACGGCGCTGGAGGCGCTGGCCGCCGACGACCCTCCGGACCCCGGCCGCACGGCGGCGGCCGTCGCCGAGCTGGTCGAGTCCCACCTGCTGGCCGTCGACGGGCGGGCCGGTGCCCCCGCCTACCGGATGCTCACCCTCGTGCGGACGACCGCGGAGCAGCTGCTGGAGCGGTCGGGCGAGGCCGACCGCGTGCGCCTGGCGCACGCGCGCTGGGCGGCGGCGCTCGCCGCGGGGGCGGCCGAGGACTGGTTGGGTGGTGACGCGCCCGCTGCCGCCGGCCGGCTCGCGCGGAGCGCCCCCGACCTCGTGGCCGCCGTGCGCTGGGCGCTGGACCAGGACCGGGTGGCCCTCGCGGCGCAGATCACCGGACCGGTCCAGCTCTGCCTGCACTGGGTCGCCGGGCCGGAGCTCGCGGACCTCACCGTGGAGGTGGGGCGACGCTGCGCCGACCGGGCCGACCCGGCCCTGGGGCTCGGGGCGGCCGCGGGGGCGATGGTCCTCGCGGTCCGCGGCGAGGCGACGGACCGGGTCAGGGACCTCGCCGGCCCGGCCCGGGAGCCGGCGGCCGACCCCCGCGCCCGCTTCCTGGCGGCCCTGGCCCTGTCCGTGTCGATGCTCTACGCCGGGGACCACGTCGGGTGCGTGGCCTGGACCCGACGGGCGCAGGAGCCCGACGTGCCGGCGGGCTACGCCGCGGAGGGACCCGTGACCGAGGCGCTCGCGCACCGCTTCGCCGGCGACCTCGTCGCCGCCGGCGAGGCGGTGCGGGTCGGGCTCGCGGCCTCGCAGGCGGCCGGGGCCCGTGCGGCGCACGCCTTCGCGCGCTACGCGGCGGGAGAGCTCGAGTCCGGGTCGGACCCCGACCGCGGCGCCGAGCTCTTCCGTGCCGCGGTGGCCGGGGCCGAGGAGATCGGGGCCGCCCAGGTGAGCGACGTCGCGCGGCTGGCGCTCTTCGCGGTCCTCGTGCGCCAGGGCCGTCGGGACGAGGCGCTCGACCTGGTCCGGCCGCTGCTCGACGACCTGCTGCGGGCGGGGTCGTGGCCCCAGGTCTGGACCGCCCTGCGCATCACCGCCGAGCTGCTGGTCGACGCCGACCGGCCGGAGGACGCCGCGCTCGTCCTGGCGGCCGTGGACGCGGCACCGGGCGCGCCGCCCCTGGTGGGGGAGGACCCGGGGCGCTACGCCGCCCTGCGCGCGACCCTGCAGCGTCGGCTGGGCGACGACGTGCTCGCGCGCATCGACCGTTTCGCCCCCGGCCTGCGCCGGACGCAGGTGGTCGACCGGGCGGTGACGCTCATCGCCGAGCTGGCCGAGCCGGCCGCGGGCTGAGGGGGCGGCGGCGCGCAGGATACGCTTTCCGGCACCGGCGGGGAGGATGTGCCGTCGCCGCAGGGGCCACCCGTCACGCCCCGGAAGGAGCGCCATGGCCGTCAACCTCAAGGGCCGCAGCCTGCTGTCGCTCGTCGAGGAGACCCCGGAGGAGATCCGGCACCTCGTCGACCTCGCCCGCACGCTCAAGCAGGCCAGGGCGGCCGGAGAGGAGGAGCAGCGGCTCCGCGGACGCACGGTCGCGCTGATCTTCGAGAAGACCTCCACGCGCACGCGCTCTGCCTTCGAGGTCGCCGCCGCCCACCAGGGGGCGGCGACGACCTTCCTCGAGCCCTCGAGCACGCAGATCGGGCACAAGGAGTCCGTCAAGGACACCGCGCGCGTGCTCGGCCGGATGTACGACGCGATCGAGTACCGCGGCGTCCACCAGGCCACCGTCGAGCTGCTCGCCCGCCACGCCGGCGTCCCCGTCTACAACGGGCTCACCGACGACTGGCACCCGACGCAGATGCTCGCCGACGCGCTGACGATGCTGGAGCACGCCGACCGTCCGCTGCAGGAGACCTCCTTCGCCTACCTCGGGGACGCCCGCAACAACATGGGCCACTCGCTGCTGCTCCTGGGCGCCAAGCTCGGCATGGACGTGCGGATCGGCGCCCCCGGCCCGCTGCAGCCCTCGCCCGAGGTGGTGGCGCTCTGCGAGCGGGTCGCGGCCGGGACGGGCGCCCGGGTGACCGTCACCGACGACCCGGCCGAGGCGGTCCGCGGCGCCCGCTTCGTCCACACCGACGTGTGGGTGTCGATGGGCGAGCCGCTCGAGGCCTGGGACCAGCGGATCGACCTGCTGCTGCCCTACCGGGTCGACGCGGCGCTGATGGCGTCCACGGGCGATCCCGGCAGCCGCTTCATGCACTGCCTGCCGGCCTACCACGACGCGGGCACCCCGCTCGCGGCGCAGCTCATCGCCCACCACCCGGAGCTCGCGGGCGGCGTCGAGGTGACCGACGAGGTCTTCGAGTCGCCGGCCAGCATCGTCTTCGACCAGGCCGAGAACCGCCTCCACACGATCAAGGCGCTCATGGTCGCCACGCTCGCATGAGCCCGCACGGTATGCCGTCCGCCCGCCTCCGCGAGCCCGCCCACCTGGTGAGCCCGCGCGCCGTGCGCTACTGGGTCGTCAACTCCGCGCTGGGCGGGGTCGTCGCGTGGGCCGTCATGTTCGCCATCGCCTGGTTCCTGCCCGCCGACCCGTGGTGGGCGGTGGGCCTGCGCTGGCTCTTCGTCGTCGGGATGGCGGCCAACGTGGCCGAGGTCGTCATCGAGCCCACCGTCCGCTACCGGCGCACGCGCTGGGAGGTCGCCGAGGGGCGGGTCTTCGTGCAGACCGGCTGGCTCTCCCGCGACCAGCGCATCGCGCCGCTGTCCCGGGTCCAGACCGTCGACACCCACCGCGGCGTGATCATGCGGCTCTACGGCCTGGCGAACATCACCGTGACCACCGCCTCGGCCGCCGGGCCGATCACGATCCCCTGCCTCGACAGCGACCTCGCGGACCGGCTGACGGCCGAGCTGGCCCGCATCACCGGGCAGACCCGCGGGGACGCCACGTGAGCCTCCCGCTCCCCGCACCCCCGGCCGCGAGCGAGGAGTGGCAGCGGCAGAGCCCGCGGATGCTCCTCGTCCACCCGCTGCGGGTGCTCCGCTCCTTCGCGGTGCCGATCGTCGTGGCCGCGCTCGGCCTCAGCCGCCCCGGCGACGACGACGGGCCGCCCTTCTGGATCTTCCTCCTCGGCGGTGCCGTGCTCGCGGTGGCCTTCGGTGTCGCCTCGTGGTTCTTCATCCGCTTCCGCTTCACCGACGAGCAGCTCCAGCTGCGCACCGGCGTGGTCAACCGGCGCGTCCTCACCGCCCCGCTGGACCGGGTCCGCAGCGTCGACGTCGAGTCCTCGCCGCTGCACCGCGTGCTGGGGCTGGCCAAGGTCAAGGTGGGGACCGGCGTGGACGCGACGAGGATCGAGCTCGACGGCGTCAGCCGGCGCCAGGCCGCCGACCTGCGCACCTTCCTGCTCGCGCGCTCGCGGGTGGCGGGCGGCCCGGAGGTGCAGGAGGAGGCGGGCGGCACCGCATACCCCGTCCCCGGCGGAGCCGCGCCCGCGCCCGAGACCGTGCTGGCGCGCATCGACTGGAGCTGGCTGCGCTACGCGCCGTTCAGCCTGTCCAGCCTCGTGGTCGTCGCCGGTGCGCTCGGTGTGCTGGCGCAGTTCGGCGACGACCTGCCGGTCGACCAGGTCGAGGTCGCCCAGGACGCCTGGCACTGGGTCGTGGCGCAGGCGCTGCTCGTCCTCGCGGTCCTGACGCTCGTCCTGCTCGTCCTGGGATGGGTGGTCGTCTCGACCGCCAGCTACGTGCTCACCTGGTGGAACCTCCTCGTCGTGCGCGAGGGCCGGGGCAACCTGCGCATCACCCGGGGGCTGCTGACGACGCACAGCCAGACCATCGAGCGGGCCAAGGTCCGCGGGGCGCGGATGGGCGAGCCCTTCCTGCTGCGGCTGGTCCGCGGCGCCGAGCTCACCGCACTGGCCACCGGCGTCGGGGTCGGGGGCACGACGAAGGTGCTGCCGCCGGCGCCCCGCTCGGTGGTGACCGCCGTCGGGCACGAGCTGCTCGAGGAGCAGGGGCCGCTCACGATGACGCTCACCGGCCACGGCCCCCGGGCACGCCGCCGCATCCACGTGCGCCACCAGTGGGGCACGCTCTTCCTCGTCGCGGTGCTGGCGGTGCCGACCTACCTCCTCGACGTCTGGTGGTTCGACCGTCTGCCGGCGTGGGGGCCGGTCGCCCTGCTCCTCGCGCTCGGGGCCCTCGGCGCGGTCGTCGCCGAGAGCGCGTGGCGCAACCTCGGGCACGGCCTCACCGGTCGCCACCTCGTCGTGCAGACGGGGGCGTTCGTGCGGACCCGCGAGGCGCTGGAGACCGCCGGCATCATCGGCTGGGTGGTGCGCCAGTCCTTCTTCCAGCGCCGCCTCGACCTGTGCGACCTGGTCGCGACGACCGCCGCCGGGGGCGAGCAGGTGACCGCGCCGGACATCCCCGTCCCGCTGGCGGTGGGGCTGGCGCGGGCGGCGACGCCGGGAATGCTCGAGGACTTCCTGGCGTAGTGCCAGGCATGAGCGACTTCGAGGAGACCTGGCGCGACCTCGGCCGGCCGGCCGACGGCGTGCCCCGGATCGGGCTCCCCGCCGACGAGGACCTCGACGACCACGCCCGCCTCGACCGGGCCGGCTTCCTGTTCGAGACGCGCAGCTACAGCCAGGCGGCGGCGCTGCTGGAGCCCCTGGCGCAGGCGCACCCCGGCAACGCCGAGGTCCTGCTCCTGCTGGCGCGGTCCTACTACTACTCCGCCCAGCTCGGCCGTGCGGAGCGGGTGCTGCGCGACATGGTCGAGCGGTGGCCGAGCGACGGCTACGCGCACCTGCTGCTGGCCCGCACCCTGCAGCGCGCCGGCCGCGCCGAGGAGGGCGCCCCCCACCTCAAGCTGGCCGAGGCGATGGGCCTGGGCGACTGACGGCGGGGGCCTCCCTCACGTCCAGAAGTCGAACCACAGCCGCAGCTCCCACTGCCCGCGCGGGATGACCATCGCGGTGTGGACCGGGTAGTACCAGACGAACCACGCCACGGCGAGCGTGAGGTAGCCGACCACGGCGACGGCGCCCCAGCGGCGCCGTCGCCGCGAGGCGTCGGCCGGGCCAAGCACCAGGCCCAGGCAGCAGACCACGACGAGCACCAGCCACGGCACGAACGCGACCGCGTAGAAGCTGTAGATCGTGCGGGTCTGGTAGAGAAACCACGGGAACCACCCGGCGACCACGCCCGCGATCACGGCCCCGGCCCGCCAGTCGCGGCCGAGCAGCCA
>CAZONQ010000029.1:0-1288 GCA_964581125.1 uncultured Ornithinimicrobium sp.
GCTACGCCGCGCGCACCGACGTCGGGCTCGGCAGCAAGTCCCGCAACGAGGACTCCGCCTACGCCGGGCCCGAGCTCCTCGTGCTCTGCGACGGCATGGGCGGGCACGCGGCGGGCGACGTGGCATCCTCGCTCGTCGTCGGCGAGCTGGTCCACCTCGACGGCGAGTCGCACGGCGCCGACGACGCGCTGAGCATGCTCGAGCGGGCCGTCGAGGAGGCCAACGCCCGCCTCGCCGACGTCATGGAGGTCTATCCCGACTCCGACGGGATGGGCACCACCTGCATCGCGATGATGCGGGCCGGCACCAAGCTGGCCGTGGCCAACATCGGCGACTCCCGGGCCTACCTGCTCCGGGACGGGCGGCTGACCCAGATCACCAAGGACCACTCCTTCGTGCAGACCCTCCTCGACGAGGGGCGGATCACCAAGGACGAGGCGCTGCACCACCCGCAGCGCTCGCTCGTCACGCGGGTGCTCACCGGCCGCCAGGAGGACACCCCCGACCTGTCCCTGCGCGAGCTGCGCCTGGGCGACCGGATCATGATCTGCAGCGACGGGCTCACCGACTACGTCGCGGAGGAGACCGTCGCCGAGCTGCTCGGCCGCACCGAGCGCGCGCCCGGCCAGGTCGCCGAGGACCTCGTCGACGTGGCACTGCGCGCCTCCACCCGCGACAACGTCACCGTGGTCGTCGCGGACGCCGTCGACGCCGGGTCGGGCACGACCCGGCCGCAGGTCGTCGGGGCGGCGAGCGAGCGTCGCGGCACTCAGCCGCTGCGGACCCTCACCCCCGCGGAGAAGGCCGCCGCGCTCTCCCGCGAGGCCTCCGGCGTGCCCGTCGAGGAGCCGGCGCTGGCCGAGGAGGGGCCGGGCAACCCGGTCCTGCGCTGGCTGCGCCGGGTCGTCGTCGCGGTCGCCGTCTCCGCGCTCCTCGTCGCCGGCGGCTGGGGCGCCTGGACGTGGAGCCAGCAGCAGTACTTCGTCGGCGAGGACGACGGCGTCGTCACCATCTACCGCGGCGTCGCGCAGGACCTCGGCCCGATCTCGCTGAGCACCGCCGAGGAGCGCACCGACGTGCGCGTCGAGGCGCTGCCCGCCTACTACCAGGACCGGGTGCGCCGCACGCTCTCCGCGGAGGACCGCGAGGGCGCCGACACGATCGTCGCCGAGCTGCGACGCCTGGCCGAGGACGGCTGCGCGCCGGTCGTGGTCCTGCCCGACGGCACGACGACGACCGAGGTCCCCGAGGGCGCGGTCACGGTCACCGGCTCCGCCGCGGACGCCGC
>CAZONQ010000029.1:1388-8041 GCA_964581125.1 uncultured Ornithinimicrobium sp.
CCGAGGGCGCGGTCACGGTCACCGGCTCCGCCGCGGACGCCGCACCGACGACCGCGGCGCCCACCCGCGGTCCGGCCGGCCCGCTCGACGTGGGCGTCGACCTCGGCGCGAGGACCACCGGACCCGGCGGCACCGCATACCCCACGACGGAGGACGCGACCCCGACCGTGACCCTCATCTACCCCGAGGGGTGCCGCCCGTGAGCAGCGCCGGACCCACCCCCTCCACCGTGACCAGCCTGCGCGTGCGCAGCGGCCGCACCGTCGAGCTGCTCCTCACCGTCTTCGCGGTGCTCGTCGTCGTGCTCGCCTACGTCAACGTCGAGCTCGCGGTCCGCGCGTCGCTGCCGCCCGACTTCTGGTGGCACGTGGGGATCCTGGCGACGCTCTCGCTCGGGCTGCACGTCGTGCTGCGGTGGCGCGCGAGGTATGCCGACCCCCTCCTCCTCCCGATCGCCACCCTGCTCAACGGGCTGGGGCTGGTGATGATCCACCGGATCGACCTCGGCACCGGCTCCGGGTCGGTCGCCACCCGCCAGCTGATGTGGACGGCGCTGGCCGTCGTCGCGGCCGCGGTCACGCTCGTGCTCGTGCGCGACCACCGGGTGCTGCGGCGCTGGACCTACCTGGCGATGGCCGCCGGCTTCCTGCTCCTGCTCATGCCGATGCTGCCGGTCATCGGGCACGAGGAGTTCGGCGCCCGGCTGTGGATCCGGGTCGGCGGGATGAGCTTCCAGCCCGGGGAGCTGGCCAAGATCGTCCTGACCGTCTTCTTCGCCGGCTACCTCGTCAGCACGCGCGACGCCCTGTCGCTCGTGGGCCGGCGCTTCCTCGGTATGCAGTTCCCCCGCGCCCGCGACCTGGGGCCGATCCTCGTGGCGTGGGGGCTGTCGGTCCTCATCCTCGTGCTGCAGCGCGACCTCGGCTCCTCGCTGCTGTTCTTCGGGCTGTTCGTCGCCATGCTCTACGTCGCGACCGAGCGCACCAGCTGGATCGTCATCGGCCTGACCCTCTTCGTGGCCGGCGCGGTGATGGCCTGGCAGGTCTTCGCCCACGTGCAGGCGCGGGTGACGCTGTGGCTCGACCCCTTCGCGCCGGGCCAGTCCGACCAGGTCGCCAAGGGCCTCATGGGGCTGGCCCACGGCGGGATCTTCGGGACCGGGCTGGGGGAGGGGTTCCCCTACCTCACCTACTTCTCCAACAGCGACTACATCTTCGCCAGCTTCGGCGAGGAGCTCGGCATGGTCGGCGTCTTCGCGATGCTCGTGCTCTACGGCCTCCTCGTCGAGCGCGGGCTGCGCACGGCGATCGGCGCACGGGAGGGCTTCGGCAAGCTGCTCGCCGCCGGGCTCTCCTTCACGGTGGCGCTCCAGGTCTTCGTCATCGTCGGCGGCATCACCCGGGTGCTGCCGCTCACCGGCCTGACCACGCCCTTCCTGTCCGCCGGCGGCTCCTCGCTCCTGGCCAACTGGATCATCGTCGCGCTGCTGCTGCGGATCAGCGACCACGCCCGCCGGCCGGTCGCCGAGCGCCACCTGGACCCGTCCCCGACCCTCACCGGCACGCCGGGGGAGGCCCGCTGACATGAACACCCCGATCCGCCGCCTCGCCTTCCTCATCACCGCGATGTTCACCGCGCTGCTGCTGGCCACCACGTGGATCCAGTTCGTCAGCGCCGACGACCTGCGCGAGCGGCCCGGCAACCGGCGCACGCTCATCGACACCTACAGCCGCGAGCGCGGCGCGATCCTCGTCGACGGCACCCCGATCGCGCGCTCCGAGCGGACCGACGACGACCTGCAGTGGGTGCGCCGCTACGACCAGGCGACCCGCTACGCCCACGTGACCGGCTACTGGTCCTTCACCTACGGTGCCGGGCTGGGCCTGGAGCGGGCGCGCAACGCCGTCCTCGCCGGCACCGACGACAGCCTCTTCTACCAGCGGCTCGTCGACGTCGTCACGGGGCGGCAGCCGGTCGGCGCCAGCCTCGAGCTGACCATCGACCCGGACGTGCAGGCGGCCGCGGCCGAGGCGCTCGGGGACCGGCGGGGCGCGGCGGTGGCGATCGACCCCTCGACCGGGGCGATCCTGGCGATGGTCAGCAAGCCGAGCTTCGACCCCAACGCGCTGTCCAGCCACCAGCTCTCCGCGGTCGACGAGGCCTACCAGCAGCTCAGCGAGGACCCGGCCCAGCCGCTGGTCAACCGGGCCATCGCCGGCGACCTCTACCCGCCCGGCTCCACCTTCAAGCTCGTCGTCGCGGCCGCGGCGCTGGAGAGCGGCGACTACCAGGCCGACAGCGAGCTCGAGGGCGACGTCACCTACACCCTGCCCGGGACCACCACCGAGCTGCCCAACTTCGGCGGGCAGGCCTGCGACCCGGAGGGGCGGCCGACGCTGGCCCGCTCGGTGCAGATCTCCTGCAACACCGCCTTCGCCTGGCTGGCCGGCGAGCTGGGCGCCGACGCGGTGCGCGAGCAGGCGCAGGAGTTCGGCTTCGGGCAGCAGCTGCAGGTGCCGATGCCGGTGACGCCGTCCACCTACCCCGACGAGCTCGACGACGCGCAGCTGGCGCTGACCGGCATCGGCCAGTTCGAGGTGCGGACCACGCCCCTGCAGGTGGCGATGATCTCGGCGGCGATCGCCAACGACGGCGCGCTGATGACTCCCTACCTCGTCGAGACCGTGCGCGACCGCGACCTGGAGGTCATCGAGGAGACCCGGCCGCGCACGATGTCGCGCAGCGTCTCGGCCTCCACCGCCGCCGCGCTCACCGAGATGATGGTCTCGGTGGTCGAGGGGGGGTCGGGGACGCTGGCCCAGGTGCCCGGCGTGCGCGTCGCCGGCAAGACCGGCACGGCGGAGTACGGCAGCGAGGGCGGCGCCCACGCCTGGTTCACCGGCTTCGCGCCCGCGGACGACCCGCAGATCGCCGTCGCGGTCATCGTGGAGTCCGCCACCGACAACTGGACAGGGGAGACCGGCGGCCAGGTGGCCGCGCCGGTCGCCAAGGCGATGCTCGAGGCAGGAGTGGCACCATGACCGACGACCCGACGCAGCCGGACCTGCGGCCCGAGGACGACGGCGAGGAGCCGCGCGTCCTCGGCGGCCGCTACGAGGTCGGCGAGCTCGTCGGCCGCGGGGGCATGGCGGACGTGCACGCCGGCCACGACCTGCGGCTGGGGCGCAAGGTCGCGATCAAGATCCTGCGCACCGACCTGGCGCGGGACTCCTCCTTCCTGGCGCGCTTCCGTCGCGAGGCGCAGGCCGCCGCCGGGCTCAACCACCCCTCGATCGTGGGGGTCTTCGACTCCGGCGAGGAGGTGCTCCACGAGGGGGGCGGGGCGCCGCTGCACGTGCCCTACATCGTCATGGAGTACGTCGAGGGCCAGACCCTGCGCGAGCTGCTCAACGAGGAGAAGCGGCTGCGGCCGGACGAGGCCGCGCGGATCACCGCCGCGGTGCTGTCCGCCCTGGAGTACGCCCACGACCGTGCCCTCGTGCACCGCGACATCAAGCCGGCCAACGTCATGGTCACGCCGCAGGGCGGGGTCAAGGTCATGGACTTCGGCATCGCCCGGGCCCTGGCCGACACGGCCGCCACGATGACGCAGACGCAGGCGGTCATGGGCACCGCGCGCTACCTCTCGCCCGAGCAGGCGCAGGGGCTCGACGTCGACGGCCGCTCCGACCTCTACTCGGTGGGCTGCCTGCTCTACGAGCTGCTCGCCGGGCGCACGCCCTTCCAGGGCGACCCGGTCTCCCTCGTCTACCAGCACCTCGGCGAGCCGCCGAAGGCGCCGTCGACCCACCAGGGTCACCTGCCCCAGGCGCTGGACGCGATCACGCTGCACGCGCTGGAGAAGAACCGCGACGACCGCTACCAGTCGGCCCACGACTTCCGCGCCGACCTCAACGCGGCCCGGGCCGACGAGCCGATCTCGGCGGCCGCCGAGGCCAGCTACGCCGCGGCGCTGGGGGTCGCCGGCGCCGGCGCGGCCGCGATCGCCCGGGCGCGCACGGCCGAGGAGACGCAGGCCGTGTCCGTGCCGCCGGGGGCAGGGGCCCACGACGACCGGGAGGCGGGCCGCACGACGGGACCGGTCCCCTACCGCGAGGACGCCGACGACCGCTGGGAGCGGACCGACGAGATGCCGGTGCGCGAGCAGCGGCACCGCGGGGCCGCGCTCCTGCTGGGGGTGCTGGCGCTGCTCGCCACCGCGGGCGTGGCCTGGGTCCTCTTCCAGGTGCTCGGACCGGCGGGGGAGGAGCAGCCGACCATGGTGACGGTGCCGAGCACCGTCGGCCGGACCGAGGCGCAGGCGCGCAGCGAGCTGACCGTGGCGGGGTTCGTCGTGCCGGACGCCACCCAGCGCAACAGCGACCGGCCGGTCGGGGAGGTCATCGAGCAGGACCCGCCCGGGGGCATGGCGGAGGAGGGCTCCACCGTCACCCTCGTGGTGTCCTCGGGCCCGGACGCGATCGCGGTCCCGGACCTGCGGGGGATGGAGGAGCAGGCCGCCCGCGACCTGCTCGAGAGGGAGGGCTTCACCAACGTGCGCGCCGAGGCCGACCCGGTCGACGACGTGGACGTCGAGGAGGGGCACGTCGTCGGCACCGACCCGGAGGCGGGCGAGGAGGTCCCGCCCGACGAGCGCATCGTGGTCCAGGTCGCCAGCGGCAAGGTCGAGGTCCCCGAGGTCGTCGGGGAGAACCAGAACACCGCGGTCGTCCTGCTCGCCGAGGCCAAGCTGAAGTGGGACATCCAGGAGGAGCGGACCGCGGAGGTGCAGCCGGGCACGGTGCTGAGCCAGTCCGTCGAGGCCGGCGAGCGCGTGGACGTCGGCACCGAGCTCGTGCTCGTCGTCGCGATCGAGCCGGTGGTCGTCGTCACCGAGACCGAGATCCTCACGCCGACCGAGGAGCCCAGCGAGACGACGACGACGGACGACGAGGAGGAGCCGACGGCGACGGAGACGACCGGACCGACGGTCACCGGTCCGGACCCCACCGACCCGGAGCCGACCGGTCCGGACCCGACCGACCCCGAGCCGACGGAGACGGCGCGGGGACGCGGCGGCGAGGGCCGAGGCGGCGGGGACTGAGCCGCTAGCCCTGCTCGGTGGGCAGGACCTCCCCGGGCTTGAGGTCGTGCACGACCGTGGCGTGGTCGGGACGCACCGTGCCCGGGTAGCCGGGCATCTCCACGCTGCCCAGCTCCTGCACCTCGTAGCCCAGGCCGACGGCGGCGGCCCACTGGCGGTAGATGTCGACGACCGGGTCGGCCTCCAGCGCGGCCCGCAGCTCGGCGGGGTCGCCGATGGCGGTGACGGTGTAGGGCGGGGAGTAGACCCGGCCCTGCAGGTAGAGGGTGTTGCCCACGCACTGGACCGAGCTGGTCGAGACGAGGCGCTGGTCCTGCACCATCACCGCCTCGGCGCCCCCGGCCCACATCGCGTTGATGACGCCCTGGAGGTCCTCCTGGTGGACGACGACGTCGTCGACCGTGTAGCCGTCGGGCAGCGTCGCCAGCGTGTAGCCCGCGTCGTCGAGCGTGACCTCGACCGCGGGCCCGCTGACCGGCGCGAGCCCCACCCGGGGGGCCACGCGGTCGGCCGTGCGGGAGAGCCGGCGGGCCTCGCTGTCGTCGACCCGCTCCTGGATCGCGGCGACGTCGGCGCGCAGCTGCTCCGCGCGCTCGTTGAGCTGGGTCACCTCGCGGTCGCGGGCGGTGATGAGCCCGACGAGGTCGTTGACCTCTCCGCTGAGCGGGCGCACCTGGGCCAACGACGCGCTGGTCCCGAAGAGCAGACCGGCGAGCACGCACACCGCCGTCACCCCGACGACGCCGCCGACGCGGCGGGGCCCGGAGGCCGGAGGGGCGTCGGACGCCCCTCGGGCGGGCGGTGCGGTGCTCATGACGACCAGCCTAGCCGCGTATCCTGACCGCACCGACGACAGCGAAGGAGACCGTCGTGCCCAAGTCCCGCGGCCGTCAGGGCGCGAAGCAGCGTGCCCAGCGCACCAGCGAGATTGCTCCCCAGACCCAGAAGCTCCCCTCGAACCCGTCGTGGTTCGTCCCGGTGATGTGCGCCCTCATGATCGTGGGCGTGCTGTGGGTGGCGACGTTCTACGTCACCTCCGGCCAGTGGCCGATCGGGTCGATCCGCTACTGGAACCTCGGCATCGGCATGGGGATGATCATGGCCGGCTTCATGATGGCCACCCGCTGGCGCTGAGACGCTGACCGCCCGAGTTATCCACAGGCTGTCCCCAGGGTGGGGACAAACTACACCGATGTAACTCGATTCCTGTGGACAGACGCCGACGGGCGCCGCCCCACCAGGGGGACGGCGCCCGTCGGACGTGTGGACGGTGCGCCGGTCAGGCGCGGGTGCCGTCCTCGTCGGTGCTGCCGGCGGACCCGTCGGCCTCGGTGGGGTCGGTCGTGGCGAGCCGGTCGATCTCCTCCGACTCGAGCATCCGCGGGCCGTCGTCGGCGGTCGGCGTCGTGCCGGCCGCGGCCGTCGTGACCGGGGTGGTCTCCTCCGCGGCGCTCGTCGGGGTCCGGCTGGCCCACGGGTCCGCCCCGCCGGCCTGGCTGGCCCACGGGTCGGTCGCGGCCTCGCGCTGCGCCTGGTTGAGGTACCACGC
>CAZONQ010000029.1:8141-22615 GCA_964581125.1 uncultured Ornithinimicrobium sp.
GGCTGGCCCACGGGTCGGTCGCGGCCTCGCGCTGCGCCTGGTTGAGGTACCACGCGATCCCGGCGCCGGCCGCGGCCAGCACGCCGAGCGTGATGAGCAGACCGCCCTTGCGGCGCCGCTTCTTCGGGGTGCCGGTGAGGGCGGCGACGACGCCCTCGTCCTTGGTGAGCAGCCGGTCCTTGCCGGTCTGCACCTCGCCGAGCATCTCCTGCAGCTTGGGCAGCAGCTCGTCGTTGATGACGTCGCGCAGGTGGTCGACCTTGGGGCCGACGGCGGCGACGCCCTCCTGGGCCCGGGGCACGGCGACGTCCACGCCGTGGTCGACGCCGAGCAGGGCCCTGGTGCGCGTCTCGGCGGCCTTCTCCCGCGCGGCGGCGGCGAGCGCGCCGACGAGGGCGGCGCCGACGCCGGCCTTCTCGCGGGCCTGCTCGGCCAGCGGGCCGGAGCGGTCGGCGAGCTTCTCGCCGGCGTGGGCGGCGGACTCCCTGGCCTGGGCGACGCGGTCGCGGGCCCGGTCGGCCAGCTCGGAGCCGGCGACGCGCTCGGCCAGCTGGTCGCCGGCCACCCTGGCCGTGCCGGCGGCGGTCGTCGCGGCGGCGGCCGCCTTGTGGCCCGCGGCGTCGGCGAGGGCGGCGATCGTCCCGCCGGCCTCCTCCGCCCGCCGGTCGGCCGCGGCGCGGCCGTGCTTGGCGGCCTTGCGGCTGTGCGCGGCGGCCCGCGAGGCGGACCTGGAGGCCTGCTCACGGTCCTTGCGCGCGGCCTTGACCGCCTTGGCGCGCGCCTTCTGCGCCTGCTTCTTGCCCTTGCGGTCGTCCTGGGGCGCGGTGACCTCGGCCAGCGTCGCGACGACCGCGGCCCCGAGGTTGCGGGCGCCCGAGGCGGCGCTGCCGCCGGCCTCCCCAGCGTCGTGGCGGGCCTTGGCCGCCTGGGCGGACGCCCGGTCTGCGTCGGTCTTGAAGAACACAGCTGTTCCTCCTTCGTGTGGTCTGCTTCCCATCCTGCCCTGTCCGGGTGTCCGGCATCCAGCGGGGGCGCTCCCCGGCCCGTGCGAGACTGGTCACCATGAACGTCACGTTGCACACCAACCACGGCGACATCTCGCTCGAGCTCTTCGAGCACGCCGCGCCCAAGACGGTCGCCAACTTCGTCGGTCTGGCCACCGGCGAGAAGGACTACAAGGACACCGCGGGCCGCACGAGCCCGCAGCCGTTCTACGACGGGCTGACCTTCCACCGCGTCATCCCCGGCTTCATGATCCAGGGCGGCTGCCCGGTCGGCGAGGGGATCGGCGGCCCGGGCTACGAGTTCGACGACGAGATCAGCCCGGACAAGAACTTCAACCAGCCCTACATGCTCGCCATGGCCAACGCCGGCAAGCGCATGGGCAAGGGCACCAACGGCTCCCAGTTCTTCATCACCGTCGACCCGACCACCTGGCTGCAGGGCAAGCACACCATCTTCGGCGAGGTGGCCGACCAGGCCTCCCGCGACGTCGTCGACGCGATCGCGGCCGTCCCGACCGGGCGCAACGACAAGCCGGTCGAGCCGGTGGTCATCGAGCGCGTCTCCGTCGAGCGCTGACCGCCCGACCGTGAGCACGACCCCACCCGGGCCGCCCGGGCGAGGCCCCGGCGACCCGGGTGGGCCCGCGCAGCCGGACGCACCCCATACCTCCTCCCCACCGACCTGCCCGCGGCACCCCGACCGCGTCTCCTACGTGCGCTGCCAGCGGTGCGGGCGCCCGACCTGCCCGGACTGCCAGCGACCGGCGGCGGTCGGGGTCCAGTGCGTCGACTGCGTCAAGGAGGCCGGCCGGACCGCGCCGACCCCGCGGACGCGCTTCGGGGCCGCGACCACCGTGTCGCGGCCGCTGGTCACCTACACCCTCGTCGGGCTGTGCGTGCTGGTCTACCTCGGCCAGCGCACCGTGCCCGACCTGACCCAGCACCTGTCGTTCGTCGGCGTGCTGGCCGGCAGCGAGCCGTGGCGCTTCGTCACCTCGGCGTTCGTGCACTCGCCGTCGAGCCTGCTGCACATCCTGTTCAACATGTACATCCTGTGGATGTTCGGCCCGGTCCTGGAGAAGATGCTCGGGCAGGTGCGGTTCCTCCTCGTCTACCTGCTCTGCGCCGTGGGCGGCTCGGTCGGCGTGCTGCTGCTCGCCGCCCCCGACCCGGGCTGGTTCACCCACGTCGTGGGC
Source organism: uncultured Ornithinimicrobium sp. (assembly GCA_964581125.1). Taxonomy (GTDB): domain Bacteria; phylum Actinomycetota; class Actinomycetes; order Actinomycetales; family Dermatophilaceae; genus Ornithinicoccus. The sequence goes on from CAZONQ010000029.1 coordinate 10,342, forward strand.
GCCTCGGGCGCGATCTTCGGCCTGCTCCTGCTCTACGTCGTGCTGGCGCTGCGCCAGGGCCACGTGCCCACGAGCCTGCTGGTCATGATCGCGGTCAACCTGGCGCTGCCCTTCTTCCTGCCGGGCATCGCCTGGCAGGCGCACGTCGGCGGCGCGGTCACCGGGGCGGCGGTCGGCGGCCTGCTCATCCTCACCTCGGCCCCCGGGCGCTCCAGGGAGGCGGCCCGTCGGCGCGCGCTCTTCTGGCCGGCCCTCGGCGCCACCGCCCTCATCCTCGGCGGCGTCGCCGTCTGGCGGCTCCTGCAGGTGATGGGGCCCGGGGCCTTCTCGCTGCAGCTCTGACCGGGCAGGTCACACGCGTCACACCATGACCTCGCGACACACCGACGAGGGAGCCGGGCGGGGCCGCCGCACGCACCTACGCTGAAGCCGACCGCCGGTTCGGGTGTGCCGGCGCCCGCGGACCCGGAGCGGGCCTCCACGCCCCGCCGGGTCATGGAGGTGGTCGGTCATGTCGGTGCTGCCGTCCTACGACGGGGAGCCCGCACCCGAGCGGGAGGATCCCGCCCGGGTCCCCGGTGACGAGCGCGCGTTCGTCGACCCGGACCACCACCGTGCGCCGAGCTACGCACCCGCGCTGCCCCCGATCGGCACCGCCACCGAGGTGCTCGACCCGCCGGTGCGCCGGCGGCGGCGCGGCGGGCGCGGGCCGACCGGTGTCGAGCCGCGGCCGGGCTACGTCCCCGGCCTGGACGGCCTGCGCGCGATCGCCATCGTCGCGGTCCTCGTCTTCCACTACGTGCCCGGCGTGCTGCCGGGCGGCTACCTCGGCGTCGACGTCTTCTTCGTCGTCTCCGGCTTCCTCATCACCACGCTGCTGCTGCGCGAGCTGGACCGGCACGGCCGGGTCGACCTGCCGGCGTTCTGGAGGCGCCGCGCCCGCCGGCTCCTGCCGGCGCTCGCGCTCGTCGTGCTCGTCAGCGTCACGGCCGCCCGGCTGGTCGGCGGCGACCTCCTCGTCGGCATCGGCCGGCAGACGCTCGGCGCGATGACGTTCACGACCAACTGGCTGGAGGTCGCGGCCGGCGCCAGCTACTTCCACAGCACCAGCCCGATCCTCTTCGTCAACTTCTGGTCGCTGGCGGTGGAGGAGCAGTTCTACCTCCTCTGGCCGCTGACCCTGGTGCTCGCGCTCGCGCTGACCCGCACCACCCGCCAGCGCGTCCTCGCGGTGGCCGCGGTCGGGCTGGCGTCGACGGTCGCGATGGCCGTCCTCTACACCCCGGGCGCGGACGCCACCCGCGTCTACTACGGCACGGACACCCACCTCATGGGCCTCATGGCCGGCGCCGCCTTCGCGCTCGCCTGGGCGGACCCGGCGCACCGCGCCGGGCTGCGCTCGCGGGTATGGCGTCGCTGGCGCTGGGCGGCGGTGCTCGCCTCGCTCGTCGTGCTGGGTGCGCTCATGCGCTGGATGGGCGAGTCCTCGCCGTGGACCTTCCGCGGCGGCATCCTGCTCGCCTCGCTCGCCACCCTGGTGCTGCTCGCCGCGCTGCTCGAGTCGCGCAGCCCGTGGCGCACGGTCATGGAGCTGGCGCCGCTGCGCTGGCTGGGGGAGCGGTCCTACGGCATCTACCTGTGGCACTGGCCGGTGCTGGTCGTCGCCGGCGCGCTCGTGCCCTACGCCGTCGGGACCACCCGCGGGTGGCTCGTGCTCGGCGGGGCCCTCCTCGTCACGCTCGTGCTCTCCGAGCTCTCGCTGCGCCTGGTCGAGACGCCGGTGCGCCGCCACGGCTTCCGCGCCAGCCTGGCCGCGGTGGGGCGCTGGGTGGCGACGCCGTGGCGGGTGAGCAGGACCCCGCGGATCGCCGCCGGCCTGGTCGGCGTCATGGTCGTGCTCACGGCGGTGGCGCTGGTCACCGCCCCGGAGAAGTCCCGCACCCAGCTGCAGATCGAGCAGAACGAGGCCCGCCTCGCCGGCACCGCCGCGGCCGGTGCCGCCGAGCTCACCGCCGAGGCCGGCGACGCCGCCCGCACCGGGACCCGGCTCGGGACGGCGACGGACGGCGAGCGCGCCGGCGACGCCGGTGACGAGGGCGCCGGGGCCGCGGCCGCCGGGGCCGCGCTCGGCCTGGAGGAGGAGGGGGCCGACGGCGAGGACGGCACGGACGAGGCGACGGCCCAGGCGGCCCCGCCGGGGGCCGTGGAGGTCAACGGCTCGACCTTCCGGCCCGACGACGACGGCCTGCTCGTCCCCGCCGGCGACCAGCTCACCGCGATCGGCGACTCGCTCGTCGTCACGAGCGCCGACGGGCTGACCTACCGGTTCCCGGGCATCAACTACGTCGCGCGGTCCAACCGCCAGTGGGGCGACGCCGGGCCGGTCATCGAGCAGGCGCTGGCCGAGGGCAGCGTGCGCGACAACGTCGTGCTCCACCTGGGCACCAACGCCGGGGTCGACGCGGACGCGCTGCGCGCCGCGCTCGACGCCTTCGGCCCGGAGCGCAACGTCGTGGTGATGAACCTCTTCGTCAACGCCTCCTTCACCGCCTCCTCCAACGAGGCGATCGCCGAGGTCGTGGCCGACTATCCCCACGCGGTCGTGGGCGACTGGCACGGCACCATCAGCAAGCACCCCGAGGACCTGCAGGCCGACAAGGTCCACCCGGACATGGACGGGATGCACGTCTACGCCGCCGTCGTGGCGCGCGCCTTCGACGAGCTGGCCCAGCGCGGCCGGTGACCCGGGCGGACCTTCACCCGGGCGGCCGTTCTGTGGCAGGCTCGACCTCGTGAACATCGTCTTCGTCGAGCCGCACTTCCCCAGGAACCAGCGCGAGTTCCCCCGGGCGCTCGCCGAGGCCGGCGCCAACGTCATCGGCATCGGCGAGACGCCGCTCGACTACCTCGACCAGCAGCTCAAGGACTGGATGGTCCACTACGAGCAGGTGGGGTCGGTCACCGACCTGCAGCAGATGACCGACGCGGTCCGCCGCGTCCAGGGGATGGTCTGGGTCGACCGGCTGGAGTCGACGATCGAGGCGCACCAGCTGGTGGCCGCCCAGGTCCGCGAGGCGCTCGACATCCCGGGCACGTCGGTGCGCACCACGTGGCTGTGCCGGGACAAGCCGTCGATGAAGGACGCGCTGCGGCGCGCCGGGGTGCGCGTGGCCCGCTCGACCGGCGCCGACACGGCCGAGGAGGTGTGGAGCTTCGCCACCCAGGTGGGCTACCCCCTCGTGCTCAAGCCGCGCGACGCGGCGGGGGCGGCCGGCACGGTCCGCGTGGACAACGACCACGAGCTCGCCGTGGCGCTCTCCAACCTCGGTGGGCACTCCTCCATCGCGGTGGAGGAGTTCATCGAGGGCCACGAGGGCTTCTACGACACGATCTCCGTCGACGGCCACCCCGTCGTCGACTTCGCCTCGCACTACTACCCCGGCGTGCTCGAGGCCATGCGCACCCGGTGGATCTCGCCGCAGTTCGTCGCGACCAACCGGATCGAGGGCGGCGGCCTCTACGCCGAGCTGCGCGAGATGGGCGCGCGGGTCAACGCCGCGCTCGGCATCGGCACGTCGGCCACCCACATGGAGTGGTTCCACGGGCCCAAGGGCCTGGTCTTCAGCGAGATCGGCTGCCGCCCGCCGGGCGTGGGCTGCTGGGACCTCTACAGCGCCGGCAACGACATGGACGTGTATGCCGCGTGGGCCGAGGCGGTCGTGCACGGCCGGGTGAGCCGGCGGCCCAGCCGCAGCCACGCCGCCGGCATCATCGCGCTGCGGCCGGACCGGGACGGCCGGATCGCCGGCTACTCCGGCCTCGAGGAGATCGAGAACCGCTACGGCCGCTGGGTCATCGACGCCCACATCCCGGTCGCGGGCACGGGCACCCAGCCGGTCGAGGCCGGCTACATGGCCAACGCCTGGATCCGGATGAGGCACCCGGACTACGACCACCTGCGGGGCATGCTCGACGACGTCGGCCGGACCGTGCAGGTCCATGCCGGCTGAGGGGGCCCCGACGGACGCCGCCGCCCGCATCACCCTCCTCGGCCCCCAGCGCGACCCCCGGGTGCCGCACGTCGTCCGCCACCTGGGCCTGCGCGGCAAGCGCTTCGCGATGATCACCGCCGGCTGGCGCGACCGCGAGTCCGAGGACGGCCTGCTCAGCGAGCTCCTGGGCGGCGACACCGTCAACCTCGGGCTGTGGGGCCTCATGCAGCAGCTGTGGGAGGCCGACCCGGAGCTGGCCGCGGCCGACCGGCGCCGGCGCACGGTCCACACCGAGATGCAAGAGCTCTACCTCATCGGGCTGGAGCAGGCCAAGGAGGCGATCAACCGCATCCACGCGCACGCCCCCCGCGCCCCGCACGTCGTCGAGGAGGCCCTCACCGACGTCATCGAGGTCATCCGCGACCTGGACGAGCGCCACCTCGAGCGGGTCGCCGACCTCAACGAGGAGTTCTACCGGCGCTACCAGCCGCAGCACCGCGACGCCGTGGTCGCGGCCCGCTTCCGGGTCGGCCGGGCGGTCGCCGGCTGCGACGCGATCGCGATCACCGGCGGGCACGTCGGGGTGCTCATGGGCGCCCTGCACGTCTTCAACCTCGGCCCGGCCCTGGCCTCCCCGCCCGACCCGGCCACGGTCGCCGACGGCGACGACCCGCCCCCGCCGACGCTGCTCCGTCCCGTCCTCGCCTGGGGGGCCGGGGCGATGGCGCTCACCGAGCGGGTGCTGCTCTTCTACGACCGGTCCGTCACCAGCCCCGGCGTCTCCGAGCTGCTCATGGAGGGTCTCGGCCTGACGCGGGGCGTCGTCGCCCTGCCCTCGCCCAAGGACCGGCTCGCGATGAAGGACCGTCGCCGGCTCAGCCTGCTCGCCCGCCGCGCCGCGCCCCGCCGCCCGCTCCTGCTCGGCGAGCGGGTCGCGGTCACCCTCACCGAGGACGGCCGGCTGCCCGACGACGCCCGGGTCCTGGGGCTGGACGGCGCGGTCACCACCCAGCGCCAGGCGCTGCTGGACGAGGCCGCCGCGGACGGGGAGGACGCCGGATGACGCTGCCCACCCCCTACCCCATCCAGCGGCGCCACAAGGGCAAGCTGGCCATCAACGTGCTGCGCGCGGCGACGCCGCTGGAGCCCGCCGCGGTCGACGACTTCCTGGCCCGGCACGAGGTGCCGGTCGTCGAGGGGCCCCGGTGCACCTTCCTCTACCGCGGGGAGGCGGACGCGGTGGCGGTGCGGCACCGGATCGTCAACCAGCCCCAGCACGTGCCGATGCGGCGGCTCGAGGTGGTCGGGGGCGCGCCGCTGTGGTACGTGACGATCGAGCTGCCGGCGCACTCGCGGGTCGAGTACCAGGTCGAGGTGCGCGTCGGGGAGGCGGTCGAGACCTTCAACGACCCGCTCAACCCCCACGTCGCGCACAGCCCGGTCGGGTCCTCGAGCGTGCTGCAGGCGGCCGGCTACGAGACGCCCGAGTGGGTGCTGCCCCAGCCGGACGCGCGGCCGGGGGAGCTGGTCGACTGGAACCTGCCCTCGACGGCGCTGCGGCGGACCACGCACAACCGGATCTACCTGCCGGCGCGCTTCCGCCGCTCCAGCCAGTATCCGCTGCTGGTCGTCCACGACGGCGACGACTACCTCACCTACGCGGCGATGAAGACGGTGCTGGACAACATCATCCACACCCTCGACATGGCCGAGACGATCGTCGTCTTCTCCAACCCCGGCGACCGGCTCAAGGAGTACCCGAACTACGCCCCGCACGCCCGGCACGTCACGCACGAGCTGCTGCCGGCGATCGAGGCCGAGCTGCCGGTCGAGCGCCGCTCCGACGCCCGGTGCCTCATGGGCGCGAGCTTCGGCGCGGTCGCCTCGCTGTCCACCGCCTTCCGCAGCCGCGGCACGTGGGACAACCTGCTGCTGCAGTCGGGGTCGTTCGTCTTCACCGACATCGGCAGCGACCATGGCGGCGGGCCGGCCTTCGACCCGGTCGTGAAGTTCATGAACCGCTACCGGGCGAGCCCGCGCAAGGTGGCCGACCGGATGTACGTCTCCTGCGGCATCTACGAACCGCTCATCGTGCCCAACCGCTCGATGGTGCCGGTGTTCGAGTCGACCGGGGCGCAGGTGAGGTATGTCGAGTCCCGCGACGGACACTCGTGGGAGAACTGGCGCGACCGGCTGCGGGACGGGCTGTCCTGGATCTTCCCGGGCCCGCAGAAGTTCGTCTACGAATGACGATAGACAACCGTATATCTAGCTAGGAGACCATCCGTGAGCCTCTCGTACCTCCTCGTCGACGGCGAGAACATCGACGCCACCCTCGGCAACTCGATCCTCGGCCGGCGGCCGCACCCGGAGGAGCGGCCCCGCTGGGACCGGCTGCTCTCCTTCACCCAGAACACCTGGGGCCAGCCGGCCAAGGGCCTCTTCTTCCTCAATGCCAGCTCCGGGCTGCCGATGTCCTTCGTCCAGGCGCTGCGGGCGCTCGGCTACACGCCGGTGCCGCTGTCGGGGACGTCCGAGCAGTCGGTCGTCGACATGGCGATCCAGCGCACGCTCGAGGCGCTGGCCGGGCGGGACGACGACGTCATGCTCGTCAGCCACGACGGCGACTTCCTCGAGTCGGTGGAGCCGCTGCTCGACGGCGAGCGGCGGGTCGGGCTCATCGCCTTCGAGGAGTTCCGCAACACCGGCTTCGTCGGCCTCGTCGCCCGGGGTATGGAGTTCTACGACCTCGAGCACGACACCAACGCCTTCAACGCGCCGCTGCCGCGGCTGCGGATCATCCCGATCGAGGAGTTCGACCCGGAGCAGTTCCTGTAGGCGGTCGCCGCGGCCGGGCCCCGGGGCGGAGCGTGCTCGTGATGCGGCTGTGGCGTGAGGGCACTAGAGTGACACGACCCTGACCCCGTCGGCCGCGCCGTCCCCGCAGCCACCCCGGAGAGCCTCATGAGCACCGTCCTGCGGTCGTTGACGTCCGCCCTCGCCACCCTGGCCCTGCTCCTCGGCCCCGCGGCAGCGACCGTGGCCGACGACGCGGACCGGTCCGGACCGACCCACGAGAGCCTCGCCCTCGGGCGCGGCGGCACCACCGTCAGCCTCGGCGAGGGGGTGCACGTCGTCGGCCTGCGCTGGCAGGGGCCGGCGACGGCCGTGCCCGAGCTGCGGCTGCGGGAGCCGGGCGGGTCCTGGACCGGCTGGCGCGACGCGGGCGCCGTGGTCGAGAGCGGCCTGGTGGCCCAGGAGCAGGTCGAGGCCGACCGGGCGGGAGCGCTCCGGCGCGGCGCCGCCCCGCAGGCGGCCCCGGCCGCCGACGCCCTGGACCCGCAGGCGGTGGCGACCGAGGGCCAGGTCGTGGTCGGCCCGGCCGAGGTCGAGGTGCGGCTCGCGGGGGAGGGGCGGGACGTCACGGTCGAGACGTGGACGGCATACCCCACCTCCTCGGACGCACGGGCGGTCGCCGACCTGCCCGTGGGCGGCCCCGGCCTGGTGGTCGGGACCCGCGCCGACTGGGGCGCCGACGAGTCGCTGCGCGGCACCGCGCCGGCGTCGCTGGTGCACGACGCCCCCAAGCTCGGGGTGACCATCCACCACACGGCGGGGACCAACGGCTACACGGCCGAGCAGGTCCCGGCGATCCTGCGGGCGATCTATGCCTACCACGGGCAGACGCTGGGCTGGGGCGACATCGGCTACGGCACGCTCGTCGACCGGTTCGGCCGCGCCTGGGAGGGGCGCGCCGGTGGTGTCGAGCACAACCTGCAGCTGGCCCACGCCTACGGCATGAACACCGACTGGGCCGGGATCAGCGTCCTCGGCGACCACGAGACGGCGAGGGTCGCCGCGGCCGAGCTGGCCACGCTGACCGAGCTCACCGCGTGGACCCTCGACACGCACGGCGCGGACGTCGCCGACGAGGTCCGCTACACCAACGAGACGCTCGGCTGGACCCGCACCCTGCCGGTCGTGCACGGCCACCGCGACGTGGACGCCACCACCTGCCCCGGCATGCACCTCTACGCGTTGTTCGAGCAGGTCAGGGCGGCCGTCGCGGGGCAGCAGGACGCCGGCACGCACGCCGTGCAGCGCACGTCCGGCCGGGACCGCTACGCGTCCGCGGCGGCCCTCGCCCAGGAGGCCTTCCTCGAGGGGGCGGACACGGCCTACCTCGCCTCCGGGACGGGGCTCGTCGACGCGCTCGCGGTGGGGCCGGTCGCGGCCGAGCAGGACGCGGCCGTGCTGCTGACCCGTCCGGACCGGCTGCCCGCCCCGACCGTGGCGGCGCTCGACGACCTGGGCGTCACGCAGGTGCGCGTCGTCGGCGGCGAGGCCGCGGTGTCGGCGGCGGTCGTCGACGAGCTGACCGCGCTGGGCCTGCGCGTCACCCGGCTCTCCGGCAGCGACCGGTATGCCGTGGCCGCGCGGCTGGCGCAGGAGGCCGCCGCGGACGGGAGCGCGCCGCAGACGGTCTACCTGGCCAGCGGCCAGGAGCTGCCGGACGCCCTCGGTGGGGCGGCGGCCGCGGCGCAGCGCTCCGGCGCAGTCCTGCTCACTCGCTCCGGTCGGCTGCCGGCCCCGACGGCGGACGCGCTCGCCTCGCTCAGACCTGCGCGCGTCGTCGTGCTGGGTGGCGACGCCGCCGTCCGGGAGGCGGTCGTCTCGCGGGTGCGGACGCTGCTGCCGGGGTCGGCGGTCGAGCGGATCGGCGGGGCCGACCGCTACGCGACGAGCGCCCTGGTCGCGGCGGACGCCTTCGGGACCACCGCGTCCGCGGTCGCCGCGGCAGGGACGGCGCCGGCCGACGCGATGGCCGGGACGCAGCTCGCGGCCCGGCACGGCTCGCCGCTCGTCCTCGTCCGGCCGGACTGCCGTCCCCGCTCGGTGGACGCGGCCTACGGGACGCTCGGCGTGCAGCTGACCCGGCTCGCCGGCGGCTCCGCGGTGCTGGACTGGACGGCGGGGACCACCACCTGCGGGTGAGCGCCCGGCGCGGCACGCGGGCCGGGGGCCGTCCCCGGGGTCGATCCTCGGGTTAACCCGATTCCGCACCCGGGCCCCGTGGCCCACACTGGGAGGCATGGAGCGTGCCGAGCCGGTGATCGACGACTACGTGGCGTCGCTGGAGCGTGCGCTGCCGGGGCCGCGGCGGGTGCGGCGCGACCTCGTCGACGAGGCGCGCGGTCACCTGCTCGACGCGACCGACGCCCACGTGGGCGCCGGTCACGACGCCCTCGACGCCGCCCGGCTGGCGGTGGAGGACTTCGGCCCGGTGACCGACGTGGCCGAGGGCTACCGGACGGTGCTCGCCGTGGCAGCCTCGCGCCGTGCCGCGCTCACCCTGCTCGCGCTCCTGCTCCCGCAGGCGTTCCTGTGGGACGGCGGGCTGCGCCTCGCCCCGTCGCCGCCGACCGGTGAGGTCGGGCCGGCGAGCGTCCTGCACGTGGCCGTCGAGTGGTTCGGCTTCGGCGCCCTGACCGTGGCCCTGGTGGCGCTGGTCGTCACCGGCGTCGGTCAGCGGTGGGTCGTGGCCGGACCGTGGCTGGCCCGCTGGACGGGCGTCTCAGTGGCTGCCGGCGCCGTCGGCTCGGGCGTCCTGGGCCTCTCCCTGGTGGCCCTCGGCGGCGCCGCCTCCACGGTGCTGTGGGGCCTCGTGACCGTGCTGCTGGTGCTGCCCATGGCGTGGACGGTGCGCTCGGCGCACCAGTGCCTGCGCACCGCGTGACACGGGACGGCCGCTCTAGGTGGGGCGCAGCACCGCGTCGACCACGGCGGAGAACGCGACCCACTCCCTCCGCTGCGCCGCGAGCGCGCGACGGCCGGAGGCCGACAGGGCGTAGGTGCGTCGTCTCCGCCCGCTGTCCGTCGACCAGCCGCTGGTGAGGTGCCCGGCTGACTCGAGCCGCCTCAGCGCGGGATAGACGGTCCCGCTCGGCACGTCGAGCTGCCCGCCGCTGCGCACGCGCAGTGCCTCGATGATCGCGTAGCCGTGGAGCGGCTGGTCGTCGACCACGGCGAGGATCAGCGAGTCGAGGTGCCCCCGCAGGGCGTCTGCCTTCATGTAGACAGGCTACAGCAAAGATGCTTATCATGTCTGTCTACCTGTAGACAGACTAGAGATAGGCCATCATCATGACCGAGAGCTCCTCCGTCCGCCCCCGGCTCGTCGTCGGGCTCGCCTCCCTGTCGCTCCTCTTCCCGCTGCTGGCGGTCGTCGTCCAGCTGACCGGCGGGTCGGCGTCCTCCGTCGGTGCGGGCGCGCAGTGGGCGTGGCTGCTGGTCGCGGTCGCGTGGGTCCTGACGGTCTGGCTCATCCGGGAGCCACGTCCGCTGGCGACCCTCGCGCTCGTCGGTGCGGCCAGCGGTGTGCTCGTCGTGCTCGCCGTCGGCGTCATCCAGCTCGGCTTCTCCGGATCGGCCGGCGTCCTCGGCTCCCCGGCCGCGATGATCAGCATGGTCGTGATGAGCACGCTCGGGGGACTCGTCTGCGGCCTGGTGGCCTGGGGCCTGCAGTCCGTCACGCGCCGACCCGGACGATGAGCGGGTCGATGGGCGGGTCGATGGGCGGCTCGTCGCCCGGGGCCGCCCGGCTCCGGGAGGGCCGCATCAGCCGCCGCGGGCTCCTGGTCGGCTCCGGGCTCCTCGGGGCGGGAGCGGCCCTCGCCCTCGCCGGCTGCACCCCGCGGCAGACGACGTTCCGGCCGACCGCGACCGCTCCGCTGCCGGTGCCGCCCCTGGCCCCGTCGGAGCTGGCCGGGGGCACGCGCCGGTTCGCGCTCACCGCGGCGGCCGGCGAGAGCAACCTCGTCGCAGGGCGCCCCGACGTGCGGACCCCGACGATGGGCTACGACGGCGCGATCCTCGGACCGACGCTGCGGGCGCGCCGCGGCGAACGGATCAGCGTGGAGATCCGCAACGACCTCGGCGAGCCGACGACGCTGCACTGGCACGGGATGCACCTGCCCCCGGCCATGGACGGCGGCCCGCACACCCCGATCCCCGCAGGTGCGTCCACGACGGCGGAGTGGGAGCTCAGGCAGCCCGCCGCCACGCTCTGGTACCACCCCCACCCGCACGGCGACACCGAGGCGCAGGTGCTCGCGGGCCTGGCCGGCGTCTTCATCGTCGACGACGAGGCGAGCGACGCGTCCGGCCTGCCGCACGACTACGGGGTGGACGACATACCTCTCGTGCTGCAGGACCGCTTCCTCGACCCGGAGGGCCGGATCGTCCGGGCCGAGGGGGAGAACGCGCTCGGCACCATCGGTGACACCCTGCTCGCCAACGGGCTCAGCGGCACGCACGTCGAGGTGACCTCGGAGCTGCTGCGGCTGCGGCTGCTCAACGGGTGCAGCGCCCGCTTCCTCGACCTGCGGTTCGACGACGACCGGACGGTCACGCTGGTCGGCACGGACGGCGCCCTGCTCAGCGAGCCCGTCGAGCTGCAGCACCTGCTGCTGTCACCGGCAGAGCGCGCCGAGATCCTCGTGCGCTTCCGGCCCGGTGACCGCGTCACGCTGCGCACCGAGCGACCGCAGATCCCCGGTGGGCACGCCGGGGTCACGGACATGACCCCCGGCGGGTTCACCGAGTTCCGGGCCGGCGACGCGCTGCGCCCGGCCGCCCCGTGGCGGCTCCCGGCCGACCAGCGTGCGGCGCTCACCGAGGCGCAGTCGGCGCGCACCCGCACGTTCGATCTGAGGATGCCCTTCCTGAACGGCAGGCCGATGGACATGACCCGTGTCGACGCCGTCGTCAAGGTCGGGGACGTCGAGACATGGGAGCTGACGACCAGCGATGCCTTCCCGCACAACTTCCACGTCCACGACGTGCAGTTCCGCGTGCTCGACATCGACGGGGCCGCGCCGCCGCCCGGCCTGGACGGGTGGAAGGACACCGTGCCGGTGCTGCCGGGCCAGCGCACCCGCATCATCATGAGGTTCGAGGACTACACCGACGACCGCATCCCCTACATGATGCACTGCCACCTGCTGCGGCACGAGGACCAGGGGATGATGGGCCAGTTCCTCGTCACCGCCGACGGGACCGGACCGGACCGGATCGGGTAGTCGCGCCCGGCCGTGCCTGCCGTCCGGCCTGCGCCAGGACGGCTGCGGGGTCCTGACCGATGGCCGTCCTGGGGCACAGCCGGATCGCGACGGGATTCTCTGGGGCACGGGCACGACAGAGGCCCTCCCCGCGGAGCGGGAAGGGCCTCTGACCAGGGTGGAGGCGAGGGGACTCGAACCCCTAACCCCCTGCTTGCAAAG
>CAZONQ010000030.1:0-22375 GCA_964581125.1 uncultured Ornithinimicrobium sp.
CCGGGCGGTCCGGTCCCCGGGGAGGGATGGCGGATGAGCCGGCCGGTACGCCGGGTTCTGTCCCTCCGCGCCGTCACCGGCGCTGCGGAGGTGGCGACCATCCATCTCGGACGACCGTTGCCGGCCGTCTCCAGCGACCTACCCGTGCGCTCGGGCGGGCAGCCCTCGGACGCGCACTGTCTGGTCTTGCTCCCGGTGGGGTTTGCCTAGCCGCGCCAGTCACCTGGCGCGCTGGTGGTCTCTTACACCACCCTTTCACCCTCACCCGCCGACGGGCGGCGGGCGGTCTGCTCTCTGTGGCACTGTCCCGCGGGTCACCCCGGGTGGCCGTTAGCCACCACCGTGCCCTTCGGAGCCCGGACGTTCCTCGGCGGACCCGGGGGTCCGACGCGGCCGCCTGGCCGACTCATCCACCTGAGATTCTAGCCTGCGCGCGGCGCCCCGCCGTCCGTCGGACCGTCGAGCACGAGGTCCACCACGGGCAGGAACTCCCCGTAGGTCCGCCCCTCCGGCAGGTGCTGGCGCATGACCTGCTCGAGCACCTGCCAGCCCCGCGGGTTGCGCTCCGCGTAGGCGGCGAGGACGGGACCGACGTCCTCCTGCGGCAGGCGGTGGGCGGTGGCGGCGGCGTGCCGGTGCCGGCCGGTCGTGACGCGGCAGCGGGGGTCGGCCTGCAGGTTGCGGAACCACTGCGACCCGGGCCCCAGCCCGGACACCACGCGGTAGGTGCCGGGCCCGGGGCGGTCCACGACCTCGAGGACGACCTGGCGGAGCAGCCCCGACGAGCGGCCCCGGTGCTCGAGCATGAGCAGTCGGGGGCCCAGGAGCCGGCCGAGCCCGTGCCGGTAGAGCCACAGCGGCGACCTCGCCAGCCGCCGGTCGTGCAGGAAGACCGAGCCGACCCGCCCGCCGAGCGCGACCAGGGCGTCGGCGGCGGCGTCGCGCGCCTCGCGCAGCCTCACAGCGCCGTGGGCCCGGCGCCGCGCAGGTCCAGCACCTCGACCCCGCCCTCGGCGCCGTGGCCGCGGACGTGCCGCAGGTAGATGTCCCGGCCCGCGTCGACGAGCAGCCCGTCGTGGATCGGCACCACGCCGCGCGCCGGCGCGACCCTGCGCACGAAGGCGATGGTCTCGGCGACCTTGCCCCACGGGGCGTTGACCGGCACGCAGAGGAGGTCCACCTCGCCGGGCTCGCCGTCGAGCGCGTCGCCCGGGTGGTAGACGGTCGGCTCGCCGTCGGCCGACAGCACGACGCCGACGTTGCCGACGCGCGGGACGTAGGGGTGGATCTCGGCGTGCAGCTCGCCGACCGGCCGCAGCCGCAGCCCGCCCAGCTCGACGTCCTGGCCCGCGGCGAACCGCTCCGTGCGGTCCGCGAGGCCGGCCCCGGCGAGCACCTCGGCCGTCTGCGGCTCGACGAGCACCCGCGCGGACGGGTTGTTCCGCAGCAGCCCCGGCACCTGGTCGAGGTCGCAGTGGTCGGGGTGCTGGTGGGTGACGACGACCGCCGTGAGGTCCCGCACCCCGCTCACGTCGGAGAAGGTGCCGGGGTCGAGCAGCACGCGCTGCCCGGCCGCCTCCACCAGGAGGCACGCGTGACCGAGGTGGGTGATCTCCATACCTCCGACCGTATGCCGTGCGGCCGCCCTCCGCCACGGGGCCACCGCGTACGCTGTGGCCCCGTGGAGTTCCTCAACGGCATGCGGCCCGGGCACGACCTGACCTACAACGACGTCTTCATGGTGCCGTCGCGCTCGTCCGTGACCTCGCGCCTGGACGTCGACCTGCGCACCCCCGACGGGGTCGGCACGACGATCCCGGTCGTCGTGGCCAACATGACCGCGGTCGCCGGCCGGCGGATGGCGGAGACCGTGGCGCGCCGCGGCGGCGTTGCCGTCCTGCCGCAGGACATCCCGCTGCCCGAGGTGCACAAGACGGTGGAGCGGGTCAAGGCCAGCCACCCCGTCTACGAGACGCCCATCGTCGTGGAGCGCTCCGCCCCGGTGGCCCAGCTGCTCTCCGTCATGCACAAGCGGGCCCACCGCGCGGCGGTCGTCGTCGAGGCGGGCCGCCCGATCGGGATCGTGACCGAGGGCGACACCGAGGGCGTGGACCGCTTCGCCTCCGCCGGGCAGGTCATGCAGGAGGCGAGGGTCGTGCTCGAGGAGGGCGTGGACCTGCGCGAGGCCTTCGACCGCCTCGAGGAGTCCCGGGCCGGGCTCGCGCCCGTGGTGGCGGGCGGGCTGCTGCGCGGCATCGTCACCCGCACCGGCCTGCTGCGCTCGGCGATCTACGCCCCGGCCCTCGACGCCGAGGGACGGCTGTGCGTGGGGGCCGCGGTCGGGATCAACGGGGACGTCCCCGGCAAGGCCGCCCAGCTGCTCGCCTCCGGCGCGGACGTCCTCGTCGTGGACACCGCCCACGGGCACCAGGACAAGATGCTCGCCGCGCTGCCGCACGTGGTCCGGGCCCGCGACGCCCACGCCGGGGCGACCGGCCGGCGGGTCCCGGTCGTGGCCGGCAACGTCGTCGCCCGCGCCGGTGTCGAGGACCTCGTCGCGGCGGGCGCCGACATCGTCAAGGTCGGCGTCGGCCCCGGCGCGATGTGCACGACCCGGATGATGACCGGCGTGGGACGGCCCCAGTTCTCCGCCGTGCTCGAGTGCGCGGAGGCCGCCGCCGCGGCGGGCGCGCACGTCTGGGCCGACGGCGGCGTCAAGCACCCCCGCGACGTCGCGCTGGCGCTCGCCGCCGGGGCGGCCTCGGTCATGGTCGGCTCGTGGTTCGCCGGCACCCTCGAGTCGCCCGGCGACCTCATGCGCGACGCGGACGGGCGCTCCTACAAGGAGTCCTTCGGGATGGCCTCGGCCCGCGCGGTGAAGAACCGCACCAAGGACCTGTCGGCCTTCGAGCGGGCGCGCTCGGCGCTCTTCGAGGAGGGCATCTCCTCGGGCCGGATGTTCCTCGACCCGCACAGGCCGGGCGTGGAGGACCTCCTCGACCAGATTGTCTCCGGCGTCCGCAGCGCGTTCACCTACGCCGGGGCACGGACGATCGAGGAGTTCCACGCCCGCGCGGTCGTGGGCGTCCAGGGCGCCGCGGGCTACGAGGAGGGGCGCCCCCGGCACACCTCCTGGTGAGCGGGGAGGGTCAGCTCTCCTCGTTCTGGGTGTACCACGCGGCGCCGACGATCCCCGCGCTGTTGCGCAGCTGCGCGGGCACGATCGGCGCGCGCAGGTCGAGGCGCGGGAGGAACTTGTCGGCCTTCTTCGACACGCCGCCGCCGACGATGATGAGGTCGGGGGAGAAGAGCATCTCGACCGTCTCGTAGTAGCGCTGGAGGCGCTTGGACCACTCCTTCCAGGACAGGTCCTCCTCCTCCTTGACGCTGCTCGCGGCGCGGGTCTCCGCGTCGTGCCCGTCGATCTCCAGGTGGCCCAGCTCGGTGTTGGGCACGAGGATCCCGTCGACGAACAGGGCCGACCCGATGCCGGTGCCGAGCGTGGTGAGCAGCACGACGCCCTTCTGGCCCTGCCCGGCGCCGTAGTGCATCTCGGCCACGCCGGCGGCGTCCGCGTCGTTGACCACGTGCACCGGGCGTCCGAGCCGCTCGGTGAAGATCGCGTCGGCGTCGGTGTCGATCCAGCTCTTGTCGATGTTGGCCGCGGAGCGGACCACGCCGCGCTGCACGACCGCGGGCACCGTGATGCCGACCGGCGAGCCGGGGTCCACGGCGTCGGAGAACTGCTCCACGACCTGGGCGACCACCTCGACCACGTCCTCCGGCGCGGCCCCCTCGGGGGTGTCGATCCGGGCGCGCTCGGCGGCGAGCTCGCCCTTGTCCAGGTCGACGGGGGCCCCCTTGATGCCGCTGCCGCCGATGTCGATGCCGAGGGTGTGCTTCGTCGCCATGGGGACCAGGGTATGCGGTGCGACCTCCTCGTGCGCAGCATCCTCGCCGCGGTGTCGCAGGTCAGGGGAGGGTGAGGATCTCCGCGCCGTCGTCGGTGATGAGCAGGGTGTGCTCGAACTGGGCGGACGGCCGGCCGTCGGCGGTGAGCACCGTCCAGTCGTCGTCCCACTCGACCCAGTCGGGGGTGCCGAGGTTGAGCATCGGCTCGATGGTGAAGGTCATCCCCGGCTCGATGACCGTGTCGTAGGCCGGTGCCGCGTCGTAGTGGGGGATGACCAGGCCCGAGTGGAAGGCCTCCCCGACCCCGTGCCCGGTGAAGTCGCGCACGACGCCGTAGCCGAACCGCCGGGCGTAGCTCTCGATGACCCGGCCGATGACGTTGATCTCCCGGCCGGGGCGCGCGGCGCGGATGCCCCGCGCCAGCGCCTCCCGGGTGCGCTCCACGAGCAGCCGCGTCTCCTCCGCGACGTCGCCGCAGAGGAAGGTCGCGTTGTTGTCGCCGTGGACGCCGCCGACGTAGGCGGTGACGTCGATGTTGCAGATGTCGCCGTCCTGCAGCTCGCGGTCGTCCGGGATGCCGTGGCAGATCACCTCGTTGACCGACGTGCACAGCGACTTGGGGTAGCCGCGGTATCCGAGCGTCGAGGGGTAGGCGCCGTGGTCGAGGAGGAACTCGTGACCCGCCCGGTCGATCTCGTCCGTCGTGACGCCGGGGCGCACCATCTCGCCGCACATGGCGAGCGCCTGCGCCGCGATGCGGCCGGCGACCCGCATCCGCTCGATGGTCTCCTCGTCCTTGACCTCGGAGCCGCGGAACGGCGCCGGCGCCGGTCGGTCGACGTACTCCGGGCGCGCGATCGAGGCGGGCACGGGCAGGCGCGGGCTCACGGTTCCCGGGGCGAGCGGAGCAGTCGTCGTCATAGGGTGGATTCTAGGTCGCGCGGCCGTGCGGCCCGGACCCGGACGAGAGGCAGGCACGATGGCGACGCAGTACTGGTACAACACCAGGACCGGGCAGGTCGAGGCGGGCGACGACCCGGACCGCGCCCGCAGCGCCGACCTCATGGGGCCCTACGCCAGCGAGGACGAGGCCTCGCGCGCCCTCGAGATCGCCGCGGCCAGGACCGAGGCGTGGGACGAGGAGGAGCGCGCCGAGGACGAGTGGCGCACCGGCGACGCCGACGCCTCGGGCTGGGACAGCAACCCGCTCAACGGCTGACCGTCGGGCGCCCGGCGCGGTGGACGAGGTCCTGGTCGAGCGCGTGCTGCGCGCCGTGGAGCAGGTGCCGCCCGGGCGGGTGGTCTCCTACGGCGACCTCGCCGCGCTGGTGGGCACCGGGCCGCGCCAGGTCGGCTCGGTCATGCGCCACTGGGGGTCCAACGTCGCCTGGTGGCGGGTCACCAGCCACGCCGGCGACTTCCCCGGCGACCTCCTCGCGCGGGCCCGGCCGCACTGGGACGAGGAGGGCATCGAGGTCAAGCCCAACGGCCTGGGCTGCCGCATCGCCGTCTACCGCGCCGACCTCGACCGCCTCGCCGCCGACTACGAGCGCGCCGTCGCGGACCTGCCCGACGGCCCGGGCGGCGACACCCCCGCACGGTCCTGAACCCCATACCTGCTCATGCGGCAGGATGGGCGCATGAACCGCCAGCAGGAGTACGTCCTCCGCACGATCGAGGAGAGGGACCTCCGGTTCGTCCGGCTGTGGTTCACCGACCTCCTCGGCAGCCTGAAGTCGGTCGCGGTGGCGCCGGCCGAGCTGGAGCAGGCCTTCACCGAGGGCATCGGCTTCGACGGCAGCGTCATCGAGGGGTTCACCCGGGTCTACGAGGCCGACATGGTCCTGCAGCCGGACGCCGACACCTTCCAGGTGCTGCCCTGGCGCGAGCGCACCGCGCGGATGTTCTGCGACATCCACATGCCGGACGGGTCCCCGGCGCAGACCGACTCGCGGCACGTCCTGCGGCGGGCCCTCGACTCCGCGGCCGAGGAGGGGTTCACCTTCTACACGCACCCGGAGATCGAGTTCTACCTCTTCAAGGAGCCCTACGACGGCACGGTCGGCCCGGTGCCCGTCGACCAGGCCGGCTACTTCGACCACGTCGCGCGGGGGGACGGCCACGACTTCCGTCGCGCGGCGATCGAGATGCTGGAGCAGATGGGGATCTCGGTCGAGTTCAGCCACCACGAGGGCGGTCCCGGGCAGCAGGAGATCGACCTGCGCTACGCCGACGCCCTGTCGATGGCGGACAACATCATGACCTTCCGCACCGTGGTCCGGGAGGTGGCGCTGCAGGAGCGCGCGTTCGCGACCTTCATGCCCAAGCCGCTCGCGCTGCACCCCGGGTCGGGCATGCACACGCACGTCTCGCTCTTCGAGGGCGACAGCAACGCCTTCTACGAGCCGGGGGCGCCCTACGAGCTCTCCCAGACCGGCCGCCGCTTCATGGCGGGGGTGCTGGCGCACAGCCGCGAGATCAGCGCCGTGACCAACCAGTGGGTCAACTCCTACAAGCGGCTGTGGGGCGGCGGCGAGGCTCCCGCCTACGTCTGCTGGGGGCACAACAACCGGTCCGCGCTGGCGCGGGTGCCGATGTACTCCATCGGCAAGGGCCACTCGCGGCGGATCGAGGTGCGCTCGATCGACGCGGCCTGCAACCCCTACCTCACCTACGCGGTGATCCTCGCCTCGGGCCTGCGCGGGGTCCGGGAGGGCTACGACCTCCCCGTCGAGGCCGAGGACGACGTGTGGGCGCTCACGGAGGCCGAGCGGAGGGCGCTCGGGATCGACCCGCTGCCGCAGAGCCTCGGCGAGGCGGTCGCCGTCATGGAGAGCTCGGACCTCGTGGCCGAGGTGCTGGGGGAGCAGGTCTTCGACTTCTACCTGCGCAACAAGTGGCAGGAGTGGGGCGACTACCGCTCGCAGGTCACGCGCTTCGAGCTCGACCGCTACCTGCTGCGCCTCTAGGAGGTATGGCGTGAGCGAGGTCTCCCCGCCCGCCCGCCCCGGGGGCGGGTCGGGTCGGCTGGTGCGTGCCGGCCTGACCGACACCCGTCGCGCCGGGCAGCTGCTCGACGAGCTGCGGACGCGGGCCCCCGACCTGGACGTGGACGCGCTGCTGGGCGACGTCGCCGCGGTCGCCGACCCGGACGCGGCGCTGCTGGTGCTGGTCCGTCTCCTGGACCCCTCGACGCGCGGGGCCGAGGGCGGGCGCGCCGCCGACCAGGTCCTCCCGGTGCTCCGGGGCGGTGGGGAGCCGCGGCGGCGTCTCCTGGCCCTGCTCGGCGGCTCGGTGGCCCTCGGCGAGCACCTGCTGCGCCACCCGGAGCACGTCGCCGTCGTCGCCGAGGGACGACCCCCGGAGCCGGAGCTCGTGGCCCGGTCCGCCCGCGGCCGCAGCGGGCGCGAGGGCGCCGAGGCGCTGCGCGTCGCCTACCGTCGCGAGCTCCTGCGCGTCGCCACCGCCGACCTCACCGGCGAGGACCCGCTGGCCATGATGCCCACGGTGGGCGCCTGGCTCGCCGACCTCGCCGGCGCGGCGCTGCGGGCCGCGCTCGAGCTGGCCCGCGGCGAGACGCCCGGCGAGGCGTCCTGCGACCTGGCGGTGGTCGCGATGGGCAAGACGGGCGGCCGGGAGCTCAACTACGTCAGCGACGTGGACGTCATCTTCCTCGCGGCCCCGCGCGGCGACCACGACGAGGAGGCGGCGCTGCGGGTCGGGTCGGCGCTGGCGAGCGCGGTCATCCGCATCTGCGGCCAGAGCACCGCCGAGGGTGCGCTGTGGCAGGTGGACGCGGCCCTGCGCCCCGAGGGCCGGCGGGGACCGCTCGTGCGCAGCCTGGACTCGCACCGCGAGTACTACCGCCGGTGGGCCAAGACCTGGGAGTTCCAGGCGCTGCTCAAGGCGCGGCACGTGGCCGGCGAGGAGCGGCTGACCCAGGAGTGGCTCGACGTCGTGCGGCCCATGGTCTGGGAGGCCTCGGGGCGCGACCACTTCGTCGACGACGTCCAGGCGATGCGGCGCCGGGTCGAGGACAACGTGCGCCCCGAGGAGGCCGACCGGCAGCTCAAGCTCGGACCGGGCGGGCTGCGCGACATCGAGTTCAGCGTGCAGCTGCTGCAGCTCGTCCACGGGCGGGCCGACGAGGAGCTGCGCTCGGGCACCACCCTGGAGGCCCTGGCCGCCCTGCGCGACGGCGGCTACGTGGGGCGCGACGACGCGCGCGTGCTCGACGACGCCTACCGGCTGCTGCGCTGCCTGGAGCACCGGGTGCAGCTGCACCGCATGCGGCGCACGCACCTGATGCCCACGGCGGCGGCCGACCTGCGGCGGCTGGGGCGCGCGCTGGGGGAGCGGGGCGAGGCGGCGCGGGCGGTGGACCAGCGGTGGCGCGCGGTGCAGCGCGACGTGCGCCGGCTCCACGAGCGGCTCTTCTACCGCCCGCTGCTCAGCGCCGTCGCACGGCTCTCGACGGAGGAGGCGCGGCTGTCGCCCGAGGCCGCGCGGGCCAGGCTGGCGGCGCTCGGCTTCCGCGACCCGGGCGGCGCGATGCGGCACATCGGCGCGCTCACCGAGGGGCTGAGCCGGCGCGCGACGATCCAGCGCCACCTGCTGCCCGTCATGCTCTCCTGGTTCGCCGACGGCGCCGACCCCGACGCGGGGCTGCTCGCCTTCCGCCAGATCAGCGACGCCCTGGGCACCACGCACTGGTACCTGGGCATGCTCCGCGACGAGGGCAGCGCCGCCCAGCGGCTGGCGAGCGTCCTCGCCTCGAGCAGGTATGCCGTCGACCTCCTCCTCCGCTCGCCCGGGACGGTCTCGGTGCTGGGCGACCCCTCGGGGCTGACCCCGCCCGAGCGGGCCGCCCTGGTCACGCGCATGTCCGTGGCGGCGGACCGCAAGGAGGACGCCGAGGAGGCCTTCCTCGCCGTGCGGGGGGTGCGGGCCCGCGAGCTGGTGCGGGTGGTCCTGGGCCACGTCGTGGGCTCCTGGACCGACGACCAGGTCCGCACCGCGCTGACCGACCTCACCGACGCCTACCTGGAGGCCGCCCTCCGGGTGGCCGAGCAGCGGGTCCTCGCCCGCCGTGGGGAGGAGCCCGCCGCCGAGCACCTCGTCGTCGGGATGGGGCGGCTCGGGGGGCGCGAGGTCGGCTACGCCAGCGACGCGGACGTGATGTTCGTCTACGACCCCCTCCCCGGCGCGGACCCCGAGGTCGCCGCGGAGCAGGCGACCGAGGTGGTCGGCGAGCTGCGCAAGGGGCTGGGTGCCAGCACGGGCCCGGACCCGGTCCTGGAGCTGGACGCCGACCTGCGCCCGGAGGGGCGCACCGGGCCGCTCGTGCGCAGCCTGGACGGCTACCGCAGCTACTACGAGCGCTGGTCGGCCGGGTGGGAGTCGCAGGCCCTGCTGCGCGCCCGCCCGGTCGCGGGGCACCCGGGCCTGGCGCGCCGCTTCGCCGACGTGGTGGCGCCGCTGCGCTGGCCGCCCGACGGGATCAGCGAGGCCGCCGTGCACGAGATCAGACGGCTCAAGGCACGCATGGAGGGGGAGCGGCTGCCGCGCGGCGCCGACCCGCGCACGCACCTCAAGCTCGGGCGCGGCGGGCTCTCCGACGTCGAGTGGGTGGTCCAGCTCTTCCAGCTCCAGCACGCCCACGCCCTGCCCGCCCTGCAGACGACCAGCACGCTCGAGGCCCTGGCCGGCCTCGTGGACGCCGGCCTGGTCCGCCAGGAGGACGCGGCCGAGCTGGAGCACGCCTGGCGGCTCGCCTCGCAGATCCGCGACGCCGGCGTCGTCTGGCGGGGCCGGCCGGTCGACTCGGTGCCCAGCAGCCTGCGGGACGCCGAGGGTGTCGCCAGGGTCATGGGCCGTCCGCCGGGGCACGGTGGCGACCTGGCCGAGGAGTGGCGGCGGGCGGGTCGGCACGCCCGTGCGGTCGTCGAGCGGCTGCTCTACGGAGACGTCGTCCCGGCACCGGCCAGGTCGGTCGAGCCGGTGGGCCGACGACCGCTGCCGGGGCGGGCGGCCGGGTTCTCCCGGGCCGCCACCGGGCCGCCCCCCTCGCCCCGGCGCTTCCCCCGGCCGGGCCGGCCGTCCGGAGGAGGCGACCGTCCCCCGTCCTCGTAGGATGTGCGGGTGACCCGCCAGCCCGAGCCCGCGAGCCGTCGGCCTGCCCCGTCGGCACCGGCCACGCACGGGCTCGTCCTGCTCGGCGGGCGTGCTGCCGACGTCTCCGGCTGGGTGGCGCGCAGCGTGATCCCGCTGCTGCGGGTGCCGACCGAGGCGTGGACGGGCGTGCTGGTCCTCGGCCCCTCGCGGGTGGACGCCCCCTACGACGACGCCGCGACGCTGCTGGCGGCGCGGCCGGTGCCGCTGCGGGCGGGCCCGGCGCTCGGCTTCTTCGAGATCGACGGACGGGCGGTGGTGACCGTCCACGGACCGGGCCGCCGGCGCGGCCCGGGATGGGTGGTCTGGGAGCCCGACATCGGCCTGCTGCGGCCGCCCGGCCTCGAGCTCGCCGGTCCCGCAGAGCTGGTGCGGGTCGCCGGCGCCGGGCCGCAGGTCCGCGACGAGCTGGTCGACCTGCTCCACGAGAAGCGCGCCCGGCCGGTCATGATGCTCCAGGCGGTGCTGGCCACGCTCGGTCTGCCCCTGGCCGGTGCCCTCGGCGACCCGGCCGGGGCGGCGGAGCTGCCCGGCGCCGCGCGCCACGAGCCGAGCCCCCGCGAGGTCGGCTGGTTCGAGGACGCCGTCGCCGACAGCGTCCGGCTGCGCCGCGAGCTGGGTGCGCTGGGATGACGTCCGCCCTCACCCTGCTGCCGGCGGTCGACGTGGCCGGGGGGCGGGCCGCCCAGGTCGTCGAGGGCGACGACGACCCGCTGCGGGTCGCCCGCGCGTGGGTGGCCGAGGGCGCGCGGTGGGTCCACCTGGTGGACCTCGACCGGGCGTTCCGCCGGGGCACGGACCTGCCGCTGCTGGCCGAGATCGTCGACGCGCTCCCCGTCCCGGTGCAGCTGTCCGGCGGGCTCGACACGCCCGAGGCGGTCGAGCAGGCCCTCGCGACCGGGGCGCGTCGCGTCAACCTGGCGGTCACCGCCCTGCGCGAGCCCGGGTGGGTCGCGGCCCTCGTGCGCGAGCACGGCGACCGGATCGCTGTCGGGCTCGACGTCCTCGGCGACCGCGTCGTGGCGCGCGGGTCGGGGGAGGACCTCGGTCCGCTCGACGACGTGGTCGCCACCGTGCGGGAGGCGCTGGCCGAGGCCAGGCCGGGTGCCTACGTCGTGGCCGACGCGGGCCGCGACGGCCGACGGACCGGGGCCGACCTGCGCCTCTTCGCCGGCCTCGTCGACCGGCTCGACGCCCCGCTCCTGGCCTCCGGCGGGGTGGCCTCGCTGGCCGACCTCGCGGGCCTGCGGTCCGCGGGCGTCACCGGCGTCGTCCTCGGCGCGGCCCTCTACCACGGGGTCTTCACGCTGGGCGAGGCGCTGGAGGCGGCGGCATGACCCACCGCTTCAGCGCGCACGACCCGGCCGAGGGCCACGACACCGCCGGCGTCCCCTGGCGGGGACGCACGCTCACGGGCACCGGCTTCGACGGGGACACGGGGGAGGCGGACGCCGTCCTCGCGGCCCTGCTCGCCGACCCGGCCACGGACCCCGCCGAGCTCGTCGAGGCGGTCTCCCGCGCGCGGCTCGTGGTCCCGGTCGTCGCGGTGCCGGGCGAGATCGACGACAGCAGCGGCATCCCGGTGGACGCCACGAGCGACATGGCCTCGGTGACGCTGGTCGCCCCGGACGGCGAGCGGGCGCTGCCCGCCTTCACGAGCACGGCGGCGCTCGCCGCCTGGGACGCCCAGGCACGGCCCGTCCCGGTGACGGCACAGCGCGCTGCGCTGGCGGCGGTCCAGGAGGGGTGCGCCACGATCGTCCTCGACCTGCCCACCCCGCCCGGCTCCGCGGCCGCGACGCTCCGCGGCTCGATGGTCTGGGCCCTGGCGACCGGTCGCCGGTGGCGCCCCGCCCACGAGGACGAGCACGTGGCCGCGGCCGTCGCCGCGGCGCTGGCGGAGGAGCCCTCCGTCGTCGGGCACGCCCTGGTCGACGGGGGGCAGGGGGTGCTGCGGGTCGAGGTCGCGCTGGCGCCGGGGCTGTCCCGCGAGGAGGTCCGCTCGCTCGTCACCGGGCTGGGGGAGCGGCTCGCCGCCGACGGCGAGACGAGGGCGCGGATCGACGCCGTCGCCTTCGCGGTGCGCCAGGCCTGACCGTCCGCGCCCCGGGCGCGGACGTGGGCACGCCCCGGCGCACGGCATGGACGGCGGAGGGCCCGCACCGGTGCACGGTGCGGGCCCTCCGTCCCGCGGGCCGGGGACGGGACCCGGCGCCACGGCATACCTGCGCTCAGCGGTGGCCGGCGACGAGGTCGCCCTCCTCCTCCCGGATCGGGGAGGCGACGTCGCCCGCCTGGGCGTCACCCACGCCGGGGACCTCCTGGCCCTCGATCAGGGCGGTGGCGGCGGCCGCGATGCGGTCGCCGACCTCCTGGTCGATGTTGCGCCAGTAGGTGTAGACGCGCTCGCGGACCTCCGGGTCGCAGTCGCCCATCATGCCGGCGACGGTCTGGACCAGGCGCTCGCGCGCGGCGTCGTCGTAGACCTCGCGGACCAGGGTGCCCGGCTGGCCGAAGTCGTCGTCGTCGGCGCGCAGGTCGTAGGCCTGGCGCACCAGCTCGCCGTCGGCCTCCCAGCCGTTCTCCACCGGTCCGACCTTGTCGGACCAGGGGCGCCCGTAGGAGTTGGTCGCGTAGGTCGGCTGGCTGCCCGAGTGCAGGAACGCCATCGGCCCGTCGAACTGGTAGGTGTTGACCGCGGTCCGGGGCTGGTTGACCGGCAGGTGCGCGAAGTTGGTGCCGATGCGGTGGCGCTGGGCGTCGGGGTAGGAGAAGACGCGCGCGAGCAGCATCTTGTCCGGGGAGACGCCGGTGCCGGGCACCTGGTTGGACGGGCTGAACGCCGCCTGCTCGATCTGGGCGAACCAGTTCTCCGGGTTGCGGTTCAGGGTGAGCCGGCCCACCTTGACCAGCGGGTAGTCCGCGTGCGGCCAGACCTTGGTCAGGTCGAAGGGGTTGAAGCGGTAGGTCTTGGCCTCCTCGTAGGGCATGACCTGGACGGACAGCGTCCAGCTCGGGAACTCCTCGCGCTCGATGGCCTCGAAGAGGTCGCGGCGGTGGAAGTCCGCGTCGGTGCCGGCCAGCTCCGTGGCCTGCTCGTTGGTGAGGCTCTCGACGCCCTGCTCGCTGTGCCAGTGGTACTTGACGAAGAACCGCTCGCCCGCGGCGTTGACCCACATGTAGGTGTGGGAGCTGTAGCCGTTCATGTGGCGCCACGTCTTGGGCAGCCCGCGGTCGCCCATCACGTAGGTGACCTGGTGGGCGGTCTCGGGGTTGTTGGTCCAGAAGTCCCACTGCATGTTGGGCGAGCGCAGGCCGCTGTCCGGCAGGCGCCGCTGGGAGCGGATGAAGTGGGGGAACTTGATGGGCTCGCGGAGGAAGAAGATCGGCGTGTTGTTGCCGACCACGTCCAGGTTGCCCTCCTCGGTGTAGAGCCGGACGGCGAAGCCGCGGACGTCGCGCCAGGTGTCGGGGGAGCCCTGCTCGCCCGCGACCGTCGAGAAGCGCACGAGCGTCTCGGCGGAGGCGCCCGGCTGGAAGACGGCGGCCTTGGTGTAGGCCGAGACGTCCTCGGTGGTCTCGAAGACGCCGAACGCGCCGGAGCCCTTGGCGTGGGGCAGGCGCTCCGGCACCTTCTCGCGGTCGAAGTGGGCCAGGGTCTCGATGAGCGAGACGTCGTGCAGCAGGAGCGGACCGTTGGGGCCGACCGAGAGGCTGTTGCGGTCGGAGTCGTTCGGTGCGCCGTTGCTCAGGGTCGAGCCGTCGGCGGTGGCGCCTGCGGCGCCGCCGCCGTCAGCGTTGACGTAGCCAGGATGGGTGTCGGTCATTCCTGCTCCTTCTTGTCGTGGTTCTCGGGGTGGTCGGGGGACTGCTGGCAGCGGGGGCACCGACCCCAGAAGATGACCTCCGCCTCGTCGACGACGAAGCCCAGGCCGGTGGCCGGTGCGGCGTCGAGGCAGGGCGGCGTGCCGGTGCTGCAGGGCACGTCGGTGATCTCGCCGCACGTGTGGCAGACGACGTGGTGGTGGTTGTCCCCGCGGTCGAGCTCGTAGCGGGCCACGGAGCGTCCGGGCTGCACGCGGCGGAGCAGACCGACGTCGGTCAGCGCGGTGAGGACGTCGTAGACGCCCTGCACCGACAGGCCCCGTGCGCGCTGCCGGGTGAGCTCCAGGACCGTCGCCACGTCGGCGTGGGGGTGCTCGGCGAGGACGTCGAGCACCGCGAGCCGGGGAGCGGTGACCCGCAGGCCCGCCGCCCTCAGCCGAGCGGGGGCGTCCGGCGCCGGTCCGACCCGCGCCGGCGCCTGCTGCACCGCCCTGTCCGTCATGGGTCCAGTCCACCACCTTTCCTTGAACAGTTCAAGTTAGATGCGCGCCGGGGTCGGCGAAGGTAAGCGGTCGGCAAGGAGGGGGTAAGGACTTGGTCAAGTTCCTTGAGGGCCGCTGGGCGGCGGGTTAGGTTCGGGACGACGTCGTCGGGGGACCGTCCCCCGGGCACCGGGGAGGTAGATGCGGCATGGCGGCCCAGGCCCCTGAGGTCGGAGGGGACGAGCCCGGCGACCGGAGGGAGGTCGCCAGGGCCGGCGCGGCCGCGGTGTCGCTGGTCCCGGCGGTGGGCGTCCCCGGCGCACTCGTGGTCCTCATGTCCGCCTGCTCGGTCGAGAGCCTGCGCACCCTCGCCGCGGCCTGGGACGGCCCGGTGCTCGTCGTCGGCTCCGCCGAGGAGGCGCGCCAGGTGATCGGGGCCGGCGCCGCCGCGGAGGACGGCCCCGACGAGGCGGCGTCCGGGTCCGCGTCCCCGCTGCGCCTCGACGCCGACCGCCAGGTCGTCGACGACGGGGACACCCAGGTCCCGCTCACCCTGCTGGAGTTCCGCTTCCTCGAGGCGCTCAACGCGCGCCCGGGCCGCCTGTGCAGCTTCGAGGAGCTCACGCAGCAGGTCTGGGGGACGCCGCACATCGGCGACGTCGCCCAGGTCCACTCGCTGGTCAAGCGCCTGCGCCGCAAGCTCGGCACGCTCGTCCGGCCGGTGCGGCTCCAGGCGGTGCGCGGGATCGGCTTCCGCCTCGTCGGGCCGGGCGCGCTCGCCCCCGTCGACGACTGACCCGCGGGCCGTTCCCGGCCGTCGCCCCGGGGACTGCCCATCTTGCCCACGCATCGCCCACGTCCGACCGTTGAGACGCCCCGGGCCTCTTCCTAGCGTCGGTCGGGGGGCCGTCCGGCCCCCTGACCTCGACGGAGAGGAAGTTCGAACCGATGGAACCGATGAAGCGTCGGCGCTGGTGGGTCACGGCCGTGGCCTCGGCGTCGCTCGTCATGTCGGGGTTCGGAGCGCTCGGCGCGGCCCAGGCCGCGCCCGGTGACCCGAGCCTCGCCCAGAAGATCGACGACCAGGTGGACCAGCAGCTGCAGGCGGAGGGGCGGGCGGACGTGTGGGTCCGCCTGGCCGAGCAGGCCGACCTCAGCACAGCCGCGTCCATCGACGACTGGGACGCCCGCGGCCAGGCCGTGGTCGACGCCCTGAAGAAGACCGCCGAGAGCACGCAGAAGGAGCTGCGCGCGGAGCTGGACGAGCAGGGGGTGGACTACACGGCGTTCTGGGCCACCAACTCGATCCGGATCGGCGGCGCCGACGCCGACCTCGTCACCTCCCTGGCGGCGGACGGCACCGTCGAGGGCATCTACCCGACGATGGAGATCGAGGTGCCCGACCCCGAGGAGGAGAAGGCGCCGCAGAAGGCGCCCGCCGCCGTGGAGTGGGGCATCGACGACATCAACGCCCCCGAGGTCTGGAACGACCTCGGCATCCGGGGCGAGGGCATCGTCGTGGCCAACATCGACACCGGTGTCCAGTACGACCACCCGGCGCTGGTGAACCAGTACCGCGGCAACAACGGGGACGGCACGTTCAGCCACGACTACAACTGGTTCGACGCCGCCGGCACCTCCCCGGACGAGCCGGCCGACACCGACGGCCACGGCACCCACACGATGGGCACCATGGTCGGGGACGACGGCGGGGAGAACCAGATCGGCGTGGCGCCGGGCGCCACGTGGATCGCGGCCAACGGCTGCTGCCCGAGCGACGACGCCCTCGTCCAGTCGGGCCAGTGGATGCTGGAGCCGACCAGGCTCGACGGCTCGGACCCCGACGTCAGCATGCGGCCCAACATCATCAACAACTCCTGGGGCACGAGGACGCCGTCCAACGCGCCCTTCATGGAGGACGTCATCATCGCCTGGCAGGCCTCCGGCATGTTCGGCGTCTTCGCCAACGGCAACAGCGGTCCGGCGTGCAACACCTCGGGGTCGCCGGGCAGCCGCATCGTGGCCTACTCGGTGGGCAACTACAACAGCAGCCACACCATCTCCACGACCTCGGGCAAGGGCGCGGGCCAGGACGGCGAGATCAAGCCGAACATCTCCGCCCCCGGCAGCGCGGTGCGCTCGTCGGTGCCCGGCAACGGCTACGCCAGCTACAGCGGCACCTCGATGGCCACGCCGCACGTGGCCGGGGCGATCGCCCTGGCCTGGTCCGCGGCCCCGGCGCTCGCGGGCGACGTGGAGGGCACGCGTGCCCTGCTCGACGGCACCGCCGTCGACACCGACGACCTGACCTGCGGCGGCACCGTGGACGACAACAACGTCTTCGGCGAGGGCCGGCTGGACGCCCTGGCGCTCCTGCAGGCGGCCCCGATCGGCGACACCGGGACCCTGAGCGGCACCGTCACCGACGCGGCGACCGGCGAGGCGCTGAGCGACGTCAGCGTCACCGTCGAGGGCCCGATCTCCCGCGCGCTGGTCACCAACGACGAGGGTGCCTACACGGCCCTGCTGTCCGCGGGCGACTACGACGTGACCATGAGCAAGTTCGGCTACGCCACGCACGAGGCGACCGTGACGGTCACGGCCGGCGGCACCACCGTCCACGACGCCGCGCTCGACCCGGTGCCCAGCGCCACGGTGACCGGCACGGTGACCGACGGGTCCGGCTACGGCTTCCCGCTCTACGCGCGGGTCGTCGTCGACGGCACGCCCGTGGCGGCCTACACCGACCCGGCGACCGGGGCCTACAGCATCGACCTGCCCCAGGGCGAGACCTTCACCCTCACGGTCCAGGTCCAGTACCCCGGCTACGAGACGCCGAGCAGCGAGATCACCGTCACCGACGGTGCGACGCTCGACGTGGCGGTGCCGGTCGACGCCTACGCCTGCACGGCGCCCGGCTACGGCTACTCCGTGGACGGCGTGACCGAGTCCTTCGACGCGACCACCGTCCCGGAGGGCTGGACGGTCACGGACGAGGCGGGCACCGAGCAGGTCTGGCGCTTCGACAACCCCGACGGCCGGGAGAACCTCACGGGCGGCGAGGGCAACTTCGCCATCATGGACTCCGACTACTGGGGCTCCGGCGGCATCCAGGACACCTCCCTGGTCACCCCGTCGGTCGACATGAGCGAGCTCAGCACTCCCGTCGTCGGCTTCAAGCAGGACTGGCGCTCGCTGAGCACCAACGCCGACGTGGACGTCAGCCTCGACGGCGGCGAGACCTGGGAGACGGTGCTGGCGCAGACCGCCTCGGACCGCGGTCCGGTGGAGAAGGTCCTGCCGCTGCCGCAGGCCGCGGGCCAGAGCGACGTGCAGGTGCGCTTCCACATGTACAACTCGGACTACGACTGGTGGTGGGAGGTCGACGACGTCTTCCTCGGCAACCGGGCCTGCGTCCCGACCGGTGAGGGCGGCTACGTCGTCGGCACCGTGAGCGGCGCGGACACCCAGGAGGGCATCGTCGGGGCCACGGTGACCAACCTGGACACCGACGAGTCCGCCGTCACCTCGGCGACCCCCGACGACGAGAACCTCGACGACGGCTTCTACTGGATGTTCTCGCAGGCTCCTGGCAGCCACCCGTTCGAGGCCACCGCCCGTGGCTTCGAGTCGGTCACCCAGGACGTGACCGTCGTGCACGGTGACGCGGTCGAGGCCGACTTCGCGCTCGGGTCCGGCTTCGTCGTCGTCGACGAGACCGGCATCGAGGTCTACCAGCCGCTGGGCAGCGAGCGGAACCACCGCTTCTGGGTCAGCAACACCGGCAGCGGCGCGGCGGAGGTCACCCTCTCCGAGCTGGCCGGGGACTTCACCATCCTGCGGGCCGACGGCACCGAGCAGCGGCTCGGGGCGAACGGCAAGGCCGAGGGCGCGCCGCTGCGCTCGGTGAAGACCAAGACCTCGCTGGCGGCCGGGGCGTCCGGCATGGGCGTCTCCGGTGCACCGGACCTGGTCCGCCAGGCCTCCGACGCCTGGGAGCCGCTGCCCAACTACCCGCGGGTCGTCATGGACAACCGCGTGGTCAACGTGGACGGCGACTGGTACAGCATCGGCGGGACCACCGGGACCGCGAGCTTCGGCGACGTCAACCGCTACGACGCCCAGGCGCAGACCTGGACGGCGGTCGCCCCGCTGCCCACCGCGGCCTCGGCCGTCGGCGCGGCGGCGGTCGGCGGCAGCATCGTCGTGCACGGCGGCTGGGTCGACTCGGGCGTGAGCTCGCAGACCTCCGTCTACGACCCGGTCTCCGACAGCTGGAGCGACGGCGCCGACGCGCCGGCCGCGGTCTCCGCCATGGGCACCGCCGTCCTGGACGGCAAGGTCTACTCGGTGGGCGGCTGCACCACCTCCTCGTGCACGCCGATGTCCGCGGCCGTGATGGCCTACGACGTCGAGGCGGACACCTGGGAGCAGCTGGCGGACTACCCCTCCGCGGTGGCCTTCGCCAGCTGCGGCGCGGTCGACGGCCAGGTCGTGTGCACCGGCGGCAACCCCGGCACGGGCGGCGTGGCGGCCAGCTACGCCTACGACCCGGGCGCCGACGCCTGGTCGCCGCTGCCGGACGCCCCGTTCGACGTCTGGGCGGCCTCGTCCGCGGCGGCCAACGGCAAGCTCGTCGTCGTCGGCGGCGTGCAGGCCGGTGAGGTCACCAACCGCACCTTCGCCTACGACGGCGCCACCGGCGCGTGGGAGAGCCTGCCCAACGCCACCGCACCGGTCTACCGGGGCGGGGCCGCGTGCGGCGTCGTCAAGGTCGGCGGGTCCTCCGGCGGCTTCACCCCGGTGGACGTGGCCGAGCAGCTGCCCGGCTACGACGACTGCGGCGCCAGCGCCACCGACGTGGACTGGCTGCAGGTCGACCCGACCACGTTCACGCTCGCCCCGGGCGAGCGGGTCCGGGTCACCGTCACCACGGACGCCGACGTCGCCCAGCCGGGCACGTACACCGCGGCCGTGCGGGTGCAGACCGACACCGCCCAGCGGCTCGAGCCGATCCCCGTCACCATGCACGTGACCCCGCCCAACTCGTGGGGCAAGCTGCAGGGTGCGGTGGCCGGCCAGGCCTGCGACGGCACGACCGCCGGTCTCGCCGGGGCGGTGGTCGACCTCATGCCCGCCAACGGCAACGGCTCCGGCTACAGCCTGGTGACCGACGAGGACGGCGACTACGCCTACTGGATCGTCGCCGGCCGCTACCAGGCCATCGCCGCCAAGGACCAGCACCGGCCGCAGGTCGACACGGTCCGGGTCCAGCGCGGACGCATCGTCACCAAGGACTGGACGCTCGTCCGGTTCGGGTGCTGAGCGTCCGCCCCGGCTGAGCAGCTCGGCCCGTCCCGCCTCGCGCGGGGCGGGCCGAGCGCCGTCCGTCTGCTACCATGGGTGACCGACCAACCGTGCGTCCGCGCCCCGCGCGTGCCGCACGGTGTGCAAGAGGGGCCCAGCCCCCACCCGCGTCCGACCTCCGGGTCGCCGGGTCCAGGTCCGTGCTCCGGCCCGCTGCCGGGGCAGGGGTATGACGTGGCGCGAGCCGCGGCGCACCCCCGCCGGTCCGCCGGCGTCACGGCCCTGGCGGTGAAGGCCTCTTGCGCACCTCGTGCCAGGAGGCCTTTCTGGTGCCCGGGTCATCGACGACAGACGAAGGAGCAGCACATCAGCGAGCCTCGCATCAACGACCGCATCCGGGTTCCGGAGGTGCGGTTGGTGGGTCCCAACGGAGAGCAGGTCGGCATCGTGCGCGTCGAGGACGCGCTGCGGCTGGCCGCCGAGGCCGACCTCGACCTGGTCGAGGTGGCGCCGACGGCCCGACCGCCCGTCGCCAAGCTCATGGACTACGGCAAGTACAAGTACGAAGCCGCGATGAAGGCCCGTGAGGCCCGCAAGAACCAGGTCAACACCGTCATCAAGGAGATCAAGCTCCGCCCCAAGATCGACGCCCACGACTACGGCACCAAGAAGGGCCACGTGGAGCGCTTCCTCAAGGGCGGCGACAAGGTCAAGGTGACGATCATGTTCCGCGGCCGCGAGCAGTCGCGCCCCGAGCTGGGCTTCCGGCTCCTGCAGCGCCTCGCGGAGGACGTCGCCGAGCTCGGCCACATCGAGAGCCAGCCCAAGCAGGACGGCCGCAACATGGTCATGGTGATCGGCCCGACCAAGAAGAAGACCGCCGTGCGGCAGGAGAAGCGCCGCGACGCCGAGCGCGCCAAGGCCGAGGCCGCCGCGCAGTCGGCGCCGGAGGGTGACGCCCCCGCCGGCACCGAGCAGACCACCGGGCAGGAGTGAGCGCGGGCGCCCCGGGCGCCAGCTCACACCCGCTCGACACACCCACGCCCGTGCCCCACGGGCGCGAGCCATGCGAAGGAGATCGGCCATGCCGAAGATGAAGACCCACAGCGGCGCCAAGAAGCGGTTCCGCATCACCGGCTCCGGCAAGGTGATGCGCCAGCGCGCGCGCCACGTGCACAAGTTCCAGGAGCGGGCCAAGCGCCAGACCCGCCGCCTCGTGAACGACGTGCCGGTCGCCAAGTCCGACGTCCGCAAGGTGAAGAAGATGCTGGGCCTCTGACGGTCCGGCCCTCACCCTTTCCCCAGAACTAGCAAGGAGATATCACGTGGCACGCGTGAAGCGGGCGGTCAACGCCCACAAGAAGCGTCGGGTCGTCCTGGAGCGCGCCAGCGGTTACCGCGGCCAGCGCAGCCGGCTCTACCGCAAGGCCAAGGAGCAGGTCACCCACTCGCTGGTCTACTCCTACAACGACCGCCGCAAGCGCAAGGGCGACTTCCGTCGCCTCTGGATCCAGCGGATCAACGCCGGCGCCCGCGCCAACGGCATGACCTACAACCGCTTCGTGCAGGGCCTCAAGGCCGCCGGCGTGGAGGTCGACCGCCGCATGCTCGCCGAGCTCGCGGTCAACGACGAGGCCGCCTTCGCCGCGCTCGTCGAGCTGGCCCGCGCCAACGTCCCCGCCGAGGGCGAGAAGGCCGAGGCCGGCGCCGCCTGAGCCCCCGGCTCGCCACGTCCGACGCCCCAGCGCATGACCACCCGCCCCGAGCTGCTGAGCAACCCTCGCAGCGACCGGGTGCGGCAGGTCGCCGCGCTGGGGCGTCGTGCTGCCCGCGCCAGGCAGGGCCGGTTCCTCGTCGAGGGCCCGCAGGCGGTCCGCGAGCTGCTCCGGCACGCCGTGCACGCGGCCGAGGTGCTGTACCTCACCGCGGCGGCCGCGCGACGGCATACCGAGATCGTGGACGCCGCCCACGAGGGCGGCGTGCGGGTGCAGGAGTGCACCGACCAGGTGCTGGTCGCGATGGCCGACACCGAGCACCCGCAGGGGATGGTCGCGGTGGCGCGCCGCGTGGACGTGCCGCTGGAGGAGGCGCTGGACGCCGTGGGGGAGGGCTTCGCCGTCGTGCTCACGCACGTCCGGGACCCCGGCAACGCCGGCACCGTGCTGCGCGGCGCCGACGCGTTCGGCGCCGCGGCGGTGCTGGTGAGCGGGGCGTCGGTGGACGTCTACAACCCCAAGGTGGTGCGGTCGACCGTGGGCTCGCTCTTCCACCTGCCGGTGAGCGTCGGCGCCCCCGTCGCCGAGCTGCTCGCCGCGTGCCGGGCACGCGGCGTCCGGCTGCTGGCGGCCGACGGCGCCGGGAGCACCCCGCTGCCCGAGGCGGACCTGGCCGGCCCGCACGCCTGGGTGCTCGGCAACGAGGCCTGGGGGCTCGAGCCGGAGGTGCTCGAGCTCTGCGACGCCGTCGTCTCGATCCCGATCCAGCGCGCCGAGTCCCTCAACCTGGCCATGGCCGCCACGGTGTGCCTGCACGCCTCCGGGGCCGCGCGGCGGTAGGCGCGGGGGCGCCCGCGGGGGACGGGACGGGCGCAGCGGGCCAAACCCCGTCGTGGCCGGCAGCCACGGTTGCCTAGACTTGCGCAGGTGTCCGGACCCAACACCAACTACGACCCCGTCGAG
>CAZONQ010000031.1:0-3077 GCA_964581125.1 uncultured Ornithinimicrobium sp.
TACCGGGACGTCAAGCACTACAAGCGGCGCAAGCGCTGGCTCTGACCGCCGGCCGCACGCCGGTCGACCGCACGCAACGACGAGGAAGTGGGAACCATGTCGATCGAGGGTGCCCTGAGGGAGCGCGAGGAGTCGCTCGCCCCGGCGCTGACGGCTGCGCTGACCAGCGCCGCCGCGCGGGTGCCGGGCTTCGCCGCCCGGCTCGGGCGGGCGGGCGTCACCGTCGAGCAGGTATGCGGCTCGCTCGGCTCCGGCGCCGGGCTCGCCGACCTGCCGGTGCTCGCCAAGGACGACCTCGTCGAGCTCCAGCGGCAGGACCCGCCGCACGGCGGGCTCCTCGCGCCGGACGCCGACGTCGCGCGCTGGTTCTGCTCCCCGGGGCCGCTCTACGAGCCGCAGCTGGAGGGCGCCGACTGGCGGTGGGGCCAGGCGCTCGCCGACCTCGGGGTCGGCGCGGACGACGTCGTCATCAACTGCTTCGGCTACCACCTCTCGCCGGCGGGCGCGATGCTCGAGCAGGGCGCCCGGTCGGTCGGCGCGGCGGTGCTGCCGGGTGGCATCGGTGCCCAGGACCTCCAGGCGGGGGCGGTCGCCGACCTGGGCGTCACGGCATACCTCGGACTGCCGTCCTATCTCAAGGCCCTGGTGGAGCGCTTCGACGAGGCGGGTCTGGACCCCGCGCGTTGGCGGCTGGAGCGGGCGCTCGTCACGGCCGAGCCGCTGCCGGACTCGCTGCGCGCGGTGCTGACCGAGCGGGTGCCGCACGTCCGCATGGCCTACGGGACCGGGGAGACCGGGCTGCTGGCGTGGGAGCCGGCGGGGGAGGAGCCGGGGGCGGGGCTGGTCCTCGCCGACGGCGTGCACGTGCAGGTCTGCGAGATCGGCACCGGCACGCCGGTCACCGACGAGACGGAGGGTGAGGTCGTCGTGACCCTGCTGCGCCCGGACTACCCGCTGGTGCGCTTCGGCACCGGCGACCTGTCCGGCTGGACCCTCGGCCCGGACGGCTCGCTGCGGCTGCGCGGCGTGCTCGGCCGGGTCGGGCAGGCGGTGAAGGTGCGGGGGATGTTCCTCCACCCGCGCCAGGTCACCGCCGTCATGGAGGAGGTCGAGGGCGTGGCGGACTACCGCTTCGTCATCGACCGCGTCGACCACGTCGACCAGCTGCGGTGCGAGGTCGTGCCCGTGGCTGGGGGCGTGGCCGGGACGTCGCCGGGGGAGGAGCTGGCCGCCGGCGTGGCCGACCGGGTGCGTGCAGGGTTGCGCTTCAGCACCCGCGTCGACGTCGTCGAGCAGCTCACCCCCGGCGACGGCCCCCTCGTCGACCTGCGCGACTGGACCTGACCCGACCCCGCCCGACCCACCGACCCGACCGAGAGCGCGCTCTGCACGGTCCCCCTGCGACCGGGCGCGCGCTCTGCGCGGTCCCCCTGTGACCGGGAGCGCGCTCTGCGAGCCTCTTCTGCGACCGGGAGCGCGCTCTGCACACGACCGGGCGCGCGCTCTGCAGCCGTGACGCCCCGACCCTGGTTATTGGACCCGGCTTCTGCGTGTCCCGGCGCCGATTTTCACTGTCCAACAACCGGGGTCGGCATCTCGCGTGACCCATCCGCGGCAGAGACGTATCTCTGATCCGTGTGGTGGATCAGAGAAACGTCTCCGGCGAACCCGGGAGGGGACGACAGGCCAGTCAGCCCACGCGCACCAGCCGCTGCCGGGCGACGACCGTGCGCGGCCGGGTGGCCACGACCGGCTCGGTGAAGGGGTCACCGTCGAGGACGACGAGGTCGGCGGGGGCTCCCGGTCGGATGCGGCCGACGTCGGCGCCCAGGGCGTCGGCGGCGCGAGAGGTGGCCGCCTTGAGCACGTCGAGCGGGGGCAACCCGCATGCGTGGAGGGCCGCCAGCTCGGCCTCCAGGCTCGGGTGCGGCATGCCGGGAGACCCTGCGTCCGTGCCGGCGACGACCGGCACGCCGGCCTCCATCGCCATGTGGACGGCGTTGTCGTGGGCCTTCACCACCTCGGCCGCCTTGGCGGTGGCATAGTCGGGGCCGCCGCCTGCGGCCAGCGAACGGTAGACCGCGAGCGTGGGGCAGAGCGCCGTGCCGCGCTCGGCCATCGCCGCGGCGATCTCCTCGGTGAGGAAGACACCGTGCTCGATGACGTCGATGCCCGCCTCGACGGCGTCACGGATGCCGTCGGTCCCGAGGGCGTGGGCGGCGACCTTGACGCCGCGCCGGTGCGCTTCCCGGGCCAGCGCCGTGAGCTCCTCGGCAGTGAGCTCGCTCGCGCCCACCTCCTCGCCCTCGGCCCGGCCGTAGACGCCGCCCGTGGCCGCGGTCTTGATCAGGCCGGCACCGAGGAACACCTGCTCACGCACGCCTCGGACCACGGCGTCCACGCCGTCGCACGCGTTGACCCAGAAGGGGTCGTGCCCGCCTGTCATGGCGACCGTGCGTCCGGCTGCCAGCACACGAGGGCCGACCACGTGGCCGCGCTCGACGGCCCGGGCCACGGCGATGGCGACGTCCCAGTTGCTGCCCAGGTCCGCGACCGTCGTCACGCCGGCCCGCAGGTGGGCGCGGGCGTTCTCCGCCGCCCGGAGGACGGTGACCTGCTCGCCGTCTGCCTCGACGACGCCAGCCGGGTCGGGGCCGGCACTCCATACGAGGTGCACGTGCCCGTCGACCAGTCCGGGGAGGACCACGGCACCGTCGGCCTCCACGACATCGTCGTCCGTGTCCGGGCGGACCGAGCGCACGGCCTCGACCGCGACCACCCGGCCGCCGTCGCAGACGACGTCGGCAGGGGTCACCTCGGAGGAGTCGCCGTCCCAGACGGCGGCGTCGCGAACCACCAGGGCCATGTCAGCGCCCCTTCCGGTCGACGACCACCCTGCCGTCCTGGACCACCATCCGAAGGCTGCGGTCCGGCTCGGCGAGCACCGCGGCGTCCTCCATGGGGTTGCCCTCGACCAGCAGCAGGTCGGCGCAGGCGCCCTCGGCGATCGCGCCGAGCTCGCCCTCGCGACCGAGCAGCTGGGCGCCGACCAGGGTCGCCGAGGCCAGCACCTCGGC
>CAZONQ010000031.1:3177-22248 GCA_964581125.1 uncultured Ornithinimicrobium sp.
CCTCGCGACCGAGCAGCTGGGCGCCGACCAGGGTCGCCGAGGCCAGCACCTCGGCCGGCGACTGGACCTGCGCGCGGATCCGGAACTCCTCGCTCTGGTGCGGCTGCATCGACCCGAGCAGGTCGGTGCCGAAGGCGATGCGCACGCCGCCCTTGGCCGCCCGGTCGAGGGCGTGGAGCCCGGCCTCGAGCACGTCGGCGACCTTGGCCTGGCTGGCGGGCGGCAGGCCGGCGGCGGCGCCCTCGGAGTGGAGGTACTCGTAGGTGACGAGGGTGGGCACCAGGAAGGCGTCGTGCTCGACGAAGAGCCGCACGCTCTCGTCGTCGATGAGGTTGCCGTGCTCGATGCAGCGCACACCGAGCCGGAGCCCACGGTTGACCGCCCGGGCGGTGTAGGCGTGCCCGGTGACGTAGCGGTTGGCGTTGTCGGCCTCCTCGACGGCCGCCCGCACCTCGTCGGCGGAGAACTGCAGCGAGTCGACCCGGTCCGTCGGCGAGGCGACGCCGCCGGAGAGCATCAGCTTGATGTGGTGGGCGCCGGTGCGCAGCTGGTCGCGAGCCGCACGCCGCACACCGTCCACCCCGTCGGTCACGGTGCCGATGTTGGGGCAACAGGTGTGGTTGTCCAGGGCCTGGCGGCCCGGACCACGCAGGTCGGCGTGGCCGCCGGTGGGCGAGAGCGCCTTGCCGCCGAAATGCACCTTCGGGCCGGGCCACAGCCGCTCCTCGACCGCGGCCGCGATGCCGAAGTCGGCTCCACCCACGTCTCGCACCGTCGTGAAGCCCCGGTCCAGCATGCTGCGCAGGATCGTGCTGGTCTGCGCGGCGACGTAGTAGGGGGAGTCCTCGGCCTGCGCCCCGAGGTCGGCGCTGCCGGCCGTGACGTGGACGTGGGCGTCGATGAGGCCGGGCACGAGGTGCAGCCCTGACGCGTCGACCTCGACGGCGGACGCCGGGGCGGACACTTGCGACCCGACCTCCGTGATGGTGCCGTCCACGACGAGGACGTCCTGAGGTCGAGCCTCCCCGGACGCGACGTCGCAGACCGTGCCGTGCCGGAGGACGAGTGCCTGCTGAGCCATGGGTGTGTTCCTTTCGCGAGCGTCGTGACATCGTCGCAGGATCCCGCGCAAACAGCAACGGATGTTGCAGTATGGAGTGGTGACGACTCCCGAGCTCCCGGACTGGATGGCCTCGCGGCTGGGCGACCGCACCGTCGGGCGAGGGGTCGCCAGGGTCCTGCGGGTGCTGGGCGGGCAGCCGCGCCGGATGTCCTTCGCCAGCACGGCCGAGGTCGCGGCCGCCGCCGAGGTCAACGCCGCGACCGTCGTCCGGGCGGCTCAGCTGCTCGGCTTCAGCGGCTGGCCCACGCTGCGCTCGGAGATCCGGTCGCGCTACCTCTCCAGCCTCTCCGCCTCCGAGGTGCTCTCCGAGCACGGGACGGACCAAGACGGTCCGGCCCGGGCGACCCTGCGCCGGGGCATGCACAACCTGCAGGACCTCTCCCTCGTGCTCGACGAGGCCCAGATCGACCGGGTGGCGGAGACGATCGCCGGCGCGAGGGTGACACTGGTGCTGGGATCGGGCAGTTTCGCGGGCCCCGGTCTGCAGCTCTCCCACCTGGCCCAGACCGTCGGGCACGACGTCCGACTGCACCGCACGGGCGGCACGTCGCTCTTCAACGCGGTCTCCCTGCTGCGGGAGGGCGACTGTCTCGTCGCCTTCCTCCTCTGGCGCACGCCGTGGCAGATCCTCAACGCGATGCAGGCCGCGCCTCCTGGCGTGCGCATCGTCATGGTCAGCGACCAGACCCGCGACGAGCTCATCGAGCTGGCGGACGAGTTCGTCCACGTGCCCAGCGAGGGCTCGAGCATGTTCCCCTCGCTGGTCGCGCCGACCGTGGTCGTGGAGGCCACGCTCGCCGCGCTCGTCGCGCGGGACCGGGACGCCGCGGCGGCCGCGAGCGACCGTGCAGAGCGGCTCTGGAGCCGCTACGGGCTCTTCCCTGACCCCGGAGAAGTTCTGCAATAGGTATTGCACGAGGTCCGGGGCCGTGGTTGCATGGGTCCTCGACCGGCTCCCTGTCCGGTCTCTCGACGTCGAGCCACGGAGGTGGCGGATGCAAACCGTTCACGTGACGATCCTGGTGCTCTACCTGCTGCTGATGGTGGGCATCGGCGCCTGGTTCAGCCGGAGCAAGGTGGTCGCCACCGCCGACGACTACGTCTTCGCGGGCCGCGACCTGCCCCGACCGGTGATGATCGGCACGCTCCTGGCCACCTGGGTGGGCTCGGGCACGATCATCGGCGGCGCGAGCTTCGCCTACCGCTACGGGCCGCTGGCCTCCATCTTCTTCCTGGCCGGCACGCCGGTCGGGATCGTGGTCCTCTACTACATCGCCAAGCGGATCCGTCGGCACTCGACCTACACGGTGCCCGAGCTGCTGGAGAAGCGCTACGGGCTCAGCGTCCGCATCGTCGCCGCGCTCATCACGCTGCTCGCCTACGTCGGGATCACCGCCTACCAGTACACCGGCGGCGGCTACATCATCAGCGTCATCACGCCGCTGTCGCCAGAGGCCGGCGCGGTCGTGGTCGCGATCCTGGTGACCTTCCTCGCCTTCGGCGGTGGGCTCAAGTCCGTGGCGTGGAGCGACTTCGTCTCGGCACTCGTCATCGTCTTCAGCCTGGTGATCGCGCTGCCGCTCATCCTGGGCAAGGACATCGGCGGCATGAGCGAGTACTGGTCGGGAATGCCCGAGACTCACAGGAGCCTGTCGGGCGGTCTCGCGCCGATCGAGCTGCTCGGCTTCTTCCTGCCGCTCTTCCTGCTGATCCTCGCCGACCAGAACATGTATCAGCGTCTTGGCGCCTCGCGCGACGAGTCCGAGGCCCGCAAGTCGACGGCAGGGTTCTTCTTCTCCAGCTTCCTGGTGACGGTCCCTGTCGCCCTGCTGGGCTCGGCGGCCGTCATCCTCATGCCGGACATCCAGCCGGACACCGCGATCCTGTCCCTCGCGGGCGAGTTCTACCTGCCGACGATCCTGGGCGGCCTGCTCCTCGCCGGCGCGCTGGCCTTCATCATCACGACCGGCTCCTCCTTCCAGCTCTCGGGCGCGGGCAACGTCGTCTACGACGTCGCCCAGCGGATGCTGGGCGTCGAGATGGACGACCGCAAGCGGTTGTGGATCCACCGCCTCTCCGTGCTCGGCATCGGCCTCGTCGCCTATGTCCTCGGCCGGTTCTTCCCGACCGTCCTCGAGCTGCAGCTCTACTCCTACACGGTCTATGGCGTCGCGATCGCACCGCCCGTCCTGGCCATCTTCCTGTGGCAGCGTGCGAGCAAGGCGGGCGTCCTGACCTCGATGATCCTCGGCGTCGTGGTCACGATCACGTGGGAGCAGCTCGGGCAGCCGGGCGGCGTCAACTCCGTGCTCGTCTCGCTGCCGGTCGCACTCGTCGCGCTGGTCGTGGTGAGCCTGGCGGTGCCGGACAAGGAGCGGCGATCACTGGTCGACGAGCCTGCGGACGCCGAGGGTGGCGCCGCCTCGGGGGTCTGACCGGCTCGGGGACCGGGGCAGCCCGGCGAGCAGCTCGACCATCATCCCGCCGGACGACGTATCTCTGATCCACGCCATGGATCAGAGATACGTCTCTCACGCCTGGCATCCCGGCGCACCAGCACGCGCGCCGGAGCGGTCCCTCTCGGGATCCCGCCCGGGCGGTCACCCCCGATGCCCCGCCCGGGCGGGAGTCCCCCGAGCCTGCCGGCCAGGTCCCTGTTCCAGGCCGGCAGGCCGTGCGCTGCCCGTCCGGGCGGGCCCCTGCACCCGTCCGGACGATCGCGCGTCCCGACCAGTCAGAGCAGGGTCGATGCGGCCAGATACATGTCTGGCGAAAAACCTTTTGCGCTTGGTCCCGGGCGGTCGTCCGGGGGCCGGCCGGCGCAGCAGGAGCCACGGGGTGAACGCCCCGCCGGCGAGCGCGGCGACCACCGGCGGCTGCAGC
The DNA here is from genome assembly GCA_964581125.1 of uncultured Ornithinimicrobium sp. Lineage (GTDB taxonomy): Bacteria > Actinomycetota > Actinomycetes > Actinomycetales > Dermatophilaceae > Ornithinicoccus. The sequence continues at coordinate 7,184 of CAZONQ010000031.1, forward strand.
AGCCGGACGAGCAGCAGGCCGCCGCCGGGCACGTGCCACCACAGCGCACCCCGGACGGCCTCGGCGGTCGGCCGCCAGTCGTCGGGCCGGTCGCGGTTGTCGCCCTGGGTCACGAGACGACCTTCTTCGTCCGCGACGACGCGGTGGATGACGAGCGACCCGGCACCCGGCCCACCTGCCGGGACGGGGTAGGAGACCACGTCTCCCACCGCATACCCGTCCCGGTGGCGCAGCACGACGAAGTCGCCGTCGGAGAGCGTGGGCTCCATGCTGTCGCCCGAGACGACCACGTAGGTCGCCGGCCCGCCGAGCTGCGTCGGCCGCAGGGTGACGGCCCACACCAGGAGGACGAGCACGACCACCACCCACCCGCCGACGTCCCTCAGGACCCGGGGCGGGACCGGCCACGACCGTGGCGGTCGCGGCCGCGTCGCCACGACCGCCACGACCACGTCAGCCCTCGATCCAGATGCGGACCGCGTCGAGGCTCTCGGGCGAGGGGTAGGGCGCCGAGAACCGCACGGTCGCCTGGCCGCTGGCGTCGAGCGCGACCTTGGCGGGGCTCGTCATGGTGTTGGTCTTCACCCACATGTCGGCGCCGGCGCACTCGGCGGCGATGCCGGAGATCCGCACGCTGCGGACGGTGTTGTCGTCGGTCTCCAGACCCCAGTTGGCCTTCACGCCGTCGGTGTCGCAGCTCAGGCCGCTGGCGACGCCGGCCTGGACGGTGCCGCCGTGCACGGTCAGCACCGACGCGGAGGCGAACGCCAGGCTCGCGACGGCCGTGCCGCCGAGCACCGCGGTGATCAGTCTCTTCTTCATGTCCATCCCTTGGTCAGGTCGGCGGGGCGGGTCCCCGTCGACGTCACCGAAGGTAGGGACGCGGAGGTGCCGCACGGATCGGCCGAACGGTCAGGACGACCTGGCCGGACGGTCATACCTCGGGTTGCCCGACCCGGACCCCGCGGACCGGTGCGGCGGACCGCCCGAGGGGATAACCTTCGGTGGCATGAGCAGCGACGTGCAGAACCACCTCATCGGGCTCCTGCTGGGGGCGGAGGAGGACTGGCCGAGGGCGTTCGAGACGATCCTGCGGCAGGTGGGGCCGGTGCAGGCGGGAGGCGCGACGCACACGGTCAGCAGCGAGCGGGTCCGCATCTCCCCGTTCGACCTCAACGACGACGTGCGCCACGGCCTCGTCATCGACCGGCTCGCGTACTGGTACTACCACCCGCGCGAGTGGCTCAAGAAGGCGTCGCTGATGAACGACACCTACCTGCTCAACAGCCCCTTCACCTTCCAGGCGATGGAGAAGCACAGCGCCTACTGCGCGATGCTGCGCCTGGGCATGAAGATCCCCAAGACCGTCCTCGTGCCCTACAAGAACCCGGTCGACAACGTCCGCTGGGCCTACACCTCGGCGCGCTACAACGACCCGTTCGACCTCGAGGCGCTGGCCGAGGAGGTCGGCTACCCGCTCTACATGAAGCCCTTCGACGGGGGCGGCTGGCGCGGCGTCTCCCGGGTGGACGACGTCGACGCGCTGCACCGCTCCTACGACGAGTCGGGCAACATGCTCATGCACCTGCAGGCGACGGTCGACTACGACCACTTCGCCCGGGCGCTGTCCATCGGCCCGGAGACCATGGTGATGGACTTCCGGCCCGGGGAGCCGATGCACTCCAGGTATGCCGTGACCCACAACTTCCTCTCCGCGCAGGCCGGGTGGGAGGCCGAGACGGTGAGCAAGGTGGTCAACGCCTTCTTCGGGTGGGAGTTCAACAGCGCGGAGATGCTGGTCAAGGGCGACGACGTGCACCCGATCGACTACGCCAACGCCTGCCCGGACGTGGCGCTCACCTCGCTGCACTACTACTTCCCGTGGGCGATCACCGCGCTGGTGCGCTGGTCGACCTACTGCCTGGTGACCGGCCGCCGCGGGGCGATCGGCGTGCGTGACCCGAAGGAGTACTTCAAGGTCGCCGACGACCCGGACCGCACCTACCTGGAGAAGATGCAGGCCTACCGCGCGCTGGCGGACAAGGAGTTCGAGGCCGACCGCTACTGGGACTGGTGCGACCAGCACCTGGCGCACCTGCCCGAGCGGGTGCTCGAGTGGGTCGCCTCAGACGACTTCGACAAGCTGCTCGTCGACACCGTGCAGGCCACCTACCCCGAGCACGAGCACGACCAGTTCGTCGCGCACTTCCGCGGCCTCACCGGCCTGTGGGTGACCGACCAGGAGAACCTGCGCCAGTCGGCGGGGTGACCGCCGCCCAGGACCGGGCGGCCCCGGCTCAGGACCGCCCGAGCGCCGCGTCGAAGGCCTCGGCCCACTCCTCGGCGGACGCCTCGTCGGGGGTCGCGCCGCGCAGGTCGACGACCGCGACCCGGTCCGCGTGCTCCTGCGCCCACGCCAGGATGGCGTCGCCCACGCCGTCGTCGTAGAGCCCCTCTGGCGCGATCGCGACGAGGACCGGCACGTCCTCGTCGATCTCGCCGACGAGCTGGTCGAGGCCCTCGGCGACGTCCTCGTCGCCGCTGTCCAGGCCGAGCGAGACCAGCACCGCGTCGGGCGCGGTCGAGGCCTCGACGAAGCGTCCGTAGCGCTCCGCCGCGTCGTGGATGGTGGACCCGTCCCGGCTCGCGCTCCACACGGTCAGCCGGGGGCCGTCACCGGTGGACAGCTCGATCGGGTCGTTGAAGGAGACGTCGGCGGCCTCGCCCCAGTGCCGGATCTCCACCGGCCGGTCGTCACCCACGGCCGCGGCCCACAGCTGCACCCACTGCGTGGGCAGGTTGCTGAAGCCGTCGCCGACGACGAGCAGGTCCGCGTCGTCCGACCACGCCTGGACCCACGCCTCGACCCCGGTCTCCGGGCCGTCGCCGTCGTCGGACGTGCTCGCGGCGTCGTCCGCGGGAGCCTCCGACGTCGTGGCCGCGGCGTCCCCCGGCGCGGCGGTGCTGGGCCCGTCGGTGGTGCCGAGGGCGGTCGGCGCCTGCGGCCGGTTGACGCTCAGGACCGCGAGGGCCGAGACGCCGACGGCGACGACCGCCAGCAGGGCGATGAGGACGTTCTGGATCCGGTGCGAGGGGGGCATCGGCTCACGCCTCTCCCCGAGCATGAAGGTCGATCTGCACGAGCGTCACGGCGCGCATCCTCCATCGATGTCCCTGTCGGTCCCTGAGCCTCTAGCACCCTACCGGCTCCCGGCGCGCCGGTGGCTACCATGACCGGGCCGGCGCCCTGGTGCCTCGGCACGTCCCGAGGTCCGACGATCGTGAGGTATGTCGTCGCTCAGGTCCCTGTGCCCGTCGCTGGCATGTCGCGCGGTCCCGGTCACGCGCTCCTCAGGCGTTGGCCTTGTCGGCGACCTGCTCGGGGGACTTCTTGGCGCCCCGGGCGACGAGGCGGGTGGTCTGCCGGTTGGCCAGCATCCGCGCCAGGCCGACGAGGGCGCCGGACAGGACCGCGAAGGCGATGGCCTCCTTGATGTCGATGTCCGGGTCGTCCGGGTTCTCCGGGGAGTCGCTGCCGGTGACGAACTTCCAGGTGCCGTCGGTCGTCTTGCGCGCGACGATGCCGGCGACGACGGCCGCACCTGCGGTCAGGATCTTTGCGACGAGGTTGCCCATGCGTCTGATCCTGCCACAGCGGTGCTAGCCTCGACGGCACGAAACGACAGGGGAGCGCGCGAGCGCTGAGAGTGCGGCAGCAGGCCGCAGACCCTCGAACCTGCTCCGGTTAGCACCGGCGAAGGAAGTCGCAAGGAGACGACGATGACCCGCACCACCACCCGCACGGGGCGTGCCCTGCCCCTCGCCCTCGCCCTGGCCCTCAGCGTGCCGCTCGCCTCGTGCTCGCTCATGGGCGGCGACGAGGACGGGACGCCGACCGCCACGGCACCGGCGCCGACCCAGGAGGCCTCCGACGACGCCGGTGCCACCACCGACGCCGGCGACGCCGAGGAGACCACCGAGGCCGCCGCGCCGGCCGACACCGGCACGGTCACGCTCGTGACGCACGACTCGTTCACCCTGCCGGACGAGCTGGTCGCGCAGTTCGAGGCGGACACCGGCTACCAGCTCGAGGTCCAGCTCTCCGGGGACGCCGGCGAGCTGACCAACCAGCTCGTCCTCACCGCCGGCTCGCCGATCGGCGACGTGGTCTTCGGCATCGACAACACCTTCGCCAGCCGGGCCATCGACAACGAGGTGCTCGCGCCCTACACGCCGGCGGCCCTGCCGGAGTCGGCGGAGGACCACGCGCTCGAGGGGGGCGACGCGTCATACCTCACCCCCGTCGACTTCGGTGACGTGTGCGTCAACGTGGACAACGTCTGGTTCGCCAACAACGGGATGACGCCGCCGCAGACGCTGCGCGACCTCACCAAGCCGGAGTACGAGGACCTCTTCGTCACCCCCGGCGCCACGACCAGCAGCCCGGGCATGGCGTTCCTCCTCGCCACGGTCGGGGCGTTCGGCCCCGGCGAGTGGCAGGCCTACTGGGAGGACCTCATGGCCAACGGGGCGAAGGTGACCAGCGGCTGGACCGACGCCTACAGCGTCGACTTCACCGCGGGCGGCGGCGGTGGCGACCGGCCGATCGTCCTGTCCTACGCCTCCAGCCCGCCGTTCACCATCCCCGAGGGCGGCTGGCAGCCGACGACGAGCGCGCTGCTCGACACCTGCTTCCGGCAGACCGAGTTCGCCGGCGTCCTCGAGGGGACCGACAACCCCGACGGCGCCCGGGCCGTCGTCGACTGGCTGGTCAGCCCCGAGGTGCAGGCGGCGATCCCGGACAACATGTACATGTATCCCGTCAGCGACGAGGTGGTCCTGCCCGACCTGTGGGCGCAGTTCGCCCCGCTCGCAGAGGACCCCATCGTCGTGCCGGCCCGGCAGATCGAGGCCGAGCGCGAGACGTGGCTGCAGGAGTGGGCGGACGTCGCGACGGGGTGACCGACCCGGGGCTCGAGGGTGTTCCAGAATCGGGCCCCGTTCCAGGATCTTGAACGCATGGCCGCCCTGGAACACACGCGGTGCGCGTGCTTGACCTGAGCGGAGCCCCCGACCTGCCGGTGCGGTAGGCCTAGGTCGCGCTGTGCAGCCGGAGCCGCCGACGGAGGCTCGGCGGGGCTGCTCTCCACCTGTCGTGACCAGCGATCTTGTTCAGACCCCTTGCGCTCTCGCTTGTTATCGGTAACATGGGCAGCCAACCGCCGAAGGGTGCCGTGTAACATGTCACCCACCACAGTCACAACGCAGTGAGGGCCCCGTGTCAGATCTCTCGCAGTCCACCGCTCGAACGGCCTCGCGGTGCCCGGCTGTGGGCACGGTCGAGGCCCCGCTCGCCGCGCTGGGACCGGCGGCCGTGGGGCTGGGGAACGGCCTCCTGGGGAGGTGGCAGCGGCGCAACCGCGAGCAGACCCTCGCGCACACGATCGAGCAGCTGCACCTCGCCGGCAACCTCGACAACTTCCGCTCCGCCGTGGACGGCGCCACCGTGCCCTACCGGGGCCGCTACCCCTTCCTCGACACCGACGTCTACAAGACCCTCGAGGGTGTCGTCTACGAGCTCGCCCGGGGCTCCGTCGGCGCCGAGGTGCGGGACTTCTACGAGGAGGCCGTCGGGCTCATCGAGCGCGCGCAGCGCCCCGACGGCTACCTCAACACCTACTTCCAGGCCCCGTCGGTGGAGAAGGACCCGTGGAGCGACCTGGCCTGGGGGCACGAGCTCTACACCCTCGGGCACCTCGTCCAGGCCGCCGTGTGCGCCAACCGCCAGCTCGGCGACGACCGGCTGCTGCGGGTCGCGGTGCGCTTCAGCGACCTCGTCTGGGAGCGCTTCGGCCCGGACACGGAGCAGGACCTCGCGTTCTGCGGGCACCCCGAGGTCGAGATGGCGCTCGTCGAGCTGCACCGGGAGACCGGCGACCGGCGCTACCTCGAGCTCGCCGACCTGATGGTGCGTCGGCGTGGCCACCAGAAGGTCGAGTCGAAGATCTTCACCAGCGAGTACTTCCAGGACCTCGTGCCCTTCGTCGACCTCGACTCGGTCATCGGCCACGCGGTCCGCATGATGTATCTCGCCTCCGGCGCCACCGACGTCGCGGTCGAGACCGGTGCCGAGGACCTCCGCGAGGCGCTCCTGCGGCTCTGGGACGACATGGTCGCCAGCAAGCTCTACATCACCGGCGGGCTCGGCAGCCGGCACTCCGACGAGGCGATCGGCGACCGCTTCGAGCTGCCCAGCGAGCGGGCCTACAACGAGACCTGCGCCGCCATCGCCCTCATGCAGTGGTCGTGGCGGATGCTGCTGGCCACCGGGGAGGCGCGCTTCGCCGACGTCTTCGAGACCGTGCTCTACAACGCCTTCGCGGTCGGCCTCTCCGACGACGGGTGCGCGTTCTTCTACGACAACCCGCTGCAGCGCCGGCCCGACCACCTGCAGCGCACGGGGGCGGAGGGGGACGGCCCGCTGCTGCGCCGCGGCTGGTTCGTCTGCCCGTGCTGTCCCCCCAACATCGTGCGCTGGGTCTCCCAGCTGCAGGACCACGTCGCCGCCGCGGACGAGGGCACCCTCTACCTCGCCACCCTGACCCCCGCGACGATCAGCCACCGCGGGCTGGACCTCGACGTCGAGGGCGACTACCCGTGGGACGGCGACCTCACCGTCACCGTGCGCGCGGCCGCCGCCGACGCGCCCGACCTGGCGGTTCGCGTGCCCGGCTGGGCCCGCACGGCGCTCGTCACCCGCGACGGCGTGCCGGTCCCTGTCGTGGACGGCTGGGCCCGTGTCGAGCGGCCGCGCGAGGGCGACCGGATCACGGTGGCGCTCGACCTCCGACCCCGCGCGCACGGCGCAGACCCCAGGGTGGACGCCGTGCGCGGCAGCCTCGCGGTCGCCCGGGGCCCCCTCGTCTACTGCGCCGAGCAGCAGGACAACGAGGTCGACCTCGACGAGCTGCTCGTGACGCCCGAGCAGGTCCAGCGCCTGGAGCCCGACGCGGAGACGTTCCTCGCCTCCGGCCCCTCCGTCGTCCTGCGCGGCGAGGTGGGCAGGGCCCCGGTGGAGGCGCCCGCGCTCTACCCCGAGCTCCTGCCCGGCCGTCCCGCCACGGCCGCGCCGGAGACGTCCCGAACACGCCTCACGCTCGTCCCCTACTTCCAGTGGGGCAACCGCGAGGCGACGGCCATGCGCGTCTGGTTGCGCACGGTCTGACACCACCCAACCCCACCGGAAACGGGCATTGACGCTCGGATCGAAGGAGAGTGACCCATGAAGAAGAGCAACGTCGTGCTCGCCCTGGGCCTGGCAGGAGCGCTCGTGCTCGCCGGGTGCAGCGGCGGCGGAGGTGACAGCGCGGGCAGCAGCGCCGGAGGCGGTGCTGCCGGAGAGGTGGTGAGCGGCGGGACCGTCAACGTCCTCGCCATGACCGACTTCTCCCACCTCGACCCGGCCCAGGGCTGGGACGGTGGCGTCAACAACTTCTACCGCCTCATCTACCGCACGCTCACCACCTACGGTCCCGGCAGCTCGCCGGACGCGGCGGAGATCGTCCCCGACCTGGCGACCGACCTCGGCACCCCCAACGAGGACAACACCGTCTGGACGTTCACGCTCAAGGACGACATCTACTTCGAGGACGGCACGCCGATCACCAGCCACGACGTGCGCTTCGGCGTCGAGCGGTCCCTCGACCCGGACATCGCGGTCGGCTCGCCCTACGCCAAGCTCCTCATCGAGGGCGCCGACGACTACGAGGGCGTCTACAAGGACGGTCCGATCGACTCGATCGAGACCCCGGACGACAAGACCATCGTCTTCCACCTCAACCAGCCCTACGCCGACTTCTCCAGCGCCGTGGCGCAGCCGGTCTACACCCCGTTCCCGGCCGACGGCGACGTCACGACGCAGAGCATCGACAAGCAGCCGATCTCCTCCGGGCCCTACGTCGTCAGCGAGTTCACCCCCGGCAGCACCCTCGTGCTGGAGCGCAACGAGCACTGGGACCCGGACAGCGACGACGTGCGCGAGGCCTACCCGGACAAGTTCGTCTGGACCTTCGGCCTGGACAACTCCACGATCGACGAGCGCATGATCGCCGACCAGGGCGCCGACGCCAACGCCATCACCGGGTCGATCCTGCCCGCCTCGCTCTCGCGGATCCAGCAGCCGTCCATCAAGGAGCGGACGCTCGAGGGCCTCCAGGGGTGCACGACATACCTCGCCCTCAACACGACCAAGGAGCCGCTGGACCAGGTCGAGGTGCGCCAGGCCATCGCCTACGCCCTCGACAAGAAGTCGCTGCAGACCGCCACCGGTGGCCCGGCGCTGGCCGAGATCGCCACGTCGATGCTCCCGCCGACCATCAAGGGTCAGCAGGACTTCGACCTCTACCCGAGCGAGGGGCAGGCGGGCGACCCGGAGAAGGCCAAGGAGCTGCTCGCCGAGGCCGGCCTCGCCGACGGGTTCGAGCTGAGCCTCGACATGCGCGCCGTCCCACGCACCCAGGCCCAGGCCGAGTCGATCCAGGAGTCGCTGGCCAAGGTCGGCATCGACGTCAAGCTCAACGTCATCGACACCGCCACCTACTGGCAGACCATCGGCACCCCCAGCCAGCAGACCGACGCCGCGATCGCCGGCTGGTGCCCGGACTGGCCGACCGGCGCGACCTTCCTCCCGCCGCTCTTCGAGGGCAGCCAGATCTTCGACCAGGGCAACTCCAACGTCGCGCAGTTCGACAACGAGGAGGTCAACCAGCGGATGGCCGAGATCCGCGAGATGACCGACGTCGACGAGGCGAACGCGGCCTGGGGCGAGCTCGACAAGACGATCCAGGAGTTTGCCCCCGGCATCCCGATGCTGTGGGAGAAGACCGTCACCATCACCGGCAGCAACATCGCCAACGCGCACATGCACCCCGGCTACTCCGGTGGGATCGACTTCACGATCGTCGGCCTGAAGTCCGCGGACTGACCGATGGGGCAGCCACCGAGCGAGCTTGCGCTCGGCACGCGGAAGGGGGTGCTGTCGTCGCTCGACGGCGACGGCGCCCCCACCCCGGTGAAGCGTGTCGTCGCAGCCCTGCGCTCGACGCCGTCGGTCGTCGTCAGCGTCGCGTGGATCGCGTTCATCGTGCTCCTCGCGCTGGCGGCGCCGCTGCTCGAGCAGATCACCGGGATCAACCCGTACAGCTACGACGAGTCCGCCATCGACCCGATGCTCGGCGGGCTCCCGCACGGCCCGCTCGGCGGCGTCAGCAGCGAGCACTGGTTCGGCGTCGAGCCCGGCAGCGGGCGCGACATCTTCATGCGGATCGCCTACGGCGCCCGCGTGTCCCTCGCGATCGCCGTCAGCGCGACGATCGTCACGACGGTGCTCGGCGTCGTCTTCGGCATGCTCTCCGGCTTCTTCGGGGGCGTCGTCGACCAGCTCGTCTCCCGGCTCATGGACTTCCTCATGGCCTTCCCGGCGCTGATCTTCATGATCGCGCTGCTGTCGGCCCTGCCGGCCGGCAACCGCCCGGTCCTCCTCGTGATCGTGCTGAGCATCTTCGCCTGGCCCTACACCGCGCGCGTCCTGCGCGGGCAGACGATGTCGCTGCGCAACAGCGAGTTCGTCGAGTCCGCGCGCGCGTCCGGGGCGAGCCCGGGCAAGATCGCCTTCCGCGAGATCCTGCCCAACCTGCGCGGCACGATCATCGTGCTGTCCACGCTGTCGGTCCCGCAGTACATCGGGACTGAGGCGGCCCTGTCCTTCCTCGGCGTCGGCGTCACGCCGCCCACGCCCTCCTGGGGCCAGATGATCGCGTCCTCGGTCTCCTGGTATGCCGTGAACCCCACCTACTTCATGATCCCCGGTCTGTTCCTGTTCTTCACCGTCCTGTCCTTCACGGTCGTGGGCGACCACGTGCAGAAGCAGCTGGACGCGGGGGAGGCCTCCTGATGCTGCTTTACATCGCCAAGAGGATCGCCTCGGGCGCGGCCGTGCTGCTCCTGATCACGATCTTCACCTACGCCATCTTCTTCGCCCTGTCGCCCGACCCGGCCTACATGATCTGCGGCAAGACGTGCACTCCCGAGCGCATCGCGGTCATCCACGACCGGCTGGGGCTCGACAAGCCCTTCTGGGAGCAGATCTGGGTCTATGTCGCCGGTCTGTTCGCCGGCCGCCACTACGGCGAGGGCGTCAACGCCGTCTACTGCGCGGCGCCCTGCCTCGGCTACAGCTTCCAGACCAACCAGTCGGTCTTCGACATGATCACCCAGCGCCTGCCGGTCAGCGCGACCCTGGCGGTCGGCGCCGCGGTGCTGTGGATGGTCGTCGGGATCGGCGGCGGGCTGCTCAGCGCGGTGAAGCAGGGCACCTTCTGGGACCGGGGCGTGATGGTCACCGCCCTGTCGGCGATCAGCCTGCCCAACTACTTCGTCGCGCTGGTGCTGCAGTACGTCTTCGTCGTGCAGCTCCAGTGGCTGCCCTTCCCCCAGGCGATCCCGTTCGCCGAGGACCCGGTCCGGTGGCTGCAGACCTACATCATGCCGTGGGCGGTGCTGGCGTTCATGTATGCCGCGATGTACACCCGGCTCGTGCGCGCCAACGTGATCGACACGCTCGGGCAGGGCTTCATCCGGACCGCCCGCGCCAAGGGTCTGCCGCCCGGGCTGGTCATGCGCCGGCACGCCCTGCGACCGGCGCTGACCCCGGCCCTGACGCTCTTCGGCATGGACTTCGCCGCGCTGCTCGGCGGCGCGCTCATCACCGAGACGGTCTTCGGCCTCAACGGCGTCGGCAAGCTCACGGCCGACTCGATCACGCAGAACGACCAGCCGGTGATCATGGGCGTGACGCTGCTCGCCGCGGCTCTCGTCGTCGTGGCGAACGTGCTCGTCGACCTGACCTACTCCGTGCTCGACCCCCGAGTGAGAGTGAAGGCCCGATGACGCGCGCGACCAGCACAAGGACCCCGAGGTCCGGGGCGGCCAGGACGATCTCCGTCCCCGTCGAGGGAGCGACCCTGCTCGAGGTGGAGGACCTGACGGTCACCTTCCCGACGTCGCGCGGCCCGGTGGACGTCGTGGCCGGCTCGTCCTTCACGATCGACCCGGGCAGGACCCTGGGCATCGTGGGCGAGTCCGGCTCCGGCAAGTCGATGACGTCGCTGGCCATCATGGGCCTGCTGCCGGACGGGGGGAGGGCCGGCGGCCGGATCCGCTTCTTCGGCCACGACCTCCTCGGCCGCTCCGACCGCGAGATGAGGCACGTCCGCGGGGAGAAGATCGCGATGATCTTCCAGGACCCCCTGTCCTCGCTCAACCCCTACTACACGGTCGGCTTCCAGATCGCCGAGGCCTACCGGACGCACCGCGGCGGGTCCAGGTCCGCCGCACGCGCGGTGGCGGTCGACGCCATGCGGAGGGTGCGGATCTCCGACCCCGAGCGGCGCGTCGACCACTACCCGCACCAGTTCTCCGGCGGGATGCGCCAGCGCATCATGATCGCGATGGCCCTCTGCCTCGAGCCCGACCTGCTCATCGCGGACGAGCCGACCACGGCGCTCGACGTCACGGTCCAGGCCCAGATCCTGGAGCTGATGAAGGACCTCCAGGAGGAGACCGGCACCGGGATGCTCTTCATCACCCACGACCTCGCGGTGGTCAGCCAGGTGGCCGACGACGTCCTCGTCATGCAGGACGGCGAGACGAGGGAGCACGCGCCGGTCGCCGAGATCTTCTCGCGGCCGCGGTCGACCTACACCCGGGCGCTGCTCGACGCGGTGCCCCGCATCACCGACGTCGTCGGAGACATCAAGGGAGTGCGACATGAGTGACGCGCACGCACCGCTCCTGCAGGTCCGGAACCTGACGAAGACGTTCGTCACGCACGGCAGCGGCGTGGTCCGGGCGGGCAAGAACGTCTTCACCGCGGTCGACGACGTGAGCTTCGACGTCAACGAGCAGGAGACGCTGGCGATCGTGGGCGAATCCGGCAGCGGGAAGTCGACGATGGCCCGCATCGCGGCCAAGCTGCTGGAGCCCACCGGCGGCACCGTCCACTTCGAGGGCGAGGACGTGACGCACGCCACGGGACGGCAGCTCGCGCACTTCCGGTCCAAGGTCCAGGTCGTCTTCCAGGACCCCTTCTCGTCGTTGAACCCGCGGCATACCGTCGAGCGCATCATCATGGCGCCGCTGGACTACCAGGGGGTCAAGCCCCCGAAGAAGCGCCGCGACTACGTCCGCGACCTCATGGACCGGGTGGGGCTCAACCCCGACCACAGCCAGCGCTACCCCGGCCAGTTCTCCGGTGGGCAGGCGCAGCGGATCGGCATCGCCCGGGCGCTCGCGGTCGGCCCGAGCCTCGTCGTGTGCGACGAGGCCGTGTCCGCGCTGGACGTGTCCGTGCAGGCGGTCGTCATCAAGCTGCTCAAGGACCTGCAGCGCGAGCGCAACCTGAGCTACATCTTCATCGCGCACGACCTCGCGGTCGTGCGGCACATCGCCGACACCGTGGCGGTGGTCCACCGGGGCAAGATCGTGGAGCAGGGCGACCGGGACAGCATCTTCGACGCGCCCCGGCACGACTACACGCGCGAGCTCCTGGCCGCCGTGCCGCAGATCAACCCGGAGTGGGAGGCCGCGCGCCTGGCCCACGCGCAGGAGGAGAGCACGTGATCGTCGGCGACTACACCATGCCCGGGGTCAGGGTCACCGACCGCGAGACCGTGGTGCCCCTGGACTGGCACGACGACACGGACCCGCGCACCGTCCGCGTGTTCGCGCGCGAGCTCGTGGCCACCGACAGGGCGGGCGAGGACCTGCCCTGCATCGTCTACCTGCAGGGCGGCCCGGGCGGCAAGGGCCCGCGCCCGACCGACGCCTCGGGCTGGATCGGCGAGCTGCTCAAGACGCACCGGGTGATCCTCCCGGACCAGCGCGGCACCGGTCGCAGCTCGCGCCTGTCGGCCCGCACCATCGCCGGGATCGAGGGGGCCGAGGCGCAGGCGGAGCACCTGGCGCACTTCCGGGCCGACTCGATCGTGCGCGACCTCGAGCACCTGCGGGAGCACGAGCTCGGCGTGCGGCGCTGGGAGACGCTGGGGCAGAGCTACGGCGGGTTCCTCACCCTCACCTACCTCTCCCAGGCGCCCGAGGGGCTCGCGGCGTGCTACGTCACCGGCGGGTTGCCGGGCATCGAGCCGAGCGCTGCGGAGGTCTACCGCCGCACCTACCCGCGGGTCGCGGCCAAGAACGCCGAGTTCCGGCGCAGGTATCCCGCCGACGTCGACGTCGTCGCCCGGATCGCCGACCTGCTCGCGGGCACCGAGGTCCGGCTGCCGGACGGCGACCTGCTCACCGTGCGCCGGCTGCAGAGCCTGGGGATCGACTTCGGCATGAAGCCCGGCTTCGAGCGCATGCACTGGTTGCTCGACGAGGCCTTCGCCGAGGGCGACGACCACCTGAGCGACACCTTCCTCGCGCAGGTGCTCGCCCGCACCTCCTACGCGGACAACCCGCTCTTCGCCGTCATGCAGGAGACCCTCTACGGCGACGGGGAGTCGGGGGCGACGGGGTGGGCGGCGCAGGCCGCCCGTGACGAGCGCCCGGAGTTCTCCGAGGACGCCCGGCCGCTGCTGTTCACCGGCGAGATGATCTATCCCTGGATGTTCGAGGAGATCCGCCTGCTCCGGCCCTTCCGCGAGGCGGTCGAGCTCCTCGCCCGCCGCACGCACTGGAGCGACCTCTACGACCGGGACCGGCTTGCGCGGAACGAGGTCCCCGTCGCCGCGGCGGTCTACTACGACGACATGTATGTCGACGCCGGCCTGCAGCTGGACACCGCGGCCCGGGTCGGCAGCACCCGGGCGTGGGTGACGAACGAGTACGAGCACGACGGCATCGGCTCCGAGCGGGTCGTGCCGAGACTGCGCACGCTGGTGGCCGACTTCGGTGGGCCGCTGCCGACGAAAGGCGACTCATGAGCAAGACCGTCTCGATGCCGCGCGGCAACGACGAGCGCATGCCGCGGCTGACGCAGATCCCGGCGTTCACCGAGTTCATGTCCGGAGGGTGGGCGACGCCGGACCGGACCCCCACGACCGAGCCGGGCCTGGCCGAGGCGTCCGCCCGGCACCGGGAGCGGCTCAGCGCCCGCCTGCCGGGCCGGACGGTCGTGGTGTTCTCGGGGACGGCGCCCACCCGGGCCAACGACACCGCATACGACTTCCGCCCCGACAGCTCCTTCCTCTGGCTCACCGGTTGCCCGGCCGAGGACGCCGTGGTGGTGCTGCGTCCGCGCGCGGGCGGGCACGACGCGGTGCTCTACGTGCCCGAGCCGGCCTACCCGGGCGACCCGAACTTCTTCGCCGACGCCGCCCACGGCGAGCTGTGGGTGGGTCCCGCGCCGTCGCTGCAGGACTGGTCGCGGGCCCTCAACGTCGAGGTGCGAGGTCGTGCCCGCCTGGAGGCCGACCTGCCCGACCTCGCCGATGCCGACGTGGCCGGGCGGCTCGACACCGCGACGCTGCCGACCGGCTGGGCCGGGGCGGAGGCCTCGGCCGAGCTGGAGCGCGCGCTGTCGGAGCTGCGCATGATCAAGGACGCGTGGGAGATCGACCAGCTGCGGCGCGCCGTCGAGGACACCATGGACGGCTTCGCCGCCGTGGTGCGCGAGATCCCTCGGGCGGTCGAGGGCGGCGGTGAGCGCTGGCTCCAGGGCACCTTCGACCGGCACGCCCGGACCCACGGCAACGGGCCCGGCTACGCGACCATCGTGGGGAGCGGATCCCACGCGCCGATCCTGCACTGGGTCCGCTGCGACGGCGCTGTGTCCGCCGGGGACGCGCTGCTGCTCGACATGGGCGTCGAGGCCCGCACCTACTACACCGCCGACGTGACCCGCACGGTCCCGGTCTCGGGCCGCTTCTCGCCGGCTCAGCGGGAGGTGCACGACCTGGTCGAGAAGGCCCACCGCCGCGGGCTCGACGCGGTCCGTCCGGGCAGCGCGTTCAGCGACTTCCACGTGGTGATGATGGAGGTGCTCGCTCAGGGCCTCCACGACC
>CAZONQ010000032.1:0-22096 GCA_964581125.1 uncultured Ornithinimicrobium sp.
GACGGTGGCTCATCACCGACCTCGAGGTCGGCTGAGCCCCCGCGGCGCGGTCGGCTGAGCCCCGCGGCGCGGTCGGCTGAGCCCCGCGGCGCGGTCGCCGGGCCTCAGCGGCTGCGCTGCGCCTTGCGCCGCTCGGCCCGGTTGCCCGCCTGCTGCACGCCGCTGGCCTTGTCCTCGCCCGGGAGGCTGCCGTCGGGCCGCACGCGGCGGGCCTCGGCCGACCCGTCCTCGCCCGGCGCCACGAAGGTCAGCTGCTGCTGCGGCCGGGGCTCGGGCTCCGCGGGCTTGATCTCGGCGTGGAAGAGGAAGCGGACCGACTCCTCCTTGATGGCCTCCATCACGGCCTGGAACAGCTGGTAGCCCTCCCGCTGGTACTCGACGAGCGGCTCGCGCTGGGCCATCGCGCGCAGGCCGATGCCCTCCTTGAGGTAGTCCATCTCGTAGAGGTGCTCGCGCCACTTGCGGTCCAGCACCTGCAGGACCACCCGCCGCTCCACGTCACGCATGGTCTCGGCGCCGACGGCCTCCTCGCGCTGGTCGTAGGCGTGCTGAGCGTCGGAGGTGAGCTGCTCGACGAGCAGGTCGGTCGTGACGGCGTTGCGTCCGCCCGCCTCCTGGACGACCTCCTCCACCGTGACCTGGACGGGGTAGACCTGCTTGAGGTCCTCCCAGAGCTGCTCGAGGTCGAGCCCGTCCGTCAGGCCCTGACCGCCCGCCGTGGTGACGTAGTCGGTGACGACGTCGTTGATGAAGAGCCGCACCTGCTCGTGCAGGTCCTCACCCTCCAGGACGCGGCGACGCTCGGCGTAGATGACCTCGCGCTGACGGTTGAGGACGTCGTCGTACTTGAGGACGTTCTTGCGGGTCTCGAAGTGCTGCGCCTCGACCTGAGACTGGGCGCTGGCGATGGAGCGGGAGACCATCTTGGACTCGATCGGCACGTCGTCGGCCAGACCGGTGGTCGACATGACCCGGTCCACCATGCCGGCGTTGAACATGCGCATGAGGTCGTCCTCGAGGGAGAGGTAGAACCTGCTCTCCCCCGGGTCGCCCTGGCGGCCGGCGCGGCCGCGCAGCTGGTTGTCGATGCGGCGCGACTCGTGGCGCTCGGTGCCCAGGACGTAGAGCCCGCCGAGCTCGGTGACCTGGTCGTGCTCCGCGGCGACGGACCGCTCGGCCTGGGCGAGCGCGGTGTCCCAGGCCGCTTCGTAGTCCTCGGGGGTCTCGTGCGGGTCCAGGCCCTGGGCCTTGAGCGCGGCCACGGCGCGGAACTCGGGGTTGCCGCCCAGCATGATGTCGGTGCCTCGGCCGGCCATGTTGGTCGAGACGGTCACGGCGCCCCGGCGGCCCGCCTCGGCCACGATCGCCGCCTCGCGCTCGTGGTGCTTGGCGTTGAGCACCTCGTGCTTGACGCCCCGCCGGCGCAACGCCTCGGAGAGCAGCTCGGACTTGGCCACGCTCGTCGTGCCGACCAGCACCGGCTGACCCATCCGGTGCCGGGAGGCGATGTCGTCGACGACGGCGTCGAACTTCGCCTTCTCGGTGCGGTAGACGAGGTCGGCCTGGTCCTTGCGGATCATCGGCATGTTGGTGGGGATCGACAGCACGCCCACCTTGTAGATCTGGTGCAGCTCGGCCGCCTCGGTCTGGGCCGTGCCGGTCATGCCGGCGAGCTTGTCGTACATGCGGAAGTAGTTCTGGAGGGTGACGGTCGCGAGCGTCTGGTTCTCGTTCTTGATCTCCACCCCCTCCTTGGCCTCGATCGCCTGGTGCATGCCCTCGTTGTAGCGACGGCCGGGCAGGATGCGCCCGGTGTGCTCGTCGACGATCATGACCTGGCCGTCCATGACGACGTAGTCCTTGTCGCGCTCGAAGAGCTCCTTGGCCTTGATCGCGTTGTTGAGATAGCCGATGAGCGGCGTGTTGGCCGACTCGTAGAGGTTGTCGATGCCGAGGTAGTCCTCGACCTTCTCGATGCCCTGCTCCAGGACGCCGACCGTCTTCTTCTTCTCGTCCACCTCGTAGTCGCCCGTGGGGTCGATGCCCCGCAGCCGGTCACCGGCCTCGCCGCGCTGCAGCCGGCGGACGAGCTTGGCGAACTCGGTGTACCACTTGGTCGCCTGGTCGGCCGGGCCGGAGATGATGAGCGGCGTGCGGGCCTCGTCGATGAGGATCGAGTCGACCTCGTCGACGATCGCGTAGTGGTGCTCGCGCTGGACC
Organism: uncultured Ornithinimicrobium sp.; assembly: GCA_964581125.1. GTDB lineage: Bacteria > Actinomycetota > Actinomycetes > Actinomycetales > Dermatophilaceae > Ornithinicoccus. The sequence goes on from CAZONQ010000032.1 coordinate 2,221, forward strand.
AGGTCCTTCATCGACCAGGCCATGTTGTCGCGCAGGTAGTCGAAGCCGAACTCGTTGTTGGTCCCGTAGGTGATGTCCATGGCGTACTGCTCGCGGCGCTCGGCCGGCGTCATCTTGGACAGGATCACCCCGGTCTCCAGGCCGAGCGCGCGGTGGACGCGACCCATGAGCTCGGACTGGTACTGGGCGAGGTAGTCGTTGGTCGTGACGATGTGGACGCCCTTGCCGGTCAGTGCGTTGAGGTAGGACGGCAGGGTCGCCACGAGCGTCTTGCCCTCACCGGTGCGCATCTCGGCCACGTTGCCCTGGTGCAGCGCCGCACCACCCATGATCTGGACGTCGAAGTGCCTCTTGCCGATCGTCCGCTTGGAGGCCTCGCGCACGGCGGCGAACGCCTCGGGCAGCAGCTGGTCCAGCGTCTGCCCGTCGGCCAGCCGCTGCTTGAACTTGTCGGTCTCCTCGCGCAGCTCCGCGTCGGTCAGCCCCTCGAAGTCGCTCTCCAGGGCGTTGACCTGCTTGGCGATGTTCTCAAGGCGGCGCAGCGCGGACTTCTCGCCGGCGCGCAGGATCTTCTCGAAGAGGTTGGCCACCCGCCTAGGCTAACCGGCCCGGCTGCCAGACCGTGCACAGCAGGGGACGTGAGGGGTATGGGGTGCAGCCTCCGGGAGCGCGGACGGGGTGCAGGTGAGCGTGTCACCTGCACCCCGTCGGTGCGCTACGGCCGTGCCGTGGGGATCAGCCCCTGCCGTTCCCCTGGCCCTTGCCCTTGCCGGGCTTGGCCACCTCGACGGTCACGCTCGTCGTGGTGGTGTTGCCGGCCGCGTCCGTCGCCTCGTAGGTGAGCGTGTAGACGGCGTCCTTGGCCGCCCGCACCTGGAAGCGGGAGTCGGAGACGACGACGATCTCGCCGCCGTGCCCCTTGCCTCGCTCGGTGACGACGGCGCCGACCAGCGTGACGGTGGGCTCCTCGCCCGAGTCGTCGCTGGCGACGACGACCGTGTCGACGGTGACCATCTTGTTGTTGGGCGGCCACACGTGCGACGGGGACACGACGACCTCGAGCTCCGGCGCGGTCGTGTCCTCCGGGGCGTCCGGGCCCAGGTCGAGGCCGACGAGCACCGGGTCGTGGTCGCTGGACCGGTAGGGGTCCGGCGCCCAGAGCGCGTCCTGGGCGTCCGGCTTGTACGTCATGTCGTAGTCGAGGACGCTCGGCTCGTCGGCGTTGATGTTCCACGCCTGGGCCCCGGTCACCCGGTCGGTCAGGGCCGAGCTGGACATCGCGTAGTCCAGGTAGCCCAGCTGGCCGTCGAAGACGTAGCTGTAGGCCAGCTCGCCGACGTGCTCGAGGAGCAGGTCGGAGTAGCCGTCCGCCTTCAGCGCGTCGATCGGGTCCTCCTTGTCGTAGGAGTTGAGGTCGCCGATGATCAGCACGTTGTCGGTGCCGGTGCCGGTCGGGTCGCCGTTCGCCCAGTCGCCGAGCGCGTCGGCCGCGGCCAGACGGGTCTGGTTGCAGTTGCCCTGGCCGTCCGGGTCCTCGGGGTCGCCCAGGTCGTCGCAGTCCGAGCCCTTGGACTTGAGGTGGTTGACGACCACCGTCACCTGTCCGCCGTTCTCCGCGTCGGCGAAGGTCTGCGCCAGCGCCGGGCGGTTCTTGTCGTCGAGGAAGCGCGGGTCGACCGTGGAGTCGAGGACCGCGTGCTCACCGACCGGCTCGACCTCGGCGGGCTGGTAGATGAGCGCGGTGGTGATCGCGTCCGTGCCGATGACGCCCGTGGACACGAAGGCCCACCGTTGCTCGCCGGCGTCCGCGTTGAGCGCGTCGACGAGGGTGCCGACGGCCTCGTCACCGTTGTTCTCGATCTCGATCAGGCCCACGACGTCGGCGTCCATCGCGTTGATGGCCGCGACGATCTTGGCCTGCTGGCGCTCGAGCTCCTGGGCGTCGTCCGCCCCGCGGGCGTCCGGGTCCTCGGAGGTCAGGGTCGTGAAGTAGTTCAGCACGTTGAACGAGCCGACGGTGGTGGTGCCGCCGACCTCCGGCACGTCCGGGCGCTGGTTGACGGAGGTGAAGGTCGCGCCCTCGGTGGGCTGCAGCCGCCACAGGTTGAAGCGGTAGTCCAGGACACCGGTCGCGCCGGTCACCAGGTCACCGCCGCGGAAGCGGTTCTCCAGGGTGAACGCCTCCCCGTCCGGGTGACGCAGGACGTCGGGGTTCTGGACGCTCAGACCGTCGTCGAGCGTGATCCGGTTCGCGGCGTTGTGGGCGGCCAGCGCGACCGCCTCGTCCGATCCGGGCTCGTAGACCGCGGTCGGCTGGTACTGACGGCTGGTGCCGTGACCCAGGCCGAGCACGATCTCGCCGAAGCGGCCGTAGTTGTAGTACTCCTGGATGGCCAGGTCCTGCGGGAAGGTGATGTACATGCTCTCGTAGCGCTCGTGGTCGAGCAGCGGCATGGTCACCTCGGTCGGGGCGGGCAGCCCGGTGCCGCTCGCGCACACCTCGTAGGTGGGGCCGCTCAGCTGGGTCACGGTGAAGTTCTCGGAGACGGTGCCGGTCACGGCGACCGTGTCGCCGACCGTCACGTCGGCGGGCCCGTTGGTGAAGACGAAGATGCCGTCGGAGGTGGCGGCGTCACCGTCACCGGCGTCCTGGAGGAAGAAGCCCTCGAAGTCCGGGAAGTAGCCCACGACCGTGCCGCGGACGGTGACGTCCTCGTCCGCCATCGAGCCGTCGTCGCCGATGCCCTGCACGGCACCGATGGCCTTGGGCGCGATCTCGCACACCGGGTCCGTGGGCTCACCGGGGTCGCCGCCACCGTCATCCTCGCCGTTGCGGACCCCGAACGTGGAGGTCAGCGGACCTGTCCACACGCCGTCGATCTTCTGCAGCGAGTGGCCCACCGGTGTCGAGGATCCCTCCGCGACGCCGATGTCGGTGCTGGTCATGCCGGCTGCGGGCCCGTCGGTCGCCGTGAGCGTCCCCTCGTAGGAGAGGAACTCCACGACCGCCCCGGCCGCGTCGACCAGCGCGATCCCGTCCGGGCTGCCGTTCTGGAGGCCCGGGACGTCCACGACGACGACCCCGGCGTCCGGCACCGTGCCGGAGAGGGACTTCGTGTCGTAGGAAGCCCCGTTGCTGCCGTTGTAGAGGACGACCGACCAGCCGCTCAGGTCGGCACCGACCGGGGCCTCGACCTCGATGGCCTCCCCCTCGTCGGTGCCGTCGTTGTCGTAGTGGATCTCGCTGATGAAGACGTCGACCGGGCCTGGGCCGGTCCCACCACCGTTGAGCACGCCGAAGGTGTTCGCTGCCGGCTCGTTCCAGACGCCGTCCTTCTTCTGCAGCGAGTGGCCCACCGGTGTCGAGGATCCCTCCGCGACGCCGATGTCGGTGCTGGTCATGCCGGCTGCGGGCCCGTCGGTCGCCGTGAGCGTCCCCTCGTAGGAGAGGAACTCCACGACCGCCCCGGCCGCGTCGACCAGCGCGATCCCGTCCGGGCTGCCGTTCTGGAGGCCCGGGACGTCCACGACGACGACCCCGGCGTCCGGCACCGTGCCGGAGAGGGACTTCGTGTCGTAGGAAGCCCCGTTGCTGCCGTTGTAGAGGACGACCGACCAGCCGCTCAGGTCGGCACCGACCGGGGCCTCGACCTCGATGGCCTCCCCCTCGTCGGTGCCGTCGTTGTCGTAGTGGATCTCGCTGATGAAGACGTCGCCGTCCGCGGCGGTCGCCATCACAGGTGTCAGCACGCTGGCCAGGAGCGCTGCCGCTCCGGCCACCGCTACGGCCGTCCTGGGCCGAGAGGAATGCCTCATTGCACGGGTCCTTTGTCACTCGGGAGGGGTCGGCGCGGGACACGCGCCACCAGGACACTATGGCCCATCCGCCCCCTCCTCCGCTGGCGAACACACCTCCGGCGGGTGAACGTCGGGTCACGACCGGGTGACGGCGTGCTCCACCTCGTCCAGGCCGAGCCAGCCCGCCATCGACATCAGCTGCTCCTCGAGTGCGGGCAGGGCGCGCGCCCGGTCGGTGCCGGGCTCCCAGTGCACCGAGAGCACCCGCAGCCGCCCGGCGGCCCGGTCGGCCTTGAGGTCGACGCGCCCGACCAGCTCCTCGTCGAGCAGGAAGGGCAGCACGTAGTAGCCGTGCACGCGCTGGGGGGCGGGCACGTAGATCTCCAGCCGGTAGCGCATCCCCCACAGCTCCTCGGTGCGGTCCCGCTGCCAGACGAGCGGGTCGAACGGGCTGACCAGCGCGGCTCCCGGGACCTGGCGGGGGACGCGCGCACCGGCGTGGCGCCAGACCGGTCGGTCGGTCCACGCGGGCACCAGGACCCGCTCGGCCAGCCCGCGCCGCTCGAGCTCGGCCAGCCCCCGCGCGACGCGCGGACCGCGGAGCCGGAAGTAGTCGGCCAGGCAGCGCTGGGTCCCCAGGCCGTGCGCCTGCAGCGACAGCGCCAGCAGCTGCGTGAACGCCTCCTGGGGGTCCTCCTCGAGCAGCTCGTCGCGCCGCGCGACGAGGTGGGCGGGCAGGACGGCCCCGGGCACGGCATACCGGCGCTCGAAGGCGGGGGTGCGCCCGGCCGAGGTGATGCGCCCGGACCAGAACAGCAGCTCCAGGCAGCGCTTGACCAGCGACCAGTTCCACCCCCAGTCGGTGCCCTCGCGCCCGGCGCCGTGCGGCAGGTGCCCCTCCACCTCGCGCGAGGTCAGCGGCCCGTGCTCACGCACGGTCGCCAGCACCGCCTCGAGCAGCTCGGGGTGCGTGTGCGCGACCGAGCGGCTCCACGCGCGGTGGCGCGCCGCGTCCATCCGGAAGGCGAGCAGCGGCCACGTCTCGGGCGGCAGGAGCGAGGCCTCGTGCGCCCAGTACTCGACGAGCCGGCGCGGCCTGCGCGAGCGCGGGCCGGCCCCGTCGCGCGCCCGGTCGAGCAGGCCGCGGTCGTAGGGGCCGAGCCGCGCGAAGAAGGGAAGGTAGTGCGAGCGCACGAGGACGTTGACGCTGTCGATCTGGACCAGCTGCATCCGGCCGACCGCACGCGCCACGTGGCGCGCGGTCGCCTCCCCCGGGGCGGGTCGCGGGTCGGCGAAGCCCTGCGCGGCCAGCGCGAGCCGGCGGGCCTGCGGGAGGCTGAGGGTGCGCATGGGCCGCGTCATGCCGGCCACTGTGCCACGGACCTCCGACGGGGCCCGTCCCCTCGCGGTGACGGGCCCCGTGGTCGTGGAGGTATGGCGTCAGGAGGCGACGGCGTCGCGCTCCACCTCGGAGTCGTCCTCCTCGGCCTCGCCGGCGGGGCCGGCGCCGTTGAGGTCCAGGCGCAGCACGCCGTAGGACCATCCGCGCCGCCGGTAGACGACGCTCGGGCGGTCGGTGTCGACGTCGTGGAAGAGGAAGAAGTCGTGCCCGACCAGCTCCATGCGGGACAACGCCTCCCCCACGGTCATCGGACTGGAGGGGTGGACCTTCTCACGGATCTCGATGGGCGAGTTGCCCTCGGTCTGCAGCGCCTCGTCGAGGGCCTCCTCCGTGGAGGGCTCCGGCCGGTCCCCGTCGGTGGACGGGGTGGTCAGGGGCTCGGTCGGCAGCCCGAAGGTGGCCTCGGCGACGGACGCGGGGCGATGCTTGCCGGTGCGGCTGATCCGACGCTTGTCGTGCAGCCGGCGCAGCCGCTCGGACAGCTTGGTCATGGCCAGGTCGACGGCCGCGTACTCGTCGTCGGCCGCGGCCTCGGCGCGGATCACGGTGCGTGCGACGTAGCACGTGATCTCGCAGCGTTCGGCCTCCTTGGCCTGACGGGGGTTGGCCTCGTGGGTGAGGACGACCTCGGTCCGGCGCACGCGCGGCGCCAGCTGAGGGATCTTCTCCAGCTTCTCCTCGAGGTGGCGACGGAAGCGGTCGGAGACGTCCTTCTTACGACCGGTCACGATGAGTTCCATGGGTCCTCCATGCAGGGTGAAAAAGGTGTGTGGCTCGATGGCGTCGTCACGGCGCCTGGTCCAAGGGCCTCACCCCCTCGCCGTCCAGCAGAGGTGCTCCATGCACACACACTAGTCCGCCCGCCTGAGGTTTGTGGAGGTGGATCGTCGCGAGTCCTGCGGGGCGGTCCGGGCGCCCGTGCCGCGACGCCTCGTGGCCGCCACGGTGACCGCCAGGACGGGCCCGCTGCCGGCCGCCCGCAGCGCGCGGGCGCACTCCTGGAGGGTCGCGCCGGTGGTGATCACGTCGTCGACGACCACGCAGGGGCGACCCCGCACGCGGGCCGCGCCCTGCCCCCGCACCGTCACGGCGCCGTCGAGGTTGCGCGCACGCTCGGCCGAACCGAGCCCAGCCTGGTCGGCGACAGCCCGGGCGAGCGCGAGCACGTCGAGGACCGGCAGCGCACGCCCGGCGCCGCGGGTCGCCGCCTCCGCCAGCGCCCGGACGCGGTGCTCGCCGCGCCGGCGGGTGCTGGCCCGGCCCGACGGCGCGGGCACCACGGCGACCCGCCCGCCCGTGACGAGCGCGTCGCGGTGCTCCGGCGCGGCGGCGAGGGCCCTGGACAGGACCTCGCGCAGCACCGGCGCCAGGACCGCCGTGAGGTCCGCCCGGCCGCCGTCCTTCCACGCCACGACCGCCGCGCGGACGGGCCCGTCGTAGGCCGGTCCCGACCACGTCGGCGGCAGCCCCGGCGGGCACGGGGTCGGCGCCCACCGGCGCGGCTCCGTGGACGTCAGCTCCGCGTCGCAGGCGGGGCACCACCGCTCCCCGGCCCGCCCGCAGCCGCCGCAGGCGGTGGGCGCCACGAGCTCGACGAGGGCGAGCACGTCCTCCCAGGGGCGCCACGGCATACCTCCAAGGGTGCGTCAGACCGCGCCGGCGCACCGGCCGCCGTCCACAGGCGGGCGCGGGAGGGCTCAGGTGCCGGGGATGATGAGCTCGTCGCCGTTGCGCGCGCGCAGCCACCCGGACGTGCCCTCGCGGGTGTGGAAGCGGCCGTCGTCGGTGCGCACCACGGGCGCGAACCCCTGACCGGTGGGCACCGGGACGACGTCGACGAGCCCTGGCTGCTCGCCCAGGTCGTCCAGCCACCCGCCCAGCGGCACGGCGAACGGCACGGGACGCTGGTCCTGGGCCCGGCGCCCGGTGGCCACCAACGCGGTCGTGGACGCCCAGCGCGCCGACCCGACCTCGACGAGCGTGGGCGCGGCGTCGAGCGGCTCGGCGAGCGCGGTCGGGCGGCCCTCGGCGTCGCGGACGATGCCGGCGACGAGGAGGCGCTGCCCCCGTCCGTCGGCGCGCTCGACCACGAGCAGCGCGCGCGTGCCCTCCGGCGAGACGCGGAAGGAGGTGATCCGGGCGCCGTCGTCGATCCACGGCACGTCCACGAGCCGCGCGGTCGAGCGGAGGTCGCGACCCTCGACGACCCACACGCGCGGGGGGCCGCCCCCGCGGGTGAGGCCGGCCACCCAGAGACCGCCGTAGACGTCGTAGCTGGGGTCGGTGAGGGCGTCCCCGATGCCCTCGTTGACCCTCTCCCGGCCGTCGCGCCAGCGCCACAGCCGGGTCCGGTCGGTCGAGACGGCCGCGAGCTCGGACAGGTCTGACGTGGCCGCCACGCCCGTCCAGCCGAGGTCGAGCCGGGGCAGCTCCACGTCCTCGGTCTCGCTCGAGGGCAGGTTGCGCAGGTCGTAGGGGACGGGGTCGACGAGCGTGAACGTCTCCCCCACGCGCAGCAGCGCCCGGTCGGTCGTGCGCACCAGGTCCACGTAGCCCAGGTCGGTCCCCGAGTTGACGGCCCCCTCGTCGGGCAGCAGGGAGCGCCCGTCGAGGCGCAGCTCGACCGCGGCGACGCCGGAGAGACCGAGGAGCGCGTGCCCCAGCTGGGCGCGCAGCCGCTCGATCCGCTCGGTGTCCTCGCCCAGCCCGACGCCCTGCAGGTTGACCGTGGCCAGCTGGGTGACCGGGTCGACCGGCACGGCGCCGACGGCGAGGTGCACGTCGGGCGACGACCCCGACCGGACGGCGCCGTCCAGGTAGGCCGGCACCGCGCCGAGCTGGGTGCGGGCGATCGCGGTGGTGAGCCCCTCGCCGCGCGGCAGCCAGCGCTGCTCCGGCACGAAGTAGCCGATCCTGGGGGTCAGGTAGTAGACGAGCGTGTCGCGGAAGGCGCGCTCCAGGTCGGTCTTGGTCAGCCACAGGCCGAAGTCGTCGGGGAAGCCGTCGATCCGCCACTGCCCGTCCAGCCGGGTGAGCTCGAAGGTCTCGGTCACCTCGCCGTTGCGCTCCACCAGACGCCCCTCGGCGTCGATGTGCCCGGCCACGGAGGCGACCGCCGTCACCTCGCCCTCGCCGGTGATCCGCAGCGTGGGCGTGCCGTCCAGGACGAGCACCGAGCGGGTGGGCACCCAGTCGCTCGCCAGGGCGGGGGTGAGGAAGTCGCGGGCGACGTCGTCGTCGGCGGCGAAGCCGACGTTGGCCCGCAGGAAGCCCTCGACGATGTCGCTGGCCGAGGCGCCCTGCTGGGGCCCCTGCAGGAAGTGCTGGACGTCCTGCCGGGGCTGGACGTCCACGGCCAGCCCCGGTCGGGGCACGGGGTCGGTGGGCAGCGCCGTGCTGCACGCGGTCAGCAGGACCACGAGGGCCGCGAGGAGCAGGGTCAGCCGGGGTCTCACGTCTCCTCCTTCTCCCGGGAGGCCAGCGCCAGCACCACCGGCGGCACCTCGGCGTCGCCGGTGGGCCGTCCGGGCGGGGGCGGCGGGCCGACGGCCGGCGGTGGCTCGGCGATGACGTAGGTGGCCCTCCGGGGCAGGACGAGGCGGAAGCAGGTGCCCTCGCCGGGGGCGCTGCCCAGCTGCAGCCAGCCGCCGTGCACCCGGGCGTCCTCCTGGGCGATCGCCAGCCCCAGGCCGGTGCCGCCGGTCGTCCGGTCCCGGCTGGGGTCGGCCCGCCAGAACCGGTCGAAGACGTGCGCCTGCTGCTGCTCGTCCAGGCCGATGCCGTGGTCCCGCACGCAGACGGAGACGACGTTGTCGTCGGCGGCCAGGGTGACGACCACGGGGCGCTGCTCGGAGTGCTCGATGGCGTTGGCGAGCAGGTTGCGCAGGATCCGGGCGACACGGCGCCCGTCCATCTCGACCAGCACGGGGTCGGCCGGGACGTGCACGTCCAGGCGGGTCCCCAGGCGGGCGGCCAGGGTCTCCACGCCCTCGACCGCGCCGTGCACCACGGGGACGAGGTCCTCCGGGTGGCGCTCCAGGACGGAGGCCCCCGAGTCGTAGCGGCTGATCTCCAGCAGCTCGTTGAGCAGCTCCTCGAAGCGGTCCAGCTCCTGCTGGAGCAGCTCGGCCGACCGGGCGACCGGCAGGGCGAAGTCCTCGCGCGAGGCGTGCAGCACCTCGCCGGCCATCCGGATCGTGGTCAGCGGCGTGCGCAGCTCGTGGGAGACGTCGGAGACGAAGCGCTGCTGCAGCTGGGACAGCGAGCGCAGCTCGCGGATCTGCAGCTGGATCGAGTCGGCCATGGTGTTGAAGGACGTCGCCAGCTGCGCCAGCTCGTCGGTGCCCTTGACGGGCAGCCGCTCGTCGAGGTGACCGAGCGAGAGCTGCCGGGAGACCGCGGCGGCCTCCTCGACGGGCCCGGTCACCATGCGGGTGGCCAGCCAGCCGACGCCGGCGACGAGCAGCACGAGCGCGATGCCGGCGGCGACGAAGAGCTGGCCGACCAGGTCGAGGGTCTCCTGCTCCCGCCCCATCGGGTAGACGAGGAAGAGGTCGTAGGCACCCGCCCGCAGCAGGCTGACGCGCGAGCCGACCACCACGGAGGTGACGGGCACGTCCTGGCCGACGAGCTCCATCGGCACGACGACGACCTGCTGGTTCTCCGGGTCGGCCGCGATCGCCTCCTGCAGGTTGCCGGGCAGGGCGCTGGCGTCGACGCCGACCCACATCCCCTGCACGGGGCTGTCGCGCTCGTTGTCGAGGGCGGGCAGCAGCAGGACGCGCCGGCCCTCCTGGGGGTTGCCGCCGGCCATCGACTGCACCTGGTCGTTGGCGGTCAGCGACAGGCCGGCGTCGTCCCGCCGGTCGGTCGAGTCGAAGGCGTCCTGCGCCAGGGCCACCTGCTGGGAGGCGTCGCGGACCGCGATGTCGACCGCCTGGTCGACCAGGCCCTGGGCGATCTGCTGGTAGAGCACGGTCCCGAGCAGCGCCGCCAGCGCCAGGCCCACGAGGACCGTGGTGGTGATGACCCGCACCCGGAGGGAGTGCTCCCACCAGTCGAGCACGCCGCGCAGCGGCGAGGAGGACCGGCGCCCCGGCCGGCCGGGCGGGGGCGTGGCGTCCTGCTCGCGGGTGTCGGCCCCGACGCCGCCGCGCACGCCGCCCTGGTCGACCCCGGGATCAGGGATGGCCGGCCTTGTAACCGACGCCACGGACGGTCACCACGATCTGGGGGTTCTCGGGGTCCTTCTCGATCTTGGAGCGCAGCCGCTGCACGTGGACGTTGACGAGGCGGGTGTCGCCCGCGTGCCGGTAGCCCCAGACCTGCTCCAGCAGCGACTCCCGGTCGAAGACCTGGGTCGGCTTGCTGGCGAGGGCGACGAGCAGGTCGAACTCGAGCGGGGTCAGCGGGATCGTCTCGTTGCCGCGGGTCACCTCGTGGCCCGCGACGTCGATGACGACGTCGCCCACCTGGAGGCGCCCGTCCTGGCCGCTGTCGACGCGCCGCATCCGGGCGCGGATGCGGGCGAGCAGCTCCTGCGGCTTGAACGGCTTGACGACGTAGTCGTCGGCGCCGGCCTCGAGACCGGCCACCACGTCCTTGGTGTCGGTGCGCGCGGTGAGCATGACGATCGGCACGCCCGAGTCGAGGCGCAGCTGGCGGGCGACCTCGATCCCGTCCATCGTCGGCAGCATGACGTCGAGCAGCACGAGGTCCGGGCGCAGCTCGCGGAACATGGCGAGCGCCCGGCCTCCGTCGCCGCACGTGGCGACGTCGTAGCCCTCCTTGCGCAGCACGATGCCGAGCATCTCGGCGAGGGCCTGGTCGTCGTCGACGACGAGCACGCTGGCGGTCACGGGTTCCTCCTGCTGGTTCTCCTGCGCTCTGCGCCGCCTCTAGTAGCGGTAGAGCTCGGGCTTGTAGGGGCCGGCCACGTCCACCCCGAGGTAGGCGGCCTGCGTCTTGGTCAGCTCGGTGAGGTCGGCGCCGAGCGACTCCAGGTGCAGGCGGGCGACCTCCTCGTCGAGCTCCTTGCGCAGCGTGTGGACGCCGAGCGGGTAGTCGTCCGGGCGGGTGAACAGCTCGACCTGGGCGAGGACCTGGTTGGCGAAGCTGGCGGACATCACGAAGCTCGGGTGCCCGGTGGCGTTGCCGAGGTTGAGCAGACGCCCCTCGGACAGCACGATGATCGAGCGCTCCGGCCGCTCCGCGTCGTCGACCTGCTCGGCGGGCAGCGTCCACTCGTGGACCTGCGGCTTGATCTCGGTCCGGCGCACGCCCGGCACCCGCGCCAGGCCGGCCATGTCGATCTCGTTGTCGAAGTGGCCGATGTTGCCGACCACGGCCTTGTCCTTCATCCGGCGCATGTGGTCGGCGGTGACGACGTCGCGGCAGCCGGTGGCGGTGATGACGAAGTCCGCCTGGTCGACGACGTCCTCGAGGGTGGCGACCTGGTAGCCGTCCATCGCCGCCTGCAGCGCGCAGATCGGGTCGATCTCGGTGACGACGACGCGGGCGCCCTGACCGCGGAGCGACTCGGCGCAGCCCTTGCCCACGTCGCCGTAGCCGCACACGACCGCGACCTTGCCGCCGATGAGCACGTCGGTGGCGCGGTTGATGCCGTCGACGAGGCTGTGCCGGATGCCGTAGACGTTGTCGAACTTGGACTTGGTCACCGAGTCGTTGACGTTGATCGCCGGGAAGAGCAGCTCCCCCGCCTCGTGCAGCTGGTAGAGGCGGTGCACGCCCGTCGTGGTCTCCTCGGTCACGCCGCGGACCCCCGCGGCGACGTCGGTCCAGCGCGTGGGGTGCTCGGCGAGGCCGGCGCGGACGGTCTCGAGGACGACCCGCCACTCCTCCGGGTCCTCGGGCTGCGGGGACGGCACCGCGCCCAGGCCCTCCCACTCGCGGCCCTTGTGCACGAGGAGGGTGGCGTCGCCGCCGTCGTCGAGGATCATGTTGGGGCCCTCGCCGTCGGGCCAGAGCATGATCTGGGTGGTGCACCACCAGTAGTCCTCCAGGGTCTCGCCCTTCCAGGCGAAGACCGGCACCCCCTGCGGCTCCTCCGGCGTGCCGTGCGGGCCGACCGCGACGGCCGCGGCCGCCTCGTCCTGGGTGGAGAAGATGTTGCAGGAGGCCCAGCGCACCTGCGCACCGAGGGCGACGAGGGTCTCGACGAGGACGGCGGTCTGCACGGTCATGTGCAGCGACCCGGCGATCCGGGCGCCCGCGAGCGGCTGCTGGCTCGCGAAGCGCTCGCGCAGCGCCATGAGCCCGGGCATCTCGTGCTCGGCCAGACGGATCTGGTGACGGCCCTGCTCGGCCAGCGCGAGGTCGCGCACGCGGAAGGGCGGACGCTCGTCGGAGGAGGTCGGCGCCGTCGGGCTGGGGGTCGTCGTGGCGGACATGCTGCTCATGCTACGTGTCCGCGCTCCGGGTGCGGCCCAGGTCACCGCGGGGCGGGGTCGACCTCCAGGCCGAGGAGGGCGTTCTCGAGGACCTCGGCGAGCGCGGGGTGGATCCAGTACTGCCCCCGGGCCAGCTGCTCGGCGGTGAACGCGCCGTCGGGGCCACCGAGGCTCAGCGCCTGGATCACCGGCTGGATCAGGCTGGAGGCGTGCGGCCCCATGACGTGGGCACCGAGGACGTGGCCGGTCGCGCGGTCGCCCACCACCTTGAACAGGCCGGTGGTGTCCTCCATCGCCCAGCCGTAGGCGACGTCGCCGTAGCGCTGGGTCTTGACCGTCACGTCGTGGCCCTGCTCCCGGGCCTGCTCCTCGGTGAGCCCGACCATGGCCAGCTGCGGGTCGCTGAAGACGGCGGACGGGACGTAGCGGTGGTCGAAGGAGCGCAGGTCGTCGGGGTGGGCGAGGTTGTGCGCCACGACGCGCGCCTCGTGGTTGGCCACGTGCTTGAGCTGGTGCGGCGAGCTGACGTCGCCGAGCGCCCAGACGCCGGGCGCGCTGGTGCGGCCGTGCTCGTCGACGACGACGCGGCCGTCCGGGTGCACGTCGACGCCCGCCGTCGCCAGGCCCATGTCGTCGCTGTTGGGGGTGCGGCCGGTGGCGACGAGGAGCATCTCCCCGGTGACGGTGCTGCCGTCGGCGAGGACCAGCTCGACGCCCTCTCCGCCGCTGCGGGCGCCGACCGGCTGGGCGTCGGTGTGCAGGTGCCACCGCTCCCGGGCCAGGTCGGTGAAGGCCTGCGAGATCTCCCGGTCCATGACCCGCAGCATCCGGCCGGTGCGGGTGGCCACCGTGACGCGCACGCCGAGCGCGGAGAAGACGTGCGCGAACTCGGCGGCGATCACGCCGCCGCCCACGACGACGATGCTCGCGGGCAGCTCGTCGACGCGCATCACCGAGTCGGAGGTGTGGAAGGGCACGCCGGAGCGGAGGATCTCCGGCGGCACGTGCGGCCGGGAGCCGGTGGCGACGACGACCTGGTCGCCGGTGATCCGCCGGACGCTGCCGACCTCGTGCCTGCCGCCCGGCTGGGTGATCCGCACCTCGAGCTCGCGGTCGCCGACGAAGGTGGCGTGCCCGAGGTAGGCCTCGGTGTGGTCGGCCTCGACGCGGTAGTCCCGCCCGCCCTCGCTGATCGGGTCGATCCGGCCGAAGACGCGGTCGCGCACGTCGCGCCAGCGCACCCCGTCGAGCGTGGCGTCGACGCCGAACCTCCCGGCGTCGCGGACGGTGCGGGCGACCTCGGCGGCGTAGACGAACATCTTGGTGGGGATGCAGCCGACGTTGAGGCAGGTGCCGCCGAAGGCCCCGGTGCTGCCGACGCCCTCGTCGACGATGGCGGTGCGGCGGGACTCGAGCTCGGGCGTGACGAGCGAGTTGCCCGATCCGCTGCCGACGATGACGAGGTCGAAGTGGGTGGCGTCGCTCACCCGGCCAGCGTAGACGGGCCGCTCACCAGGCGGCCCGGGTGGGCGTCGTCCCCTCCCGCCGCCCCTCGGGCACGACCATCTCCAGGTGGACGCCGACGAGACGCACCGCCCGCCCGGGCTCGAGCCGGTCCGCGAGGTCGAGCACGGTCCGCACGACCGCCTCCCGGTCGTCGGTCTCCGGGATCTTGCGCCCGTAGGACCGGGTGAGGAAGGGCACGTAGCGGACCTTGAGCGTCACCCGCACCACCGGTCGGCCCTCCGCCGCGACGTCGTCGAGGACCTGCGCGGCGAGCGCGCGCAGCTCCTCGCGCAGCACCTCCGGGTCGTCCACGTCCTGCTGGAAGGTCCGCTCCCGGCTGTGGCCGCGGGCCACCCACGGCGACGGGTCGACCTCCCTGGCGCCCTCGCCGCGCCCGAGCTGGGCGAACCACGGGCCCATCCGCGGGCCGAACTCCTCCACCAGCACGACCTCGTCCGCGGCGGCCAGCCCGGCGACGGTGGTGATCCCGTGCCGGGCGAGCCGGGCGGACACCTTGGGCCCGACGCCCCACAGGTCGCGGGTGGGCCGCTCCCCCATGACCTCCAGCCAGGTCTCCGCGGTGAGCCGGAAGACGCCGCGCGGCTTGCCGAAGCCGGTGGCGATCTTGGCGCGCACGGTCGTGTCCCCGATGCCCACCGTGCAGTGCAGGCGGGTGCCGGCCAGCACGTCCTCCTGGAGGCGCCGGGCGAGCGCCTCGGGGTCGTCGGTGCGCGCCCCGACGAACGCCTCGTCCCAGCCGAGCACCTGCACCTGGACGTCCGGGACGGCCCGCAGCACCGTCATCACCTCCGCCGACGCGGCCTCGTAGGCGGGCTTGTCGACGGGGAGGAAGACGGCGTCCGGCGCGCGGCGCACGGCGGTGCGCAACGGCATACCGGAGCCGACGCCGAGCTCTCGCGCCGCGTAGGAGGCGGTCGCGACGACGCCGCGCTCGGTGGGGTCGCCGCTGCCGCCGACGACCACCTGCCGGCCCGCGAGCTCGGGGCGCCGCAGCACCTCGACGGCCGCGATGAACTCGTCGAGGTCGACGTGCAGCACCCAGGCGGGCACGTCAGCTCACCGGAGCCGCTCGAGCTCCTCGCGCACGGCCTCCAGCCCGTCCCACACCTCGACGAAGCGGGTCGACAGCGGCGCGAGGCCGATGCGCAGCCCGTCGGGGGCGCGGAAGTCGGGGATGACGCCGCGCCGCCACAGCCGCCGGTTGACCTCGGCGAAGTCGGGGTGCTTGAGCGTGATGTGGCCGCCCCGGCGCTCGTGGTTGCGCGGGCTGGCGATGGTGACGCCCAGCTCGGCAGGCCAGTCCTCGACGATCGACCACGCCAGGTCGGTGAGGGCCAGCGACTTGGTCCGGACGGCCTGGATGCCGGCCTCGCCCAGCATCTCGACGGCCATCCGCACCGGCACCATGCCCAGGATCGGGGCGGTGCCGCTGACGAGGGAGCGCACGCCCGGCTCGGGGCGGTAGCCCTGCTCCATGAGGAACTGGTCGCGCCGCCCCCACCAGCCCTGCACGGGCTGACGCAGCGTGGGTATGTCGTGCAGCCGGGCCGCGAGGTAGGCGTGCGCGGGTGCGCCCGGACCGCCGTTGAGGTACTTGTAGTCGCAGCCGACCGCGGCGTCCCAGCCCCACCGGTCGGCGTGGATCGGCACCGACCCGGCCGAGTGGCAGGTGTCCCACAGCACCAGACCGCCGGCACGGTGGACGATCTTGGTGATGGCCTCGGCGTCGGCGACCCAGCCGGAGCGGTAGGCGACGTGCGAGAGCAGCACCACGGCGGTGCGGTCGCCGACCACGCCGGCCACCTGGTCGGGGGTGACGCCGGCGGCGAGGTCGACGTCGAGCCAGCGCAACGTCATACCCCGCTCGGCGGCGACGCCCTCGGCGACGTAGCGGTCGGTCGGGAAGTTGTCGCGGTCGAGGACGATCTCGGTGCGGGCGGGGTCGAGCGCGACCTGGTGGTCGACGAGCGCGCGCAGGAGCTTGTAGAGCATGACCGTCGTCGAGTCGGCGACGACCGTCTGGCCCGCGCAGGCGCCGAGCACGACGCGGCCGACGAGGTCGCCGACCTCCTCGGGCCAGCGCATCCAGCCGTCGTCCCAGCTGCGGATGAGACGGGTGCCCCAGTCCTCGCGGACGAAGCGGGCCATCTCCTCGGCGGCGCCGGCGACCGGACGGCCCAGGGAGTTGCCGTCGAAGTAGGCGACCACGCCCTCGGCGCGCTCGAACCGGTCGGGGTAGGCGGCCAGCGGGTCGGCCGCGTCCAGGGCCTGCGCGTCGGCCCGCGTGGGCGTCCGCTGCCCAGTCGTCGGTGCGCTCACGACGCGTCTCCTCCGTGGTAGCCGTCCGCGGTGACGTCCTGCACCCTCGCCCGGACGTCGTAGAGCTCGGGGAAGAAGGTGAGGTCGAGGGCCCTGCGCAGGAAGGGCACGCCCGAGGACCCGCCGGTCCCCCGCTTCGACCCGATGATCCGCTCGACGGTCTTGAGGTGGCGGAAGCGCCATACCTGGAAGTTGTCCTCGACGTCGACGAGGTCCTCGGCGACGTGGTACTCGACCCAGTGCCGGGCCGGGTCGGCGTAGACCTCGGTGAAGACGTCCACCACCCCCTCGTAGCCCTCGTAGGGCAGGGTCACGTCCCGCTCCAGCGCCTCCTGCGGCACCGGGTGCCCCCGGCGGGCGAGCCAGCGGAGCACCTCGTCGTAGAGGCTCGGCTCGTGCAGCAGCCGCGCGAGCTCGTCGTGCACCTCCGGGTCGTGCTCGAAGACCCGCAGCATGTCCGGGTTCTTGTTGCCGAGGGAGAACTCGACGGCGCGGTACTGCCAGGACTGGAAGCCCGAGCCGGTCGCGAGGAAGGACCGGAACTGGGCGTACTCGCTCGGGGTGAGCGTGGCCAGCACCGACCACTGCTCGGTGAGCGTGTGCTGGATGTGCTTGACGCGGGCGAGCCGCTTGAGCGCGGGCTGGAGGTCGTCGGCGCGGATCAGCTCGCGCGCGGAGGTGAGCTCGTGGAGCATGAGCTTGAGCCACAGCTCGGAGGTCTGGTGCTGGATGATGAAGAGCAGCTCGTCGTGACGGGGCGGCACGGCCCGGGGGTGCTGGGCGGAGAGGACCGTGTGGAGGTCGAGGTAGTCGCCGTAGCTCAGGTTGCGCCCGAAGTCCTTCTCGATCCCTGCCTCGAGGTCGCGGACGGCTCGGGTATGCCGCGTGGTCACGTCGTCGTTCACGTCTCCGAGTAAACCACTCCCCCGACGGGGCGGTCCCGGCGCCGGTCGCCGCACCCGGGCACGACCGTGGTCGTAGCCACGCGCGCCACAGATCCGACCGTGAGCGGACGACGCCCGCGGGTCGTTCCCCCGACGGTGGAACCATGAGACAGAACACCGACCTGCACCGTGGCCGCTCCTCTGCGTGGCCCGACCCCGCCGGGGCACGCCCGACCCTCGCCGGGCGGGGACTGACCAAGACCTACGGGCCGACCGTCGCGCTGGCCGGCGTCGGCATCGAGCTCTGGCCCGGGGAGGCCGTCGCCGTCATGGGCGCGTCCGGCTCCGGCAAGAGCACGCTGCTGCACTGCCTGGCCGGCGTGCTCGCCCCGGACTCCGGGTCCGTCCTGCTCCACGACCCCCGGCACGGGTCGCTCGACCTGGCCGGGCTCGACGCCGAGGAGCGGGCCGCCGTGCGGCTGCGCAGCTTCGGCTTCGTCTTCCAGCAGGGGCTGCTGCTGCCCGAGCTGACCGCCGTCGAGAACGTCGCGCTGCCCCTCATGCTCGGCGGCGCCGACCGCCGTGCCGCGCAGACGCTGGCCGCGGAGTGGATGGCGGCGCTGGGCCTGGCCGGCCTCGAGGACCGTCGGCTCGGCCAGCTCTCCGGTGGTCAGCAGCAGCGCGTGGCGATCGCCCGTGCGCAGGTGGCGGACCCCGTGGTGGTCTTCGCCGACGAGCCGACGGGGGCGCTGGACTCGGCGACGTCGGCCGAGGTGATGTCCGCGCTGCTCTCCAGCACCCGGGACCGCGGGCGGACGCTCGTCGTGGTGACCCACGACCCCCAGGTGGCGCAGACCTGCGACCGGGTGGTGCACCTGGCCGACGGCCTCGTCGTGCGCGGGGGCGAGCGATGAGCACTGCGGTGAGCGGTCTCCATACCCCTCTCGCGCAGCGCGGCGCGCGGATGCGCGACCTGGCGCCCCTGCTCCTGCGCGGCGGCCCCGCCGACCGGCGCAGCCAGCTGCTGCCGGTCATCGCCTTCGCGGTGGTCACCGCGCTGACGCTGACCGTCGCGGGCGGGGCCGAGTTCTTCCTGCAGCTGGACGAGGAGCTCGTCGACCCGAGCTACCAGGGCATGTACGCCGCGCTCGCCGGCATCGCCCTGGTCATCCTCGCCGTGCCCCTGCTGTCGCTGTCCGGCTCGGCGGTCCGGCTGTCCACGCGGCGCCGCGACACCCGGCTCTCGTCGCTCCGCCTGCTCGGGGCCCCGCGGCGGCTGCTGGTGCGGCTGAGCGTCCTCGAGGCCGGCGCTCTCGCGGCGACCGGGGTGCTGCTGGGCGTGCTCGGCCACCTGGCGCTCGCGCCGCTGGTCGGTCTCGTCAGCTTCGTCGGCGGTCCCATCGGGGCGGCGGCGGTGGTGCCCTCGCTCCCGGTGGCCGCCCTCACGGTCCTCGCGCTGGTGTCGACGGCCGTCGTCGCGGCCGCGCTCGGCCTGCAGAAGGTCGCCATCACCCCGCTGGGCGTCCGCACCCGCGAGGTGCCCGCCGGTGCGCACTGGGTGCGTGTGATCGTCACCGTGGCTGTGATCGGCGCGCTGTCGCTCGCCGGCCGCACGGTCGGCATGGCTGGGTCGATGGTGACGGCGATCCTCATCATGGTGACGATGCTGGGCATGGGGCTGGCCGTGATCAACGTCATCGGCCCGTGGCTGCTGGGCCTGCTCGCGCGCCGCAGCCTGCGGCGGGGCGGGGGCGGCACCAAGGCGGTGGCCCGGATGCTCGCCGCGAGGACCGTGCTGGACGACCCGCGCGCGGTCTGGCGACAGGTCAGCGGCGTGGCCATGGTGTCCTTCATCAGCGTCGTCGTCGGTGCGGGGCTGGCGCTGACCGACATCGCCTCGGGCGCCTCCCAGACGCCCGCGGACGCCATGCTGACGACCGACATGAAGACCGGGGTGCTGCTGACCATCGCCATCGCGTTCGTGACGCTGGCCGCCTCGATCACCGTGCATGCCGCGGCCGAGGTCTTCGACCGTCGCGACCTCTACGTCGCGCTCGACCGGCTCGGCACGCCCCGCGCGACGCTCGAGGGCACCCGTCGGCACGTGGTGCTGCAGCCCCTGGTGACGGTGTGCGCGGTGTCGGCCGCCGCCGGTGCGGTCGTGGTCTTCCCCCTGACCGGTGTTGCGCTGCTCGTCGACCCCCTCACCCTCCTGTCGGTCGTCGGTGCCCTCGTGCTCGGCCTCCTGGTCGTGCGGGTCTCCGTCGGGGCCACGACGCCGCTGCTGAGGCAGGTGCTCGAGTCGCCCGAGCCCGTCGTGTGAGCGGGGCGCGCTCCCCGGCCGGGCGGCCCTGGCCGGTCGGCGCCGGTCGGACGGCCCTGGTCGGGCGGCGCCGGTCGGACGGCCCTGGCCGGGCGGCGCCGGTCGGGCGGCCCGGTTGCGCTCCCTGGTCAGCGGACTGGTCGGGCAGCCCGGTCGAAAACGCCCTCGCGGGACTGGCGGCGGAGTTCGTGGGTCGGTGCGACGTCTGCCCGCC
>CAZONQ010000033.1:0-21773 GCA_964581125.1 uncultured Ornithinimicrobium sp.
CGCGCGCTTCGCGGCCTGCTCTGAGCGCCCGAAGTCGGTCATGCACTCTCGGTGTGGCGGTCGTCGTGTCTAGAGCGCGACGAACGCAACACCGGAAGTGCAGCACCGACGTGCGGGCAGCGTCCGGGGCAGCTCAGCCCTCAGGCGTCGCAGGTCTTGATCAGCGTCATCTCCATGGTCGGCGTCCAGGTCTGCCCGCCGTCGGTCGTGATCATGCCCGTCTCGTGCCAGGCGCGGCCGCCGTGCGACGACGTGGTCTCGTAGCGCATCGTGACCCCCGGCGCGTAGCTGAGCTCCCAGGCCCACCAGCCGTCGCCGACCTCCATCTCGACCGCCGTCGTGTAGCCCTGGCTCTCCGCGGTCCACACGTAGGCGCCGGCCGCGTCGCGCACCGCGGTGGCGTGCGCGGAGAAGACGACGTCCTCGCCCGTGGCGGCGTCGGTCCCGGTGCCGGTCACGTCGAGCACCGCCCCGCCGTCCACCGCGCGGATGCGCTCGTGCTGGATGTATGGGGTGACCCCCTGCTCGGTGGCCGTCCAGCCGGTGCCGGTCCAGTCGCCGGCCAGCCACTCCAGCGCCGCGAGGTCGGGGTCGGTGCGCGTGCCGTCGTCGTCCGCGCAGGCCCCCAGGTGGCGGTGGCTCAGGCCCTGGCCCTGCAGCTGGGCGCTCACCTTCTGCTGCACCTTGTCGAAGGCGGTGCGGCCCTGCGCGGCTGCGGCCGAGGGGCCGAGCAGCCCGAGAGCCAGGGTGGCTGCGATGGCGGCGGTGGTCGTGCGTCCGGTCATGGTGGCCCTTCCCGTAGGTGCCCGCCCCTGCGACGGGCCGCTCCTCGAACGTAGCACCGGGGGGAGCGCCCCTCAGGTCGGCCGAGGGGCGTCCCCGCCATCAGCAGCCAGCGCCAGACCGGGCGCCGCGCCTCGGCACGCAGTGCACTCAGCGATTGTGTGTTGACACAAAGAGCCGTTATGTGTTTACCTTTGTCTCAACCCTGAGGAGGCCACCATGCTCGTCGACTCCGTCGTGCTGATCGCCGTGGGAGCGCTGGCAGCGCTGCTGCCGTCCTACGGCCCCTACCGCGCGCTCCTGCGCCGGTCGCTCGCCAGGAAGGCCAGTGCCCAGGTGCCGGCCGAGCAGGAGGAGGCGCTGGAGGCGCGGCTGGCCCGCCGCTCCCGCGGCACGGGCGTGGGGATCCTCGCCGCCGGCCTGGTCGCCCTCGTCCTCAGCCAGACGTGGCCGCGTGCGGACGAGGCGTCGGGCGGGTTCTTCGTCCTCTCGGTGCTCTTCGTGGCCGGCGCCGCGGGGGCGGCGCTGGCCGACGTGCTGTGGCCGGGCACCGTCCCCGAGGGCACGCGCACGGCGCGAGCGACGTCCCCGACGGTCGGCGACTACCTGCCGCGCCAGGCCCGGTCTGTCGGGCGGGTCTTCGTCGGTGCGGGTCTCGTGGCCCTCGTCGGGACGCTCCTGCTGACGGCGACGCAGTGGTTCGACGCGGGGACGGTCCTGCGCAGCCCGGTGCCGCTGCTGGCCGTCGGCGTCCCGGTGCTGCTCCTGCTCTCCCGCCTCGCGACCCGGCGGCTGCTCGACGCGCCGCAGCCGGCGCGCGACGAGGCCGAGCTCTACTGGCAGGACGCCGTCCGCGCGCAGACCCTGAGCTCGCTCGCCCTCGCCGCCCCGCTGGTCAGCCTGCTGTCCCTGATCGTCTGCGGCAGCGTCCTCGACGACGCCGCCTCGGCCGCCGCGACCGCGGCCGGGCAGGCGGGTCCGGGGTGGAGCCTGGCGCTGCTCGTCGCCGGCTACGTGCTGCCCTTCGTGCTCGTGATCGGTGCGGCGCTCGCGAGCGCGGGGAGCCGGACCGAGATGCAGCACTTCCGTGACCGGCTCTGGGGTGGCCGCGCGGGCGCGGCGGAGGCGTGATGCTGCGCGTCGACCCGGCCTCCCCCGACCCGCCCTTCGCCCAGCTGCGCGAGCAGATCCTCGCCCAGGTCTCCGACGGCGAGCTCGCCCCGGGGGACCGCCTGCCCACCGTGCGACGCCTCGCCGGCGACCTGGGCATCGCGCCCAACACCGTCGCCCGCGCCTACCGCGAGCTCGAGGCCGACGGGGTGCTCGAGGGCCGCGGGCGCGCCGGCACCTTCGTGCGCGCCACCGTCGAGGCCGGCCGGGCCGCCCCCGCCGCTGCCTCGGCGAGGGCTGCGGCCGAGCGCTACGCCGACGCCACGCGCGCGCTCGGCCTCGACCCGGCGGCGGCGCTCGCCCTCGTGCGCCAGGCGCTCGGCTCCTGAGGCGCACTCTGTGGGCGCCGGGTCCTATGCTCCGGTCATGAGCACCGGAGCTTGGGCAGGCAGGGGTATGACGTGGGCGCTCGGCTGATCCCTGCGGAGCCGGCGTTCGCCAACCACACCGAGCGCGAGGTGTGGGAGCGGCTCGCGGCGCAGCTGGGCGAGGACGACGTGCTCGTGGCCAACCTGCGGCTCACCGACGAGGTCCAGGACCACGAGGCCGACCTCGTCGTCCTCATGCCCGACGCGGGCATCGTCGTGGTCGAGGTCAAGGGCGGCAGCGTCAAGGTGGACGAGCAGGGCCGCTGGTGGCAGCACGGCGGGGGAGGCTCGCGCACGATCGACCCGGTCGGCCAGGCCAGGCGGGCCAAGCACGCGATCCGGGCCTACGTGCAGACCGACCCGCGCTGGCGCGACTCCTCCCTGAGCAGGGTGCGGTGGTCGCACGCGGTGGTCACTCCATACTCGAAGGTCCCGGAGGGCTTCGCGACTCCGGAGTGCGGGCGCGACATGGTCCACGGCAAGGACGACCAGAGGCACCTGGCGCGGCGCCTGCGGGAGCTCGCGCGGACGCACGGGACCAACTACCGGGCGCCGACGCACGACGACGTGGCCCTGATCGTCGAGATCCTCACCGGCCGCAACCTCATGCGGCACGAGGTGATGGCCGAGGCCGACGACCGCGAGGCGCGCGCCGACCGGCTCACCCAGGAGCAGGCGATGATCCTCTCGGTCACGCGGCTGCTCGAGCGCGTCGAGGTGCGCGGCGGCGCGGGCAGCGGCAAGACCGTCCTCGCGATGGCGCAGGCCAAGCAGCTGACGCGCGGCTTCGGCGACAAGAAGGCGCAGCGGGTGGCGCTGCTGTGCTACTCGATCGGGCTGGGCGAGTGGTTCAAGAGGTCGTTCGAGGGCGAGGCCCGCAAGTCGCGGCCGGCGTTCATCGGACGGTTCGAGGAGCTCGGGCGCGAGTGGGGCGTCGAGATCGCCGCGGACCGCAACGACAGCGAGTTCTGGGAGAAGGAGCTGCCCGCGCTGATGGCCGAGCAGGTCGCGGAGCTGCCGGAGGGCAGGAAGTTCGACGCGATCATCGTCGACGAGGCGCAGGACTTCGCGGAGGACTGGTGGACGCCGTTGCTCGGCGCGCTCAAGGACCCGGACACGGGCGGGCTCTACGTCTACTCCGACGAGAACCAGCGGGTCTTCGCACGCTTCGGCCGCCCGCCGGTGGCGCTGGTGCCGCTGGTGCTCGACCACAACCTGCGCAACACGCGGCAGATCGCGCAGAGCTTCGGGCCGCTCGCGCCGATGCGGATGCGGGCGCTCGGCGGCGACGGGCCGGAGGTGCAGTTCGTGCAGGCCGGCGCGGAGGAGGCGCTCGGGGTGGCTGACGACGAGGTGGAGAAGCTGCTCGACGAGGGCTGGCCGCCCGAGCACGTGGCGCTCATCACCACCGGGACGCGGCACCCGGAGCAGCACGCGAGGCAGGAGGCGCTGGACCAGGAGGGCTACTGGCGCACGTTCTGGGACGGCGACGACGTGTTCTACGGGCACGTGCTGGGGTGCAAGGGGCTGGAGCGGCGCGCGGTCGTGCTGTGCTTCAACGAGGCCGAGCCGCGCGACCGGGCGCGCGAGCGGCTCTACGTCGGGCTCTCCCGCGCCACCGACAAGCTGGTCGTGGTCGGGGACGCCGCCACGATCCGGGAGACGGCGGGGGAGGAGCTGGTGCGGGCGCTTCGGGGCGAACGGCGCTGAGAGGGTCGCCGTGCCGGCCGCTCAGCGCTCGTAGCGAGGCAGCTCCAGGTCGTCCGTGAAGCCGCGGGCGGCGAGCCTGGCCACGAGCGGCACCGAGGCGACCCGCATCCCGACCTTCTGCGCGGCGAGGACCAGCGCGTTGCTCGGGGCGAAGAAGCCGCGGGTGCGCAGCGCGGAGCGCTGCTTGCGGGTGATGAAGCCGCGGAGCCGGTCCTCGTAGGCGCGCAGCCCGGCGGGGACGTCGTCCCGGTGCCGGTCGAGCTCGCCGGCCAGGACGTAGGCCTCGATCATCGCCAGGCCCGTGCCCTCGCCGGCGAGCAGCGAGGCGCAGGCCGCGGCGTCGCCGACCAGCGCGACCCGGCCCGAGGACCAGCGCGGCAGGTGGATCTGGCTGACCCGGTCGCAGTAGAAGTCCTCGGCCGACCCGAGGCGCTCGAGGATCTCGGGCGTCTCCCACCCCATCCCGGAGAAGGCCCGTCGCAGGGCGGCCCGCTGCTCGTCCGCGTCCGGCTCGGGCCCGGAGGGCGTGCCGAAGGCGCCCGGGCCGGCCGCGTCGTCGCGGCAGACCAGCAGGCCGAGCGTCTCCCCGTCGTGCATCGTGAAGCGGCCGACCTGCCGCCGGGGCACGGTGTGCAGCACGTAGGCGAGCTCGTCACGGTGCGGGTAGTCGCGCATCCGCACCGCCGCGACCACGCAGCCGAGGGGCCGCTCGAAGTGCTGGGCCGGGCCGAGGGCGAGGCGCCGCACCTGCGAGTGCAGCCCGTCGGCGCCGACGACGAGGTCGAAGCGCTCGGTGGTCCCGTCGGACAGGGTCGCGTCGACGCCGCGGTCGTCCTGGGCCAGGTCCTCCACCCACACGCCGAAGCGGGTCTCGACGTCGCCGCACGCGGCGAGGACCGCCGCCGACAGGTCGCTGCGGGCGACGCTCACGTAGCGGTCGTCGAGGGCCTCGCGCATCGGGGCCACGGGGACGCTCGCCGTCGTCCGGCCGGCGGCGTCCACCGCCCGCAGCTCGTCGACGACGTAACCGCGCTCGCGCAGCTCGGGGACGATGCCCATCCGCCCGGCGAGCTCGTACCCCATACCCCAGAAGTCGATGACGTAGCCGCCCGTGCGCAGGGCCGGCGCCCGCTCGAGGAGCACCGGCTCGTGGCCCAGGCGGCGCAGCCAGTAGGCCAGCGCCGGGCCGGCCACGCCGATGCCGTTGATCGCGACCTTCATCGGTGACCAGCGTAGGGGGTCGTCCTCAGCCGCGGACGCTGGTGGACCGCGCATGCTGCAGGGCGCGCGCACGGTCGGGCAGCGGCGCAAGAGCGCGTCCCCGGGCGGGGAGCAGTGCCCGGACAAGGTCGCGCGCGGAGGCGTGCTCGTGCGCCAGGGCGTGACGCGCCCACGCGCGGTCGACGTCGACGATGACGCGCAGGACCAGGCCGCCCGTGAGCAGGCCGCCGAGCAGGTCGGTGGGCCAGTGGAAGCCCAGGTAGTAGGCCACGCCCAGCGCGTTGACGACGATGGCGGTGACGATGACGGCGAGGCGGCCGCGCACGCGCGTGTCGGGATGGGCGTAGCGGGTCAGCAGGTAGGCCGCCGTCCCGTAGATGAGGATCGCCTCGGACGCGTGGCCGGAGGGGAAGGCGATGCCGTACCACCCGTGCTCGAGCATGCCGCCGCTGAAGAAGCTGCCGTCACCCACGCGCGGCGAGCTGCGGGCCAGCACGACCTTGAGCCCGCCGACGACGAGGAAGAAGCCGGCCTCCGCCGCGGCGGCGACCACGACCGGGTGCCAGGTCCGGTGCCGCCACGCGAGCGTGAGCGCGACGAGCGCGAGCACGGGCAGGCAGACGGCCTGGCCGGCGACGGCGTTGGGGACCTGGTCGAGGAAGACGGTGAGGTCGGGGGTGAGCCGCTTGGACCACCTCGCCTGGAGCAGCTGGTCGAGCGGGCGCAGCGGACCGGCGGCGAGCGCCGTCAGCACCACCAGCATCCCGGCCAGCGCAGGCGCACTGGTCAGGCGGCGGAACGGTGGCATGGCACGACCCACTCTGCCGCCCGAGCCTGGGAAGAACTTGAGGATCGGCTCTACGCGACCAGCAGGAAGCCGGTCGTGGCCACCGCCGACACGAGCACCGTGGCCAGCGCGCCGAGCACGAACGGCCGCGGCCCCGCCTTGCGCAGCATGCTGACGTGCACGCCCAGCCCGAGCGCGAACATCGCCGCCGCCAGCAGCAGCACCTGCAGGTGGTGGGCGCCGTCGAGGACCGGCTCCGGCAGCGGCACGAACGTGCGCAGCAGCGCGGCGGCCAGGAACCCGACGACGAAGAGCGGCACCAGCGGCGGACGGGAGGCACCCTCGCGGCCCGCGGCGCCCACCCGCCGCCGCTCGAGCACCCCGAGCACGGTGACGACCGGCGCCAGCATGAGCACGCGCGCGAGCTTGACCACGACCGCCGTCGCCAGCGCGCCGCCGCCGATGATCCCGCCCGCGGCCACGACCTGCGCGACCTCGTGGATGGACCCGCCGGCGATCATGCCCCGCACGTCGGCCGGCAGGCCGGTCAGCGCCAGGAGCGCCGGGGCCACGCCGATCATGGCCGTCCCAAAGATCACGACCAGCGCGATCGCCGTCGCGACGTCCTCGTCCTCGCGCTCGACTGTGCCCTCCACGCCCGCGACCGCGGCCGCCCCGCAGATCGAGAAGCCGGACGCGATCAGCACCGACTGCCCCCGCGACAGCCCGAGCCGCCGCCCCATGAGCACCGTGCCGCCCAGGCCGAGCGAGACGACCGCGACGACCACGGCGATCGTGCCCCATCCGAGCGCGACGATGTCGTCCAGCGCCAGCTGCAGGCCGAGCAGGACGATCCCGAGCCGGAGCAGCCGCTTGGCCGAGACCGCGACGCCGGGCCTGACCGTCTCGGGCAGGCGGACCAGGTGCGAGGCGGCCACCCCGAGCAGGATCGCGACCAGCAGCGCGCTCAGCCCGGGCACCACCTGCTGCACGCCGAGCGCCACGAGCGCCGCGGCGAGGCAGACGAGCACGCCCGGCCAGACGGACGCCGACTTCTCGGGGGTATGGGGTGCGCGGTCCAGGGTCGTGGTCGCTCCACCGGGAGCGGTGTTGGTCGGCATGTCTTCCATGGAACGCCGGTGCCGGGGCGCTCGGTAGCCTGACCTCGGCATCACAGGCATATCCTGGCGATATGTCTCTGGACCGCTGGCCCGACCTGGGCGTCATCGAGCTCCTGGTCGCGGTCGAGGACCACGGCAGCATCGGCGCGGCCGCTGCGGCGGTCGGCATGGCCCAGCCCAACGCGAGCCGCGCCCTGCAGCGGCTCGAGCGGCGCAGCGGCGTGCCGCTGCTCGTCCGCTCGACGCGGGGGACCGCGCTGACCACCGAGGCGGCGCTCGTCGTCGACTGGGGGCGCGAGGCGCTCGCGGCCGCCGAGCGGCTGACCGCCAGCATGGCCGCGCTCGGCACGACGCGGGCCTCCCGGCTGCGGGTCGCGGCCAGCCAGACGGTCGCGGAGTACCTCCTGCCCGGCTGGCTCGCGGACTACCGCGAACGGCCCGGCGCGGTCGAGGTGCAGCTCGAGGTGGGCAACTCGGTGCAGGTGACCGCGGCGGTCGTGGAGGGCAGCGCCGACCTCGGCTTCGTCGAGTCCTCCCACCTCGGCAAGGGCGTGCGCTCCAGGCGCGTCGGCACCGACCACCTGGTCGTCGTCGTGGCGCCCGGGCACGCCTGGGCGCGGCGGCGCTCGCCGCTGAGCGCCGAGCAGCTGGCCGGCACGGCGCTGGTCGTGCGCGAGGCGGGGTCGGGCACGCGCGACGCGCTCGAGCACGCGCTCGAGCGCGCGGGCCTCGACGTCACCGAGCCGGCCCAGGCGCTGGCCAGCAGCGCGGCGGTCCGCGTCGCGGCGATGGCCGGCGTGGCTCCGGCGGTGCTGTCGGAGCACGCGGTCCGCGAGGCGGTCGACTCGGGGCGGCTCGTCCGCGTGCCCGTCGACGGCGTCGACCTCGCCCGCCCGCTGCGCGCGGTCTGGCGCGAGGGCGCGCGCCCCCTCGACGCCGCCGGCGACCTCCTCCAGGCCGTCCGCGCCGGCTGACCCCCTTCCTCGACCGGGAGGCGCCCTGCACACCTTTCGCAGCCTGACGGACCCCGGTGACCGACCTGTGCACGCAGAGATGACTTGTGCGGGAGATATATCCCCTGCACAAGTCATTTTTCGATGCACAGGTCGGAGGGGCGAGGCTCAGCTCACAGGGGAGGGCTCAGACGGTGTCGGGGAAGGGGCTGTGCGACTCCTGCTGCCGCCGGCCGGTCGCCTTCGCGGGCCCTAAGGTGGCGCCATGCCACAGCCCACGCTCCAGCCCGAGGACCTGCTCGCAGCCGCCAGCGTCGACGACGCCGTGCTCGAGCTCTGTCCCGACTACCGCGCCCTGCTTCTCGTCGTCGACGGCATCGAGCCTGCACCCAGCGGCCCCGCCAGCGAGACCCTGCTCGTCCGCGCGGAGGAGCACGCGCGGGAGCTGCTCGCCGACGTGCCCGTCCAGGAGCTGTCGCACGTGGAGGCGTGGCGCACGGCATACCGGGCCTTCGGTGCCAAGCCCCAGCGCACCCGCAACAGCCTCGAGGCCCTGACCCGGCGCGCACCGGCCGGGCTGCCGCGCGTCAACCGGCTCACCGACGTCTACAACGCGGTGTCGGTGCTGCACCAGGTGCCGCTCGGCGGGGAGGACCTCCACAGGTATGCCGGTGCGCCGCGCCTCGTGCGCGCTACCGGCGAGGAGCCCTTCGACACGGTCGCCGAGGGCCAGGACGTGGTCGAGCACCCCGAGCCGGGCGAGGTCGTGTGGCGCGACGACGTCGGCGTGACCTGCCGCCGGTGGAACTGGCGCCAGGGCCGCCGCACCCAGCTGCACGACGGCACGACCTCGGCGATCTTCTTCCTCGACGCCCTCGCGCCGATGGACGACGACGCGCTCCACGCGGCCGCCGACGAGCTCGTGGCGCACCTCGCCGGCGGCGACGGGACCCGCAGCTGGCGGCGGGTGGTCGGCCGGGGCTGACCCGCCCGCCTACCCTGGGTGCTCGTGGGAGAGATGTTCGCGGGCCGCTACGAGCTCGTCGACCCCCTGGGGTCCGGCGGCACCGGCGACGTCTGGCGGGTCCTGGACCACCGCGAGGGCCGGCACGTCGCCGCCAAGGTGATGCGCCAGGCCGACGCGGCCAGCCTGCTGCGCTTCGTCCGCGAGCAGGCCGTGCGCGTCCACCACCCGCACGTGCTCACGCCGCTGGGCTGGGCGGGAGAGGACGACCGCGTGCTCTTCACCATGCCGATCGTGCGGGGAGGGTCGGCCGCGACGCTCGTCGGCGACCACGGGCCGCTGCCGGCGCGGTGGGTCGCCACGCTGCTCGACCAGCTGCTGCAGGCGCTCGCCGCGATCCACGCCGCCGGGCTGGTGCACCGCGACGTCAAGCCCGCCAACCTCCTTCTGGACGCGACCGGCCGGGGTATGCCGCACCTGCGCCTGGCGGACTTCGGGATCGCCGCTGCGGTCGACCAGCCACGCCTCACCCACGGCCCCCAGGTCCCGGGCACGAGGGGGTATGCCGCTCCCGAGACCTTGGCGCCGGGCTGGGACCCGGACCCGCGCGCCGATCTCTACGGCGCCGGGCTCACCGCCTACGAGCTGCTCACCGCGCAGCGTCCCGAGGACGGCGCGGACCTGGCCGGCGGTCTCGTCCACGCCGACGTGCCTCCCGCCCTTGCCCGCGTCGTCCTCGCCTTGGCGGCGGCCGACCCCGCGGATCGCCCGGCCTCGGCGGAGGAGGCCGCCGGTGCGCTGCGCGCGACCGGACTCGTCGCAGGCAGCGCGGCCGAGCTCGGCGACACCGACGTAGAGGTCTTCGACCAGGTGCCGGCACTGCCGGGCGACGTCCCTCCTGGGCCGGTCGATCCTCCGAGGTCCGTGCCCACCGTTGCTCCTCCGGGTATGGAGCAGGCCCGCCCGGTCTCCCGGCTGGGTCTGGCCCTGGTGATCCTCGGGCTGCTCCTCGTGGTGGTTGCGGTCCTCGTGGCCCTCTGACCGGGCCCAGGTCGATGCGGCGACCGCGGAGATCTCGCGCAGCCACCTGGTCCGCGCTGCATGCCACGCCGGGCGCCCCGTCGCGCAGGAATATGCCGTGTCACATCGGTACGCCGGGTACCTATGTCACACAACATTTCCGCACGGTGGTCCTGCGGGCCACGCGGACGGGGTGCGCCGGCTCACTCCGAGGGGCGGCGCCGGATCGCGATGACGAGCACGCCGGCGAGCAGGACGACCACGCCGAGGGCGCCGAGCAGCAGCGCCAGCGCGCGCGAGGTCGAGTCCTCGTCGAGCTCGGGCGCGGTGGCGGCGCCTCCCGTCGGCTCCGCAGAGGGGGCCTCGCTCTCGGTCGCTGCATCGGACGCCGGCGAGGAGGTGGCCACGGCCTCGTCGGTGACGTCCGCACCCGCGGGCGCGTCTGCATACTCCGGGACGCCGGAGACCTCGCCGAGCACCGCGGTGGTGAGGGTGAAGGGCACCGGCAGCAGCATCTCGTTGTTCGAGGTCAGGCTCACCGCGACGAAGTAGTCGCCGGCCAGGCTGCTGCCCTTGTGGTTCTGGTTGCCGCCGTGGTTGGCCCACCGGACCTCGTAGGTGGTGGCGACGGCCCGGCTGGCGCGGTCGGGCTCGAGGAACGCCCGGGTGCCGAGGTCCCCCGTGTCGGCCAGGACGGCCACGGCCCCCGCCCGGGTGGGACCGATGAGATCGATGTCCGCGATGTCGCTGACCGACCCGGTCGTCTCGGCGAGCAGACCCGTGGGCTCGGCCACCTCGAGCAGGGCCTCGAGACGCTGCCCGTGCTCCACCGGGACCCGGAAGAAGACGATCTCGCCGCGCGTGAGCTCGGAGGAGTAGGTCGCGCCCGGCTCCAGCAGCGGCGCGTCGTTGAGCGAGGACCCGGCCACGACCTCCTCGACGGGCTCGCCCGGCTCGAGGCCCTCCCACTCGGGCAGGGGGCTGCGCTCCGGCAGCTCGTCGGCGTTGGTGACCGGCGGCTCCTCGAGGACGACCATCTCGAAGGGCTCGCCGACGATCGGCTCCGAGCCGTTCTGCGGGAACACGGTGAGGACCAGCTGGTCTGCGGCGGTGCACTCGTCGTCCGGGTCCCAGCCGCCGAGCTCCGCCGAGCTCGTGGCCCCGGTCCCGAAGGAGCTCTGGCCGCCGGCGCTCCACGGGGTGCCCAGGCCCATCCCGCAGACCCTGCCCTCCGACGTCTCGAGCCGCATGTTGTAGGCGGACATGCCGCCCCCGTCGGCCGGGCGCATCGTGACGCCCACGTGGAGGATCGAGCCCGGCAGCTCGCGGCGGACGAGGTAGTGCTTCGGGTCGTCCTGGTCCTCGGCCATGGTGTCGGTGTACTGGCCTGCTCGGATCACCGGTGCGCCGGCCACGTCCAGCGTGCCCTCGACAGGGGTCCCCTCGATGGTGAACGGCCGGAACGCCCGTGTCGAGATGCGCGTGAGGGCGCTGGTCAGGGTGTCGGTGTCGGCGGCGTCGGCGTACTGCCCGCCCGTCGCGCCGGCGATGCACTGCAGCTGGGAGCGGGTGGCGGCGTCGGCGCCCAGGCCCACGGTGTGCACGACGAGGTCGAGCCCGTCGGTGCTGAGCTCCTCGGCGACCTCGCAGGGGTCCGGGTCGCAGGTGGCGACGCCGTCGGAGACGAGCAGAATGGTGCGCTGCCCCTCGTCGCCCAGGTCGTCGGCGGCCTGCTGGAGCGCGTAGGCGATGGGGGTCTCGCCCCTGGGCGCATAGCCCTCGACCGCGTCCCTGAGGTCGTCGGCGTTGCCGGCGCCGATCGGCACGACCAACCGGCTGTCGGTGCACAGCTCGGACAGCGGCCGGTCGAGGTCGACGTCGCCGCCGAACACCCGCAGGCCCACGGCCTGCTGCGGGTCGAGGTCGTCGATGACGGCGGCGAGCGCCGACCGGGCGGCCTCGATCTTGGGCTCGCCGTCGGCGTCCGGGTCCTCCATCGAGCGCGAGGCGTCGAGCAGGAGGAGCAGCTGCGCGTCGTCGACCTCGGCGTCCTCCCCCGGCCCGGTGGTGCTCGCTGGCAGCGCGGTCGCGGTGGCGGCGGGCAGGGCCGTCGCCGGGGTGGCCGGCGCCGGGGTGGCTGCTGTCGCGGCGCCCGGCGCCAGCAGGAGCGCGGTCGTCAGCGCCAGGGCGCGCGCGGTGGTGCGGACGGGCATCGAAGGTCCCCCTCGGGCTGGTGTACCGTTTGTGATGGCAAACGTAGAACGTTTACTAAAGCAAAGTCAAGTGGAGGTGGCATGTCGGACGTCGGGCGCAACCTCCAGGTCCAGGTCGAGGTGTACGGCGAGCCGCTCGCCGACGTCTTCGGCCGGCTCACCGAGGGGCTCGGCCTGTCGCAGGCCCAGCTCGCCCGCACCCTGGGCATGTCGCCCCCCATGCTCTCGCAGCTCGGCTCGGGACACCGCGTCAAGATCGGCAACCCGGCCGTGCTGCGCCGGCTCGAGGCGCTCCAGGTCGTCCTGGACGACGTCCGTGCCGGGCGCGTCGCGCAGGGTCAGCTCGAGGAGCGGCTGTCGACCGTGCGCGAGTCGACGCCCACGTGGACCACCAGCCAGGACCTCGCCCGCCCACCGGCAGGGGAGGGCGTCGACGCCGACGAGACGGGGGCGGCCACCGTGCGCGGCCTGCTCCGCGCGGTCGCCTCCGGCGCCGAGCTGCGCTCCGCCGCGGAGCTGCTCGAGCAGGGCCACCCCTCGCTCGCCGAGGTGCTGCGCACCTACGGGCTCGGCTCCCAGGACGAGGCGCTCGCCCACCTGCGCCGGCACCGCGACCTGCTCTGAGTCATCCTCCTCGGTCCGGGCCGCGCGCAGGTCCGCCTGCCGTCGCGAGACGCCTGCGCCGCTGGTAGATTGCGTGAGCATCCGACCGCAGGAGGAGCCATGGGGATCAAGGACAACGGCCCGGAGCCCAACGCCTTCGACATCGAGAACGCGACGAGGGACAACACCGCATACCGGACGGTGGCCTGGACGGGGAAGTACCTCCAGGTCACGCTCATGTCGATCCCGCCGGGGGAGTCGATCGGGCTGGAGGTGCACCCGGACACGGACCAGTTCCTGCGCCTGGACGCCGGTCGCGGCCGCTGCGTGATGGGGCCGGCGGAGGACGACCTGACCTTCGAGCAGGACGTCGAGGACGGCTGGTCGATCCAGGTCCCCGCCGGCTCCTGGCACGACGTCGTCAACACCGGCGACGAGGACCTGCGGCTGTATGCGGTGTACGCGCCGGTCCACCACGCGCCGGGCATCGTGCAGGACACCGCCGAGGAAGCGGAGCGCGACGAGGAGTCCGGCGCCGACGAGCCGCCGGAGTGGAGCGTGCAGCCGGAGGAGACCGCGGAGGACGGCAAGGCCTGAGGGTCAGCCGGCGGGGGCGCTGACCGGCACGTCCTGGACCGGCTCGAAGCCCGGCACCTCCACCGTCAGCGTCTGCGGGTCGGCGTCCTCGCCCAGCGGGCCGTAGAGGGCGCTGAGGATCTGGCCGGTGGGGGGGGATCCGCGTGTTGAGGCTCGAGCACAGGCACCGGAAGCGCTCCACGTCGTCGACCTGTTCCTCGTCCTTGGGGCTGTAGACAGTGGGCAGGGAGAAGCGGTCGGACGCCGGGTCCACGAGCCTGATGCCGTCGACGAAGGACTGGTCGCCGTCGAGCGAGAGCGATCGCTCCTGGTCGGTCGAGAGCTGGGTCTGCCCCTCGTAGCTCAGGCGCACGCGGAGGAGATAGCCACCGTCCTCGGTCTGCTCGAGCTGCAGGACGTCCAGCGTGCCCCCCGGGGGCAGCCCCTCGGTCTGCGACGTGGTCGAGGCGATCGGCGAGTCCTCCGCCACCACGGCGGCGTCGAGCTCGGCGACCACCTCGTCGGGGATGATCGGGGCGGCGACCGGCTCGCTCGACACTGCGGCGTCGTCGGTGGGGCCGGCGGTGGTGTCCGGGCCCGTCGACGGTTCCTGCGTGTCCGGAGCGGTGGTCGTCGTGTCGGGACCGGTGCCGCCGCCGTCGCAGGCGGCGAGAGCCAGGCCGGAGGCGAGGGCCAGCGCCCAGAGGCGTACGGCGGTCCCCTTGCTCATCGGCGGCCTCCCTCGGCGACGCCCTCGAGGGTGATGGTGACGCGGCGGTTGAGCGCCCGTCCCTCCTCCGTCTTGTTGCTGGCGATCGGCTCGTGCCAGCCCCGGCCCTCGACCTTGAAGGTGACGCCTGGCAGGCGCTTGGACAGCTCCTTCTCGACCGCCCGGGCGCGGTTCTCCGACAGGGTCTGGTTGTAGTCCTCGGTGCCCTGGCCGTCGGTGTGGCCGACGACCGTGGCCGTCTTGACCTCGGCGTCCCCGATCTGCTGGGCGACGTCGTCCATGACGGCGCCCGCCTTCTTGGTGACCTGATACTTGTCGAAGTCGAAGAGGACGTCCGCGGCCACGTCGATCTCGCGCACGTCGCCGGAGTCGCGCTGGGCCCAGGACCCGTCTGCGGCACCGGAACGCTCGGCGAGGACCCACACGGCGCCCAGGGTGCGGGCGTCCTCGGCGCGGGCGATCTCGTCGGCCGGGGGAGGCGCGGGCCAGCCCTGCCCGGAGGCGGTCCACTGGTCCGCGGGGACCTGTGGCTCGGGCAGCGGTCCGTCCTGGACCGGGACGTCGGGCAGGATCGCGCCGAAGCCGTCGATGTGCATGTCGACGGTCGTGATCTGCGCGGGGAGCTCGGGGAACACGGCGTAGACGAGCTGCCATCCGTCGGAGATCTTGGCAGCCTCTTGGTCCTTCAGGCCCATCTGCGTCACGTTGGTGCACAGGCAGGTCTCGGTGGTCTCGTCCAGAAGGACCGGGTAGAGCTCACCGGAGACCGACGAGGCGAGCGAGGCCTCGGTAAACCCCGG
Organism: uncultured Ornithinimicrobium sp.; assembly: GCA_964581125.1. Lineage (GTDB taxonomy): Bacteria > Actinomycetota > Actinomycetes > Actinomycetales > Dermatophilaceae > Ornithinicoccus. The sequence goes on from CAZONQ010000033.1 coordinate 15,020, forward strand.
GGGACTCGTCAGATTCGCGAACCCGCCGCGCAGCTTGTGCGCCGTGCTGGTCAGCGAGCGGGCGTCACCCTCCGTGGGCCGGTGGCGCACCGACCAGTAGGCCACCGTGCCGCCGTCGATCCGCCACACGCCGTGCAGGACCTCGTCGAACCGGCTGAGCTCGCCGCCCCATGCCGACTGTGCCGGGAGCGCGCCGACGACCGGCAGGGGTGTGTCGGTGAGAGAGGAGCCGGACTGTCGTCCTGGCTCGCCTGGGCCGCCAGCGGGGCGGCCAGCAGCAGCGCCACGAGCGCGGCACCGATCGACGAGGCCTTGGCCAGGAATCCCTTCCCTCCCGGACAGGCAAACGCCGCTCACCTTGCAGGACGGTCGGCTCCTGAGTCAACTTGGGCGTGATCGCCGACTTTTTTTGGCCCCACGGATGCAGGAAGTAGCGTCCCGCGGCGTACTTGAGGCTGTCCCGGGCACCGTCGGCCGGGACGTCCGCGCGGGGGGTGGCCCGCACCTCGCCCCACTCGAGCATCCGGCAGGAGGCGAGGCGAGGTCTACCTCGGGCCGTTGAGCACCAGGTCGCGGTCGGCCTGGTAGCGGCGCCGGCCGACGAGCCGCCACATGGCGCGGCCGGGGGCGGGCAAGTGCTTGCGCAGCCACTCCTCCCCGCCGTCGGGCTGGGCGGCCAGGATCGCGCCGAGCATCGGGAACGAGCGGCCCTTCGGGGTGGCCCGGCGCCCGTGGCGGGAGGCCGCGTCCATGTCCCGCTGCTCGAGGACCTCCTCCATCGTCGGCACGATGGTGGTCTCCTCGTCCGGCAGGTGGACGGAGAGGGCCTCGTTGACGTGCTCGAGCGCGTCGACGACCGGGGCCGCGTCGGCCGCCCGAGCCGTGGCACCCCAGACCGGGAGGGCGGCGTCGAGCGCCTCGAGGTGGACGAGCATCTGGGCGTGCTGCTCCTTCATCCGCTCCACGTGCAGCGCGCAGGCCGGCGCACGCCGGGTCAGCGGGTCCCACACGTGGTCGTCCTCGAACTCGTGGTGCGCGTGCAGCGACGTGGACAGCGTGGCCAGGTGACGCACCACGGCGGCCGCGTGCGCGACGTCCCCCTCGGCCACCCTCCGGACGAGGTCCGGCCCCTCCCCGAAGCCGTGCTTGAACAACCGGTGGATCTCGGCCATGCCGCTCGCGTCGCAGGGCATCGCGCGTCCCCTTTCGTCCTGGCCGGGGTCGGCCCGTCTCCAGCCAGGGTAGGGCCGGCCCGGCCGGCCCCACAAGGGACTAGAAGCGCGAGGAGCTGCCCGCGCCGCTGAAGCTGCCGCCGCCGCTGTAGCCGGAGGTGCTGCCGCCCGAGGACGTGGACCGCGACGACTCGACCGCCTGCTGGCCGCTGGAGAAGCCCCGGCGGAAGGACCCGACGTCGAACCAGGTCCACGAGGGGTAGGAGTAGCTGATGATCGTCGGCTCGGAGCGCCGCTGCGAGCGCTCCTCGCGCATCGCGCTCTCCATCGCCTCCTGCTCCGACTCGTCCTCGCCGAACTCGCGGGCGACCGCACCGGCGAGCGCGTCGAGGTGGCCGCTCAGCTCGTCGCGGGTCGTCCGCAGCCGGTCGAGGGCCTCGTCGGGAGTCACCGACCGCTCCTCGAGGGCGCCGCGGAGCCGGTCGAGGTCGGCGCGGGCGCCCGAGGCGTAGGTGCGCACCTGCTGGGCCTCGGCCAGCCCGCGCATCTCCTCGGGGAGCTCCTCCAGCATCTCGTCGACCTTGTCGAGGTCCCTGCGGATCGGGCCGACCTGGCGCCGCCACGCCTCGAGCCAGGCGCGGTCGTGGTTGAGGAACGCCGCGGTGTCGGCGATGACGTCGTCCAGCTCGTCCATCGCCACCGCCTTGTCGCGGTAGGCGGTGAGGACCCGCAGCGACTCCTTGCGGTCGTAGTCCTTGGCGTCGATCGAGCGGGCCTCGTTGCCGAGGTCGGTCAGCTCGCGGAAGCCGGAGCTGTATTCGTCGTAGCGACGGAGCATGAGACCGCCGTAGGTCGACTCCTCGGGGATGAGCCTGGCGTGCAGCTCGGTGACCTCGTAGTCGGCCACGACCTCGGCCATGCGCCGGTCGCCCTCCTCCCGCGCGCGCCGGCTCCGGCCCGCCCGCGCGACGCCGGTGACCACCCAGCTGCCGAAGCCGAGGAACGTCGCCAGCGAGGCGAGGGTCGAGGTGAGGACGCCGCCGGAGCGGCGGATGAGCGGAGCGTTGATCCGGTCGGCCGCCGCCTCGAGCCCCGCGACCGTGCCCTCGGTCCAGCGCCCTGCGCGGAAGTCGTCCTTGGCCGCGTCCTGGATCTCGTCCTGCGCCCCCTGGGAGACCTTGCGGTCCTCGCCGAAGTAGGTGCCGACGAGCCGGCCGACCGGGTCGACGGCGAAGATGAACAGCCCGTCGGCGAACTTCTGCCGGTCGGCGCTGAGCCAGTCCTCGCGGACGTCCTGCGCGTGGTCGCGGACGGCGTTGTTGAGCGCGTAGTCGTCGGTCAGCGACTCCGGGCTGCCGTCGTGGGTGAAGACGGCCACCGTCGTCGGCTCGTAGAAGCGCAGGTCCTCGACCGCCGCCTCGAGGTCCGGCTCGTAGAGGACGTCGGCGGTGTCCACGACCTCCAGGGTGGTCGCCGTGTGCTCCGGGACGGACAGGGCGAACCAGCCCACGCTCGTCCCCGCCACCCCCAGCGTCGCCACGGTGCCGACGAGCACTCGTTGACGGATCGACATACCTCGCTCCTCCCTCGCGCCGCGACCCCCGCGGTCGTCGTCCATCGTGCCATGCCGCTCCTCCACGCCATCGCGCTGCACGAGACCCTTGCCTTCGGCAGGTTCCCGGCCATGGTGGCCGGTTCAGCGGGAAGATCGGCATCGTCGCTGGTCAGAGCCCCTCTGTGCCCTCCGATTCCCTGTTCGAAGGAGAACACCCATGTATCGTCCACGCACCACCGTCGCTGCTCTGGCGTCCGCACTCGTCCTGGCCATGTCCGCCCCGGCCATCGCCCACGACCCCGCACCCGTGCCGCCGCCGCACCCCAGCGCCAGCGCGCACGACAACAGCGTCGTCAAGCGGATCAGCATCGACCGCATGATGGGCCACATCTCCCACCTGTCCGAGACGGTCGGCTCTCGCCCTGCAGGCACCGTCGCCGAGCAGCAGACCGTCGACTACCTCAAGGCCGAGCTGGAGTCCTACGGCTACAAGGGTGTCGAGATCCAGGAGTTCGCCTTCGGCAGCCGCACCGGGATGAACGTCATCGCAACGAAGAAGCCCAACAACAAGAACCACGACAACGGCCAGATCGTCATCGTCGGCGCCCACCACGACTCCGTCTCCCGCGGGCCGGGCGCCAACGACGACGCATCCGGCACCGCCGCCGTCCTTGAGCTGGCGCGTGTCTTCGCCAGCACACCGACCGCCGCCGAGGTCCGGTTCGCCTTATTCGGCGCGGAGGAGAACGGGCTTCGGGGCTCGCGGTACTACGCCGACCAGATGACGGCGGAGGAGATCGAGCGCACGGTCGCGATGTTCCAGCTGGACATGGTCGGTGCGCGCGACGCGGGGCACCTGACGATGTTCACCCTCGACGGTCAGGCCAACACGGTCACGGACCTGGCCGCGTCGGCCGCCTCGCGGGTGTCGCTCAACGAGATCCCGCCCTACAGCACGCTGGGCCGTAGCGACCACGTGCCCTTCCACGAGAAGGGCATCCCGGCGGCGCTGTTCATCCACACGCAGCTGGAGCCGTGGTACCACACCAGTGAGGACACGATCGACAAGATCTCCCCCGAGAAGGTCCTTGACGTCGCCTCGATCGTCGGCGCAGCGCTCTTCAACGGGGTCCGCAAGGACACCCCGGCCCTGCACCGCTCTACGGTCCGGCCGGTGCCGGTCGACTACTACTACGAGGATCCGCACCTCTGACCCCACCCAGACCCCGGAAAGTGGAGAGTGGTTCCTTCGGACCCGCACGCAGACGTGCGGTCCACTTTCCGGGGTCACCCTGCGCCCCCGGCGATGAGTCCGGCCCCGACCGAGGGTCTGACCGGGCATGAGCATGGTGAGAGCGCACATCTCGGTCTCCGTCGACGGCTACGTCGCCGGACCCGGCCAGAGCCTGGAGGCACCGCTGGGTCGGGGCGGCGAGCAGCTGCATACCTGGGTCACCGAGCTGGAGGTATGGCGTGCCGCCCACGGTCTCGAGGGCGGCGCCGTCTCCGCGAGCACGCCCGTCCTCGAGGAGGCGCAGGCGGGCGTCGGCGCCGAGATCATGGGACGCGGGAAGTTCGGCCCGCCCGGCGGCGGCCCGTGGGGGACCGACCCGTGGTCGGGGTGGTGGGGCGAGGACCCGCCGTTCCGGATGCCGGTCTTCGTGCTCACCCACCACGGGCGCGAGCCGCTGACGCTGTCGGGCACGACCTTCACGTTCGTCACGGGAGGGATCGAGCAGGCGCTGGTGCTGGCGCGGGAGGCCGCCGACGACAAGGACGTCCTGCTCGGCGGCGGCGCCGACACCATCGACCAGTACCTGGCGGCCGGGCTCGTCGACGAGATCGAGCTGCACGTCGCGCCGGTCGTGCTCGGTGGCGGCTCGCGGCTCTTCGCCGGGGCCGGGCCGGGGCTGCGGCTCGAGCAGGTCCGCGCGGTGCAGGCGCCGGGCGTCACGCACCTGAAGTACCGCGTCCTGCGCTGACGCCCCGCCCGCGTCGAGGCGGTCCCAGGCGTCGCGCCGTCGTCACGTGTGGCCGGCCGGTTCCGGCACGCCCATGGGTCGCGCGCCGGCCCCAACAGGTCAGTCGTCGCCTGCGCCGCCCGAGAAGCCGCCGAACGCGCCGCCGAAGACCATGCCGAAGATCAGCCCGACGCCGATGAAGGCCCAGTTGTCCATGGCCACCGAGAGCCCGACGCCGATCGCGACGCCGGCTGCCATGCCCAGCGCCATCCGTTGACCCTTCGGGTCCCTCCGGTCGCTCTCGTCCGTCCCGTCCTTCTTGTCTGCGCTCATGACCTCGACGCTTCCACGCGGCGGGCGCCACGTCATCCGTCCTGCGCGGGAGATCGTCTCCGACCCGGGAGGGAGGCTCGCTGACGCCCCGCCCGCGTCGAGGCGGTGCGCGCCGAGCCGCCGGACGCCGCGATGGGCTCCGGCGCCCGGCAGCTGCGGGGGTCAGCCCCTGGTCATCAGCCCGTCGAAGACGGGCAGCGCGATGTCGGGGACGTCGTCGCCCGACGGGCAGGCGGTCACGCGGATCGTGTCCTGGGACAGCGACACCGCGTGCACCAGCACGTCGTCTCCGAGCAGGCCGACGATGAGGTCGATGCGCGCCTGGATCCGGGCCAGGATGTCCCGCTTGAGGTCGCCCTCGACGCTCTCCTCCTTGAACTCCTCGACGATCTTGGTGACGCCGAGGCTGAGCGAGGTGATGTACCACGGCCAGTCGATGTCGACGGCGAAGCTGCTGTAGCGCGCCACCACGGCACCGCCGACGACCTCCGGGCGGACGACGAGGTCCACGTAGAGCGTCGGGTCGAAGAAGTTGTTGACCGCGACCCTGGACCTGATCGACATACGGATGCCCGCGGGCGTGATGTCGAAGCCGGTGAGGCTCGCGTCGTAGGCCTTCGGGTCCTCGTCGGCGAACGCCTGGACCACCTGCTCGACCTGGCCGCGCAGGATCGCCTCGGACAGCTCGGTGGTGGAGCAGGCGTCGGTGTCGAGCGCGACCGTCACCCGGCCGAGCACGCGCGAGGCCCGGCGCACGTGGGCGCTGAGCGTGTAGGTCGTGTCGACGGTCGGCGTGACCTGCATCGATCCCGAGCGGCCGACCGAGCGGCCGTTGATGCGGAAGCCGACCCGGCACCCGCCCCCCACGCCGGCCGACCACGTGAGCGTGGCCGGCCCGGCGAACGGGGTGAGCCGGTCGGGCTGGGCGGAGAACCTGTCCAGCGAGGTGTTGGCGAGACAGTCGAGCGCGTCGTCGTCGATGATGATGATGTCGTCGTCCAGCGGACGTCGTCGTGCGGCCATGATCGTTCCTGTCGTGCCAGGACCGGCGAGCTGGTCTCACCCGTGCGGCCAGACCGTCGTGCCGGTCGCCGATAGGTGTCAGAGGCGCGACCGGGACGTCAGATACGCGCCCGAGGACGACGGTCACCCTCGTGCACCGGTGCCCTCGCGGGGTGGGCGCCTACGCTGAGGAGGTATGCCGTCGCGCGTCCCGCCCCATCCCGGCGCCTCCTCGCGCGCGGTCTCCGCGCGGATGTCCGTGGCGCCGCGGCGGGACACCGCGCCGGAGCTGGCGCTGCGGCGGGCCCTGCACGCTGCGGGCTACCGCTACCGGGTCGTCCACCCGGTGCCCGGCAACCGGCGGCGCAGCATCGACATCGCGTTCACCCGGGCCCGGGTCGCGGTCTTCGTCGACGGCTGCTTCTGGCACGGCTGCCCCGAGCACGGCACGCAGCCCCGGGCCAACAGCGACTGGTGGACGAGCAAGCTCGCCGCCAACCACACCCGCGACGAGGACACCGACCGGCTCCTGCGTGAGGCGGGCTGGCACGTCGTGCGGATCTGGGAGCACGAGAGCGTCGAGGACGCGGTCGCCGCGGTGCGCGCCGCGCTCGAGGCCCGCGGCGCCGGCGGGACCGGGTGCGGCCCGGACCCCGAGCGTCCCCGACCGACTGGGCCCCGACCTACTGGTAGGAGATGAAGTCCGGCAGCGGGTCGACCTGCTCGACGGT
>CAZONQ010000034.1:0-21557 GCA_964581125.1 uncultured Ornithinimicrobium sp.
CGGCGACGGCGCCAACGACCTCGGCATGCTGCAGCTCGCCGGCACCGGCGTGGCGATGCACGCCAAGCCCGCGGTGGCGGAGCAGTGCGACGTCCGGGTCAACCACGGCGACCTCACCGCGGTGCTCTACCTCCAGGGTTACGGGGCCGAGGAGTTCGCGGACCCGGCCTGACCGGTCCGGTCACACGTTGCCGACGATGAAGCCGTCACCGGTGGCCCAGGCGCATTCCTCCGGCACCCTGAACATGGGATCCTCGATCCGCCCCGGTCCCAGGTAGCCACCGGTCAGACCCACCTGTCCCCCGATCTCGGCGCGGTGACCGTTCCACTCGACCGCACCGTCCACGACCGTCGCCGACGGTGCGGGGAAGACCGGCAGCACCACCCGCTCCGTGTCGTCGCCCGTCCCTACGGGAGGCGCGACCACGACGAGGCACCCGTCCCGCCTCTCGAGGATCCCCTCGAGCGACGCGCCGTCCGAGCCCTCGCCCGTGGCCGGGTAGGTCGCGAGGCCCTGGACCGCCTGCGTGCTGCCGCTCGGTGCGCCCGGGGCGGTCGACCGTCACGGCCCCGTCGTTCCGGTGGTCTCCCCGTCGGCGCACCCTGCCAGGAGCAGCACCAGCAGGCCGGCGGCCGCGGATGCGCGCAGCCCTCGCGCTCGTCCCAGGACGTCCATGCGGCCATGCAACACCCTGGTGCCCCCGAACGGGGGGTGGGCACATCGTTGCCAGAACGTTATGCGCCGGCCCCGAGGTCGGACGGTCCGTCCGTCCCGCCGGCGACCGGGCCACGACCGGGGCCCAGCAGGTCGGGCCGCCTCCGGGCCGTCCGCTCCAGCCGCTGCTCGTGCCGCCACGCGGCGATCTGCCCGTGGTGCCCGGAGAGCAGCACGTCCGGCACCGCACGTCCGCGCCACTGCGGCGGCTTGGTGTAGACGGGATACTCCAGCAACCCGCCCTCGTGCGACTCCTCGACCAGCGACTCGGCGTTGCCCACGACGCCGGGGACCAGGCGCGCGACCGCCTCGGTCATCGCCAGCACCGCGACCTCGCCGCCGTTGAGCACGTAGTCACCCAGGCTGAGCACGGACAGCGGGAAGCGGCCGGCGAACTCCTCGTAGACCCGTTCGTCGATGCCCTCGTAGCGCCCGCAGGCGAAGACCAGCCAGTCCTCCTGCGTCGCCAGCTCGCGGGCGGTCCGCTGGGTGAACAGGTCGCCGCCCGGCCCCGGGAAGACGAGGTGCGGGGTCCGCCCGGGCAGCGAGCCGCATACCTCGTCCAGGGCCTCCCCCCACGGCTCGGGGCGCATGACCATGCCCGCTCCCCCGCCGTAGGGCGTGTCGTCGACGGTGCGGTGCCGGTCGTGGGTCCAGTCCCGCAGGTCGTGCACGTGCACCTCGAGCAGGCCGTCGCGCTGCGCCCTGCCGATGAGGGAGAGCTGCAGGGGCGCGAGGTAGTCGGGGAAGATCGTGACGACGTCGATGCGCAGCTTCGGCGCCATGGCCTAGTCCCCCAGCTCCAGCAGCCCGGCCGGCGGGTCGAGCACGACGCGGCGGGCGTCCTCGTCGACCTCCGGCACGATCTCCTCGACGAACGGCACGAGCACCTCGCGACCGTCGGCGAGACGGACCTCGAGCAGGTCCTGCACCTCGCGCAGGTGCAGCGCGCTCACCTCGCCGACCCGGGACCCGTCCACGAGCACCACCTCGAGCCCGAGCAGGTCCTCCTCCCGCCAGGCGTCGTCGTCCTCGTCCACGTCGTCCTCGTCGGTGACGAGCAGCCGGGTGCCGCGCAGCGCCTCGGCCGCGGTCCGGTCGGGATGGCCCTCGAAGCCGAGCAGGTAGATCCCCTGGTGGACGCGCACGCTGCGCAGCACCAGCGGCCCGCGCGCGGCCGGCTCGGTCGCGAAGGAGGCGCCGGGCACGAAGCGCCCCTGCGGGTCGTCGGTGTGCACCTGCACGGTCACCTCGCCGCGCAGCCCGTGCGGCTTGCCGACGCGGGCGACCACGAAGCTCTCGGGCTGGGTCGGGGTGGTCATGCTCTCCTCCGGGGGCGCCGGGGCGTGGGGGTATGGGGTGCGTCCTTCCGGTGGGACGCAGCACGGCCCGCCTGGCGCGGTGCGCGCCGGACGGGCCGTGCGGTGGCTCGGGCTGGGCTCAGCGGAGCCGGTCGGTGTCGACGATGTCGACGCGGACCTTCTGGCCGCCCGACAGCGCACCGACGACGGTGCGCAGGGCGCTGGCGGTGCGCCCGCGGCGGCCGATGACGCGGCCCAGGTCGTCCGGGTGGACCCGGACCTCCAGGATGTCGCCGTGGCGCGCACCCTTGGTGCGCACCTCGACGTCGCCGTCGTGGTCGACGATGCCCTTGACCAGGTGCTCCAGGGCCTCCTCGAGCATGGTCAGCCCTCGGACTTCGGCTCGCCCTCGGCGGTGCCGAGCTCGGCGCCGGCGTCGGCACCCTGCGCGGCGGCCCCGCCGGCCGGCTCGAAGCCGGCGGCCTCGGCGGCCTCCGCGGTGCGGAACCAGACCTCGGCGGTGGTGGCGTCGTACCAGCGCGAACCCTCGACGTGGTACTTCATCGAGTCCTTGTTGCCCTTGACGGTGAAGCCCTCGGGGGCGGAGCCGTCGGGGGTCGGGCCGGCCGAGTCGGGGCCGAAGCCACCGTCGGTCAGGGTGCCCTCGGCGGCCTCGGTGTCCGTGGCCTCCTCGCCGGAGCTGGCCGCGGCCGAGCCCTCGGTGTCGGCGGCCGGGGCGGTCTCCTCGGCGGGCGCGGCCTCGGCCTTGTCCTCGGCCTTCGCGGCCTTGGCGTCCTCGTCGGCCTTCTTGTCCTTCTTGGCCGAGCGGCGCTTGGTGGTGGCGCCGCTGTCGTCGGCGTCGTCACCGCCCGCGGCGGCGAGCGCGGCCTCGTAGAGGGCCTTCTTGTCCGGCTTGGGCTCCTTGACCTTGAGCGTGCCCTCGGCGCCGGGCTCGCCCTTGAACTTCTGCCAGTCGCCGGTGATCTTCAGCAGCGCGGCGACCTGCTCGGTCGGCTGCGCGCCGACGCCGAGCCAGTACTGCGCGCGCTCGGAGTCGATCTCGATGAGCGAGGGCTCCTCGGTCGGGTGGTACTTGCCGATCTCCTCGATCGCCCGGCCGTTGCGCTTGGTGCGCGAGTCCATGACGACGACGCGGTAGAACGGTGCACGGATCTTGCCCATGCGCTTCAGACGAATCTTGACTGCCACGGAAGTGGTGTCTCCTGTTTCTGTGTTGTGGGCACGGCGAGACCGCACGCGGGTCGGTGCGGGGTGTCGTGGTCCGGTGTGTAGGCGTCCGGTCCAGCCAGGGCCGGACGGGTACAGCGCTCCATTGTGCCAGAACCGACCGGCTGGCCCCAACCCGCCGCCGCCGTCCTACGCCTCCTCGGCGCCGTCGGGCGCGTGCCCGGCGACGAAGCGCAGCACCTCGGTGTCGTCCACGCCCGGGAAGACGCCCGGCGGCATCACCGCCAGCAGGTGCGAGTGGGCGCGCGCGCTCGGCCACACCTTGTCCTGCCAGCGGCGCGCCAGGTCGGGGGGCGGCTGGGTGCAGCAGCGGGGGTCGGGGCAGCGGGAGACGCGGCGCTGGGTGGTGTCCCTCCCCCGCATCCAGCGGACCTGGTCGAAGGGGACGCCGACGCTGACCGAGAAACGGCCGGCGGAGGTCTGCTCGGCCACGGCCGTGCACCAGTAGGTGCCGCGCCCGGTGTCGGTGTACTGGTGGTAGACCTCGCCCACGGGCTGCTCGAAGACCACGCGGGCCGTCCACGAACGGCATACCCGTGCCCCCTCGATCGCCCCGGTGGCGTCCATCGGGAAGCGCACGCCGTCGTTCTCGTAGGCCTTGTAGATGACCCCGTCGGAGCTGGTGCGCATGAAGTGCACGGGCAGGTCCAGGTGGCGGGTGGCCAGGTTGCAGAAGCGGTGAGCCGCGGTCTCGTAGGAGACCGCGTAGGCGTCGCGCAGGTCCTCCAGGGCGATGTCGCGGGCGTCCTTGGCCCGCTGCAGGAAGGGCACCGCGCTGGCCTCGGGCAGCAGCACGGCCGCGGCGAAGTAGTTGATCTCGATCCGCTGGGCGAGGAACTCGGCGTAGTCGCGCGGCGCCTCGTGCTCCAGCACGACGTGGCCGAGCGCCTGCAGCGCGGTCGAGCGCAGGTCGTGCCCGCCGCGCACCGGCACGTAGACGCGGCGGTGCTCCAGGTCGGTGACGGTCCGCGTCGACGCGGGCAGGTCGTCCACGGTCCGGACCTCGAAGCCGACGTGGCGGGCGATGCGGTTGACCGCCTCGCGGGTCACCGGACCGGCCCCGTGGTCGACCGCCCTGACCAGCTCGGCCGCCCTGGCCTCGATCTCCGGGAAGTAGTTGTCCGCCTCGCGCATGAGCCGGCGCAGCTCGGCGTTGGCGGCGCGCGCGAACTCCGGCGTGGCGGCGCGCTGCTGCTGCAGGCCGACGACCGTCTCGTAGAGGCCGACGAGCGCCTCGAGCGCGTCGTCGGGCAGCGCCGCGCCGACCCGCACCTCCGGGATGCCCAGACTGTCGAAGCCGGGCGAGCGCTGCGCCCGCTCCCAGCGCACCTCCAGCGCGGCCCGCCGGCTGGGCGCGCCCCCGGAGAGCAACTGCTGGACGTCGACCGCGAGCACGTCCGCGGCCGCGGCGAGGGTGGACACGCGCGCCTCGCGGCGGCCGTTCTCGATGAGCGAGAGGGCCGAGGCCGACAGGCCGACCCGCTCGCCGAGCTGGGCCAGGGTCAGGCCGGCCTCGCGCCGGTGGTGCCGCAGCCGACGGCCGAGGGCCACCGGGTCGCTGCCGCCGGCCGGGGGCGAGACGGTGCCCTCGAGGTGGGGAGAGGGCGAGAACGGCAGCACGCGGTCGTGGACGATCGACATACCTGCACGATAGCGAAAGATCGACGGTTCTTGACAGACGTGACCGGTGCTCAGGGGCCTCGGGGTGGCCCAGGGTTGTCAACACAGACCCGAGACCACCTCCACGAAGGGCCACGAGGATGACCACGACGACCAGCCGCACCGACCAGACCCAGCTGACCCCCGCCCAGCTCGCCCTGGAGCTGGAGCGGGAGTGGGCCGACGACCCGCGCTGGGCCGGCGTCGAGCGCCGCTACACCGCCGAGGACGTGATCCGCCTGCGCGGCTCCGTCGTCGAGGAGCACACGCTCGCCCGCCGCGGCGCCGAGCGGCTCTGGGAGGCGCTGCACACCAAGCCGTTCACCCGCGCGCTCGGTGCGCTCACCGGCAACCAGGCGGTCCAGATGGTCAGGGGCGGCCTGGAGGCCATCTACCTCTCCGGCTGGCAGGTGGCGGCGGATGCGAACCTCGCGGGCGAGACCTACCCCGACCAGAGCCTCTACCCCGCCAACTCGGTGCCGGCCGTCGTGCGCCGGATCAACAACGCGCTCAGGCGCGCCGACCAGATCGCCTGGATGAACGGCGAGACCGACGTGGACTACTTCGCGCCGATCGTCGCCGACGCCGAGGCCGGCTTCGGCGGCCCGCTCAACGCCTTCGAGCTGATGAAGTCGATGATCGCCGCCGGCGCGGCCGGCGTGCACTGGGAGGACCAGCTGGCCTCCGAGAAGAAGTGCGGCCACCTCGGCGGCAAGGTCCTCGTCCCGACCTCGCAGCACGTGCGCACCCTCAACGCCGCCCGCCTGGCGGCCGACGTCCTCGGCGTGCCGAGCATCGTCGTCGCCCGCACCGACGCCCTGGCGGCCGACCTGCTGACCAGCGACGTCGACGAGACCGACCAGCCGTTCACCACCGGCGAGCGCACCTCCGAGGGCTTCTTCCGGGTCCGCAACGGGATCGAGCCGGTGCTGGCCCGCGCCAAGGCCTACGCGCCCTACGCCGACCTCATCTGGGTCGAGACCGGCACCCCGGACCTGGGCCTGGCCCGGGAGTTCGCGCAGGAACTGCACAAGGACTTCCCCGACCAGAAGCTGGCCTACAACTGCTCGCCGTCCTTCAACTGGAAGGCGGCGCTCTCCGACACCGAGATCGCCGAGTTCCAGGACCGGCTGGGCGAGCTGGGCTACGCCTTCCAGTTCATCACGCTGGCCGGCTTCCACGCGCTCAACCACGGCATGTTCCACCTGGCCCACGGCTACGCCCGCACCGGCATGCCGGCCTACGTCGAGCTGCAGGAGGCGGAGTTCGCCGACGCCGAGCGCGGCTACACGGCGGTGCGCCACCAGGCCGAGGTCGGCACCGGCTACTTCGACGCGGTGAGCACGGCCGTCAACCCCGACTCCTCGACCACCGCGCTGTCCGGCTCCACCGAGGCCGAGCAGTTCCGCCACTGACCACCCGTCGACACCGGTCGGCGCGCCCAGGGAGGATGGACCCGTGAACGGTTCCCGCAGCTACGTCACCCACCTGCTCGACGACGCCGGCGTCGCGGCGCTCTACGACCTGGAGCGCGCCACCCGCGAGGGACGCCGCTCCCTGCTCGCCGCGCGCAAGGACCTGGCGCGCAGCGTGCGGGACGGGGCCGACCTGGACCTGCCGGAGGAGACGAGGGCGGTCCGCGAGGACGCCTCCTGGCGGGTCGCCGCTCCCCCGGCCGACCTCACCCACCGCCTCGTCGAGCTGGCGACTCCGGCCACGGCGGAGGCGGCCAAGGCTGCGATGGCGGTGGGGACCGACGTGTGGGTCGCCGACCTGGAGGACATGCTCGTGCCCACGCCGGACCGGCTCCTGGCCGCCCACCAGGTGATCGAGGAGGTGGCCGCGACCCGCACCGGCGACACCTCCCCCCGCGTGCCGACCCTCATGGTGCGCCCGCGCGGGCTGCACCTGCCGGAGGCGCACGTGGCGGTCGACGACGCCCCCGCGAGCGGCTCGCTCGTGGACGTCTTCCTCTTCCTCGCCCGCAGCGGCCGGCGCCTGGTCGACAACGGCAGCGGGCCCTACCTCTACCTGCCCAAGCTGGAGTCCTGGCAGGAGGCGCGCTGGTGGGACGAGCTCCTCGGGCGCGCCGAGGAGGCCCTGGGGCTCCCCGCCGGGTGCACCCGGGTGAGCGTCCTCGTCGAGACGGTCCAGGCGGCATACCAGCTGGAGGAGATCCTGCACGCGCTGCGCGAGCGGGTGACCGGGCTCACCGCCGGCCGGTGGGACTACGTCTTCTCCTACCTGCGCACCTACGGCCACCGGCCCGGGTGCCTGCTGCCCGACCTGGACGGCTTCACGATGAACACGCGCTTCCTGCGCAGCTACACCGAGGTCATCGTGCGGACGTGCCACCGCCGCGGCGTGCAGGCCCTCGGCGGGCCGGTCTCGCTGTCCGCGAGCGGCCCCTTCGACGAGTCGGTCTCGATGACCCATGCGCGGATCACCCGGGACAAGTCGCGCGAGGCGTCGCAGGGCTTCGACGGGGCCTGGGCGCTGCACCCGGCGCTCGTCGAGGTGGTGCGCGCGCCGTTCGAGGTCCGCGACGGGCGTGCGGGCGGCTCCGTCGCGCCACCGGCCGAGGCTCCGGTCGAGGTCACCGTGGACCCGCTGGCGCTGCGGGACGTCAGCTCGCTCGCCGGCAGCGCCACCCTCACCGGGATGCGCACCGCGCTGCGCTCCTCGCTGGCCTACCTCACTGGGTGGCTCGCGGGCGAGGGCACGGCGGTGATCTCGGGCCACATCGAGGACTTCGGCACCGTCGAGCTGGCACGCATGCAGCTGTGGCAGTGGATGGCGCACGGCGAACGCTTCGCCGAGGGGCCGACGATGTCGACCCGGCTGCTGGACCGGATGCTCGAGGACGAGATCGCCCTGCTGCGCCGGCGTGGCGCCCGGGAGGACCTCCTGCAGCACGCGGTCGGCCTGCTGCGCGGCGCGGTCGTCGCCGAGGAGCCGCCGGCCTTCCTGTCCGTGCTGGCCTACGAGGTCCTGGTCGGTCTCGCCGACCCGGCCGCGAACGGCAGCTCCGCCGCCTGACCCGGGCCAGGCACATCCGGTCGCCGCCGCGGGAACCGGGGCACTCGCGCGGGAAACTGCGCAGATCCGGCGATTCACCCGCGGGAAGCGGGGCACTCGCCGGGTGCGGACGCCCCGACCTGCGTCAGCCGCGCGCGCCGGAGTGCTCGTGGCTGACGCCGCGCAGGATGACCCGGTAGGGGTCGGCCATCGTCCGGACGTCCTCGCGCGGGTCCTCGCGGTAGACCACGATGTCGGCCGACTCGCCCTCGGCGATCCCTGGCCGGCCGAGCCAGGCGCGCGCGTCCCAGGTGGCGGCGCCGATGGCCTCCACGTTGGACATGCCGGTGCGGGTGAGCGCCTCGACCTCGCGGGCGACGAGCCCGTGCGGGAGCTGGCCGCCGGCGTCCGTGCCGACGTAGACCGGGACGCCCGCCTCGCGCGCCCTGGCCACCGTCTCGTAGCGCCGCTCGTAGAGGTCCATCATGTGGTCGGCGTAGGTCGGGAACTTGCCGCGCCCCGCCTCGGCGAAGGTGGGGAAGTTGTCGATGTTGACCAGGGTCGGCACGATCGCGATGCCCTGCCGGGCGAAGGTCTCGATCGTGTCGTCGACCAGCCCCGTGGCGTGCTCGATGCAGTCGGTGCCGGCCGCGGCGAAGTCGACCAGCGACTGCTCGCCGAAGCAGTGCGCCGTCACCCGGGCGCCCTCCTCGTGGGCGGCCGCGATGGCCCGGGTCAGCACGTCGACCGGCCAGCAGGTGCCCAGGTCACCGGTCTCGCGGTCGATCCAGTCGCCGACGAGCTTGACCCAGCCGTCGCCGCTGCGGGCCTCCTGCCGGACGTAGTCGACGAGGTCCTCCGGCTCGATCTCCCAGGCGAAGTTGCGCAGGTAGCGCTTCGTCCGCGCGATGTGCCGCCCGGCGCGGATGAGCCGCGGCAGGTCGTCCCGCTCCTGGATCCACCGGGTGTCGGCCGGGCTGCCCGCGTCGCGCAGCAGCAGCGCCCCGGCGTCGCGGTCGGCGAGCGCGTGCTCCTCGGCCCGCTCGGCCGGGACCTCGCCGTGCGCCTCGAGCCCCACGTGGCAGTGGGCGTCGACCAGGCCGGGCACGGCATACCCCTCGACCGTCTCGACCTCGCCGCCGGTGGGCGGCGTCAGGCTGACCACCCCGTCGATGACCCACACCTCGTCGAGCACCTCCTCCGGACCGACCAGGACCGTGCCTCGGACGTGCAGCGCCGGTGCGCTCATCTCGCCTCCTCGTGGGTGTGCGGTGCCGTCAGGCTATCGGGCCGGCGAGCAGCGCGCGTGCCGGCACCGGGAGCTGCCCGGTCCACCTCACACCGACCCCGCCGGACCCGCGCTGACCACCTCCGCCGCGGCCGCCGGGGCAGCGTAGGCCACCGCCAGCGAGGCCACGGTCTCGTGCGCGTTGAGCCCGCTCGGGTTGGGCACCACCCACAGGCGCGCACCCTCGAGGGGCTCGGGCTGCTCCCCCACCGTCGCGCCGCGCACCCCGAACGCGCTCCGGTATGCCGTGACGCCCGCCACCGCGACCACGCGCGGCCGCTCCCTGCGCACCGTCCGGCGCAGCCGCTCGCCGCCCTCGCGCAGCTCGGCCGCGGTGAGCTCGTCCGCGCGGGCGGTGGCGCGTCGGACCAGGTTGGTGATCCCGATCCCCCGCGAGAGCAGGTGCGCGCGGTCCTCGTCGGTCATCCCGGCCGAGGGGTCGACGCGGCGCTCGACGACCCCGGCCTCCAGCAGCGCGGGGTAGAAGCGGTTGACGGGGTGGGCGAAGTGGGTCTGCGTCGCCGCGGTCCACAGGCCGGGGTTGATGCCGACGAAGAGCAGCCTCAGCGGCGGCCCGTCACGGTCCGGGAGCAGGTCCGGGACCTCGGCCCCGCGGAAGCTCTCGAGCTCGGCGCGGGAGAACCTGCGGCGGGGCGCCTCCGCCGTCACGCGGGCGCGCCCGGCTCGACGCCCACGGCCGCCCACGCGGAGCGGAGCGCCGCCTCGACGTCCGAGCCGACTCCATACCTCGTCGTCGCGCAGGTGAGCGTCGCGGCGGCGAAGCCGGCGAAGTCGACGTCGCGCGGGACGAGCCCGCGGGTGCTGACGCTGTCGTACCAGACCTGGCCGGCCCGCTCCCAGGCGTGGCCGCCGAGGGCGGTGGCGAAGAGGTAGAACGCGTGGTTGGGGATGCCGGAGTTGATGTGGACGCCGCCGTTGTCGTGGTCGGCGTCGTGGGGCAGGACGACGTAGTCCGCCATGCTGGCGACCTGGGGGTCCTTCCCGAGCACGGGGTCGTCGTAGGCGGTGCCGGGCGCGGCCATCGAGCGCAGGGCGACACCCTGGACGCGCTCGGTGAACACGTCGGCGCCCACGAGCCAGTCGGCCTGGTCGGCCGTCTGCCCCAGCACGCGCTGCCGGACGAGCGAGCCGACGACGTCGGAGACCGACTCGTTGAGCGCGCCGGGCTGACCGACGTAGGTCAGGCCCGAGGTGTACTGCGTGAGGCCGTGCGCGAGCTCGTGCGCGACGACGTCGACGCTGCGGGTGAAGCCGGCGAAGTAGGTGCCGTCACCGTCGCCGAAGACCATCTGCTCGCCGTCCCAGAAGGCGTTGTCGTAGTCGCGGGCGTAGTGCACGCTGGCGACGAGCTCCATGCCCTGCCCGTCGAGGGAGTCGCGGCCGTAGACCCTCGCCAGCAGGTCCCAGGTGGAGCCGAGCCCGTCGTAGGCCTCGTCGACCGACGGGTCCCCGCTGGGCTCCCCGCCCTCGCCGCGGACCAGGACGCCGGGCAGCGTCGTCCCGTGCTCCGCGTCGTGGACCGACCGACGCGGCGCCGCGTCGGCGGGCAGCTCGGCGGCCAGGGTCTGCTCGGGGGCCTCCCGCCCCTCCACGAGGCGCTGCACGTGCCAGGGCACGATGCCCCGGTCGCCCGGGGGGCGCCCCTCCGGCCAGCGGGTCGCGGTGAGCTCGCGGCGGTGGCGCAGCTGCGTGCTGTCGCGGATCGCGAAGTCCACGACCTCGGCGAGCGCGGGCTCCGCCTCGGCGAGCCGCTGCAGCAGGTAGGGCGGGACGATCGAGCAACGGGGGTGCGACGGCATACCCCGCACTGTGGCACGGACCACCGACACGGGCACCCCGAGCGCGGGCGTGGCCCCGGCTACTTGCCCTTGCCGTCGAGGAACTTCTCGAACCCGGGCGGGAGCTTCAGGCCGGCGAGATCGCCGGCGTCGTCGGCCGCCGGGCCGCCCTGACCCAGCGCACCGGCCCCGAAGGCGTTCTCGAGCGAGGCCTCGCGGGCCGCCTGCGCCTTCTGCGCGGCCTCCCGCTCCTGCTGGGCGCGCTTGGCCGGGTTGCCGGACTTGCCCTTCTTGCGCGGCTGCTGCTTGCCCTTCTTGCCGCCGCCGGGGCCGCCGAGCCCGGGCATGCCGGGCATCCCGGGGATGCCGCCGCCCTTCTTGAGCTGGCGCATCATCTTCTGCGCCTCGGCGAAGCGCTCGAGCAGCTGGTTGACCTCCCCCGGCGACACCCCGGAGCCGCGCGCGATGCGGGCCCGACGGGAGCCGTTGATCTGCTTGGGGTGGTTGCGCTCGAAGGGGGTCATCGAGCGGACCATCGCCTCGACCCGGTCGAACTCCCGCTCGTCGAGCGCGTCCAGCTGCGCCCGCATCTGCTGCATGCCCGGCATCATCCCCAGCATCTGCTTCAGCGAGCCCATCCGCTTGATCGCGGCCATCTGCTCGAGGAAGTCGTCGAAGGTGAAGTCCTCGTCGGCGAGGAACTTGCGGGTCATCTCCCGCGCCTGCGCCTGGTCGAAGGCCTTCTCGGCCTGCTCGATCAGGGTGAGGACGTCGCCCATGTCCAGGATGCGCGAGGCCATCCGGTCGGGGTGGAAGAGCTCGACGTCCTTGACGCCCTCGCCGGTGGAGGCGTACATGATCGGCTTGCCGGTGACGCTGGCCACCGACAGCGCGGCACCACCGCGGGCGTCGCCGTCGAGCTTGGTGAGCACCGTGCCGGTGATGCCCACGCCCTCGGCGAAGGCCTTGGCCGTCTCCACCGCGGCCTGGCCGATCATCGCGTCGATGACGAAGAGGACCTCGTCGGCGTCCGTCTCGACCCGGATGTCGTGCGCCTGGCGCATGAGCTCGACGTCGACGGCGAGCCGACCGGCGGTGTCGATGATGACGATGTCGTTGCCCTTGCGCCGGGCCTCCTCGACGCCGTCGACGGCAACGTCGACCGGGTCGCCGAAGGAGCGGGTGCCCTCGCCGGTCTCCAGCGCGGCGTCGTGGCCGAAGACGTTGCCGCGCTCGGGGGCGAAGACCGGGACGCCGGCGCGCTCGCCGACGACCTCCAGCTGGGTGACGGCGTTGGGACGCTGCAGGTCGGCGGCCACGAGCATCGGCGTGTGGCCCTGGCCCTTGAGCAGGTGCGCGAGCTTGCCGGCGAAGGTCGTCTTTCCCGAGCCCTGCAGGCCGGCCAGCATGATCACCGTCGGCGGGTTCTTGGCCAGCTGCAGGCGCCGGGTCTGGCCGCCGAGGATCTCCACGAGCTCCTCGTTGACGATCTTGACGACCTGCTGGGCGGGGTTGAGCGCCTGGTGCACCTCGGCCCCGAGGGCGCGCTCGCGCACGGCCCCGGTGAACTGCTTCACGACCGGCAGCGCGACGTCGGCGTCGAGGAGCGCGAGACGGATGTCGCGGATCGTCGCGTTGAGGTCGGACTCTGTGACGGTGCCCTTGCGCTTGAGGTTCTTGAAGGTCAGCGTCAGACGGTCGGAGAGACTGGTGAACACCCGGCAAGGATACGTTGGACAGGTGAAGGTTCCAGTCTCCGCCGTCCGTCGCCGCCTCTCGCTCGCCCTGCGCGACCGGGTCGCCGGGCCCGACGCCGAGCGCCGGGCGCACGCCATCTGGCTGGCTCCGGGCGAGCGGCGCTTCGCCCCCGGCGACCCGATCTGCCGGGTGCAGGGCCACGCCGGGATGTATGCCGGCGGCATCCGGGCCCTGCTCCTCCAGTCGTTGCACCCGCTGGCGATGGCGGGCGTCGGGGAGCACTCCGGCTACCGCGACGACCCGTGGGGCCGGCTGCAGCGCACGAGCGAGTTCATCGCGATGACGACCTTCGGGCCGGTGGAGTCCGCCGAGAAGCTCATCGACCGGATCAACCGGGTCCACCAGACGGTGTCCGGCACCGACCGGCTCGGCCGTCCCTACTCCGCCACCGACCCCCACCTGCTCAGATGGGTCCACGTCGCCGAGATCGACAGCTTCCTCACCGCCCACCAGCACTACGCGCGCACGCCCCTCACCCCGGCGGAGGCCGACACCTACGTCGACCAGGCCGCCTACGTCGCGACCCGGCTCGGGGTCCTCGACCCGCCGCGGACGGTGGCCGAGCTGCAGACCGCCCTCACGTCATACCTCCCCGAGCTGGAGACCACGCCCGGCTCGCTGGACGTCGTGCGCTTCCTGCTGCGCGAGCCGCCGCTGCCCGTGGCCGCCAGGCCCGGCTTCTGGCTGCTCGCGGCCGGCGCGGTGGAGATGCTCCCCGGCTACGCGCGCGACCTGCTCGGCCTGCGGCTGCCCGGCCGGCTGCGCCGCTTCGACGGTATGGCGTCGCGCGCCGTCGCGCGCCCGCTCGGCCGGGCGGGCACAGCCGCGGTGGCGTGGGCGCTGGGCGACCCCTCCGAGCCGCGCAACCGCCGCGGGAGCTCGCAGGTCTCGGCGGGGTGAGCGCCGCCCTGCGTCGGGGTGAGCGCCCTGAGGCGGGGTGAGCGCCGCCCTGCGGCGGGGCCGGCGAGGGAGAGACAACGTCCTGCACGAGATGCAGCGTCGGCGACGGCGTCTGAGGTGGAGAACCTTGTCTCTCCGTCGGGGCGCGGCCCGCTCCGGGCCTCGCTCGTCCCTCGCTCGTGTCCTCGCGGGCCTGTCAGCCGACGATCACCTCAGTCGGCTTCCGCGGCCCGCTCCGGGCCTCGCTCGTCCCTCGCTCGTGTCCTCGCGGGCCTGTCAGCCGACGATCGCGCCGACGAAGGCCTCCGGGTCGAACGGCGCCAGGTCGTCGGGGCCCTCGCCGAGCCCGATGAGCTTGACCGGGACGCCGAGCTTGCGCTGGACGTTGACCACGATGCCGCCCTTGGCGGTGCCGTCCATCTTGGTCAGCACGATGCCGGTGATGTCGACCTCCTTGGCGAACTCCTCCGCCTGGCGCATGCCGTTCTGGCCGGTCGTGGCGTCCAGGACGAGCAGGACCTCGCCCACCGGGGCGAGCTTCTCGACGACGCGCTTGATCTTGCCGAGCTCGTCCATCAGGCCGCGCTTGGTGTGCAGCCGCCCCGCGGTGTCGATGAGCACCACGTCGGACTCGAGCTCGATGCCGCCCTTGACCGCCTCGTAGGCGACCGACGCCGGGTCGGCGCCCTCCTGCCGGGAGCGCACGGTCGGCACCCCCACCCGCTCCCCCCACGTGGTGAGCTGCTCCGCGGCCGCGGCGCGGAAGGTGTCCGCAGCCCCGAAGATCACGTCCTTGTCCTCGGCCACCAGGACCCGCCCGAGCTTGCCGACGGTCGTGGTCTTGCCCGTCCCGTTGACGCCCACGACGAGGATCACCGCCGGGTGCCCGTCCTCGCGGCTGGCGGCGATCCGCCGGTCCATGGTCGGGTCGACGAGGCGCAGCAGGTCGGCGTGCAGCCATTGCCGCACCTGCTCCGGGTCCGTCGTGCCGTCGACCTTCACCTGTGTGCGCAGGGAGGAGACCAGCTCCTCGGTCGCCTCGACGCCGAGGTCGGAGGCGAGCAGGGTGTCCTCGACGTCCTCCCAGTCGCTCTCGTCCAGGCCGCCGCGCGAGAGCAGCGACAGCAGTGCGTTGCCGATCGCCGAGTTGGAGCGGGCCAGCCGCGCCCGCAGCCGCTGCAGGCGGCCCCGGGCCGACTCCGGCCGCTCGAGGGCCGGCGCCTCCGGCTCGG
The DNA here is from genome assembly GCA_964581125.1 of uncultured Ornithinimicrobium sp. Taxonomy (GTDB): domain Bacteria; phylum Actinomycetota; class Actinomycetes; order Actinomycetales; family Dermatophilaceae; genus Ornithinicoccus. Next base: position 14,919 of record CAZONQ010000034.1, read on the forward strand.
GCTCGACGGCGACCCCGCCACCGCGGTTCTCGACGTCCTCGACCTCCTCGGCGGGCCGTCCGGGCGCGAGGACGTCACCGCCGGCGACGTCCGTCCGCGGCGGTCGGGGCGCGGTCTTGGTCGTCGACCTGCCCCCGCCCCGCACGAGCGCCACGAGGACGGCCAGGCCGCCCAGCACGACGACGGTGACGAGAGTCAGGATCTCCCAGAGCTGATCGATCGGTCCCACCCGCACAGTCTCCCAGACGCGGACGACTGCCCAGGACGCGAGGACCTCCGCGGGGCGCGTGGCCCACGGCGACGGCACGCAGAGGGCCGGTCACCCGCAGGTGCCCGGCCAGGTGGTGGTGCGCCGCGTCAGCTCGCGGCGCGGTATCCGTCGTGCGCGTCGTCGTCCTGCTGCGGCACGGCCCCCGCGACGTGCTCGCCGCCCTCGCGTCGCTCGGCCCCCCGCTCCGGCAGCCGGGCGGCGAGGTCACGGGTGCGCTCGACGGCGGTGCGGCCGATCTGCTCGCCGCGGCTGCGCACCTTCTCGGTGGTGCGCCGCGCCCCGGCGATGAGCTCCTCCCCCTCCGCGGTCCAGAACTCGCCACGCCCCTCGCGGCGGGCCTCGACGAGCACGTAGCCCACGATGCCGACGCCGATGGCGACGCAGAAGAGCATGGCCAGGACAAGTGCGAGCATGGGGCCAGTGTGACAAGAAGGCGGCGTCCCGGGCGAATCAACCTCCGGCGTGTCCGGGATCGCCCCGCCGGAGGCACCCTGCTGACCTCCGACGACGCGGTCCGACGTGAGCCCGCTCACACCGTCGGACCCGGCGGTCAGGCGTGCGCCTCCTCGGGGCTGAGGTCCGCGGCGACCTCGTCGCCGGCGCCCCCGGTCGACCCGTCCTCCCGCGAGGACCGTGCCCCCTCCGGCGCCACGTCGCGCACCCGCTGGCTCACCACGGTCGTCACGCCGTCGCCGCGCATCGAGACGCCGTAGAGCGCGTCCGCGACCTCCATCGTGCGCTTCTGGTGGGTGATGACGATGAGCTGGCTGGAGTCGCGCAGCTCCTCGAAGAGGGTGATGAGCCGGCCCAGGTTGGTGTCGTCGAGCGCGGCCTCGACCTCGTCCATGATGTAGAACGGGCTCGGCCTGGCCTTGAAGATCGCCACGAGCAGCGCCACCGCCGTCAGCGAGCGCTCCCCTCCGGAGAGCAACGAGAGGCGCTTGATCTTCTTGCCCGGCGGCCGCGCCTCCACCTCGATGCCGGTCGTGAGCATGTCGTCGGGGTTCGTCAGCGTGATCCGCCCCTCGCCGCCGGGGAAGAGCCGGGAGAAGACCCGCTCGAACTGCTCGGCCGTGTCGTGGAAGGCCTCGGTGAAGACCCGCTCCACCCGCTCGTCGACCTCCTTGACGATCTCGAGCAGGTCCGCCTTGGAGCGCCGCAGGTCCTCGACCTGCTCCGCGAGGAAGGTGTGCCGCTCCTCCAGCGCCGCGAACTCCTCCAGGGCGAGGGGGTTGACCCGGCCCAGCTGGGCCAGCCGGCGCTCGGCCGCGCGCAGCCGCTTGTCCTGCACCTCGCGCACGAACGGCTGCGGTTCGGGGAGCTCGGCGTCCTCGCCCTGCTCGTCGGGGCCGGGGATGTGCGGGACGGGCTGGTGGGGGCCGTAGTCCTCCACCAGGGTCTCCGGGTCCACCCCGAGCTCCTCCACGGCCCTGGTCTGCAGCGCCTCGATGCGCAGCCGCTGCTCGGCACGCGCGATCTCGTCGGCGTGGACGGAGTCGGTCAGCTCGCGCAGCTCGGCGGCCAGCTCCTGGGCGCGCGCACGCGCGGCGGCGAGCTGCTGGTCCCGCTCGGCCTGGCGCTCCTGGGCGGCGGCCCGCTCCTGCGCGGCGGTCTCCAGCAGCCGCGCCACCCGGTCGACGAGGTATGCCGCTCCGCTCCCGACCGCCTCGGCGGTGCGCCGCTCCTCGGCCCGGCGGGCACGGCGCTGGGCGGCGCGCTGTCGCGCGGCGAGCTCGTTGCGGGCGGCGGCCTCCAGGCTCTCCGCGCGGCCGGAGAGCGCGCGGGCCCGCTCCTCCTGGGTGCGCAGGGCGAGCCGGGCCTCGGTCTCCGCGCTGCGGGCGCGCGCGGCGACCTCCGCGAGGCGCTCGCGCTCGGCGGTGTCCGGCTCGGTCGTCTCCCCGCTCTCGGCAGCGACCGACTCGGCGTCGGCGAGCCGCTGCTCCAGGTCGGCGAGCTCGGCGCGCGTGGTCGCCAGGCCCTCCTCGGCGGTGGCGATCGCGGCGGTCGTCCGCTCGTGCTCGGCCCGGGCCGAGCGCATGACCTGCCCCAGCTGGGCGAGCTGCTCGGCCACCGCGGTCATGCGGGCGTCGGAGTCGTGCAGCGCGTCGAGCGCGGTGTCGGCCCGCCGCTCGGCCGCCTCGAGCTCCTCGCGCGCCGCCCGCAGCTCGAAGGTCGTCCGCTCGGCGCGGGCGGTGGCCGCCTCGGCGCCCTCGCGGGCCTCGTCGAGCGCGGACTGGAGCTCGAGCAGGCTCGGCGCGGCGCTGGACCCGCCGCGCACCCAGCCCGGCCCGTAGACGTCGCCCTCGGCCGTGACCACGGACACCCCGGGGACCTCGCGCACGAGGCGCACCGCGTCGTCCGGACCGTCGACCAGCGCCACGAGCTCGAGCAGCCCGGTGACCGCGTGCGCCAGCCGGGGGTCGTCGGCGCGGACCGCGTCGGCGGCCCACACGGCATACCCCGGCAGCGACGGCCAGCCCGACCGGTCGGTCTCGACGGCCGACTCGGGGACCAGGAGCCCGGCCCGGCCCTGGTCCTGCTCGCGCAGCCAGCCGAGGGCGTCGCGCGCGGGCTCGAGTCCGTCGGCCACGAGCGCCTCGCCGGCCCAGCCGAGCGCGGCGGCGACCGCGGCCTCCCGGCCCGCCTCCACCTGCACCTGGCTGGTCAGCGTGCCGCGCAGCCCGTCCACGTCGTCGGCGCCCAGGAGCGCGCTCGCACCGTCGGTGCGGCGCAGGCTCAGCGAGAGCGCCTCGATCCGCGCCTGGAGCGTGGCCTGCTCCGCCTGCGCGGCCCGCAGCTCCTCGGTGAGCCGGAGGACGGTCTCCTCGGCGGCGTCCCGGGCGGCCTCGGCCGCCTCGTGCTCGGCGTCCAGGCCCTCCTCGCCGTCCTCGACGTCCAGGACGGTGCCCTCGAGGGCGGCGAACTCCTGCTCGGCGCCCGTCGCCCGCTCGCTCACCGCGCTCGCGACGGCCTGGAGCCGCTCGACCTCGCCCTCGCCCGCCTCGATCCGCGACCGCTTGGCGGCGACCTGCCCGGCCAGCCGGGCCAGGCCCTCCCTGCGGTCGGCGGCCGCACGGGCCAGGCGCTGCAGCCTGGTCTGCTCCTCCGCGTGCGCCTCCTCGGCGGCCGCCCGCTCCTCCTCCGCCTCGGCCAGCGCGCGGGAGAGGTCGGCGACGCGGGCGAGCAGCCCGGTCTCCTCGGCGCGCACCTGCTCGGCCTGGGCCCGCAGCTGCTCGGGGTCGCGTCCCCCGGACCGGCCGGAGCCGGACTCCTCGGCCCGCAGCTCCTCCTCCTCGGCGCCCAGCAGCCGCACGCGCTCGCCCGCGAGGTCGCGCAGGGCGCGGAGCCGCTCGAGGGAGGACGACAGGGCGTACCACCGGTCCTGCACCTCGGTCAGCGCCGGGGCGGCCTCGGCGCGCTCGGCCTCCAGCTCGACGACGGCGCGGTCGGCCGCGGCGACCGCCTCCTGCACCTGCTCCCGCCTGCGCACCAGCGCCTGCTCGTCGGCGATCTCCTGCTCGAGGGCGCTGGTGAGCTGGACGAGGTCGTCGGCGAGGATGCGCAGGCGCGCGTCCCGCACCTCGGCCTGGATCGTCGCGGCACGGCGCGCGGTCTCGGCCTGACGGCCGAGCGGCCCCAGCTGGCGCCGGATCTCGGTGACCAGGTCGGTGAGGCGGGTGAGGTTGCCCTCCATGGTGTCCAGCTTGCGCAGCGCCCGCTCCTTGCGCTTGCGGTGCTTGAGGACGCCGGCGGCCTCCTCGATGAAGCCGCGCCGCTCCTCCGGCGTCGCGCGCAGCACCGCGTCGAGCTGGCCCTGCCCCACGATGACGTGCATCTCCCGGCCGATGCCGGAGTCGGACAGCAGCTCCTGGACGTCGAGGAGCCGGCAGCCGGTGCCGTTGATGGCGTACTCCGACCCGCCGGAGCGGAACATCGTCCGGGTGATCGTCACCTCGGTGTAGTCGATCGGCAGCGCCCCGTCGCTGTTGTCGATCGTCATCGAGACCTCGGCCCGACCCAGCGGCGGGCGTCCGGAGGTGCCCGCGAAGATGACGTCCTCCATCTTGCCGCCGCGCAGGCTCTTGGCCCCCTGCTCCCCCATCACCCAGGCCAGGGCGTCGACGACGTTGGACTTGCCCGAGCCGTTGGGGCCGACGATGCAGGTGATGCCGGGCTCCAGGCGCATGGTCGTCGCGGAGGCGAACGACTTGAACCCCTTGAGGGTCAGGCTCTTGACGTACACGCGGGCGGGCTTCTCTTGGGTCGGCGGCGGTGGCTGCCGGTCACGATACCCGCGGGTCGCGCCGATGCGGCGCAGGCGAGGCCTCCCGTCCCTCTCCCGCGGGCCCGGTCAGCGCTCCACGAAGCCGCTCAGCCCCTCCCGCGCCGGGTGCCACTGGGTCGTCACGCCGTCGACCCGGCCCGGGCGGCTGCGCGTCGACGGGTCCTCCTCGAGCAGGGCGACGAGCGCCTCGACGGCCGGCCGCGCGCCCTGCGCGAGCACCTCGACCCGGCCGTCGGGCATGTTGCGCGCGTGCCCGACGAGGCCCAGCTCCAGGGCCCGCGCGCGCGTCCACCACCGGAAGCCGACCCCCTGCACCCGACCACGGACGAAGACCAGTGCACGCTCCATGCGGCGAGACTACGGTGGGAGGGTGAGCACGGCATACCCTCCTGTCCCCGACCGACCGGTGCGCTGGGGCCTCCTCGGCGCCGGCGCGATCGCCCCCGCCCTGGCCCGCGCGGTCGCCTCGACCCCCGGCGGCGAGGTCGTCGCGGTGGCGGCCCGCGACCTGGGGCGCGCGGAGGCGTTCGCCGAGGAGCACGGGGTGCCGCGGGCCTACGGCAGCTATGCCGAGCTGTGCGCGGACGCCGGGGTCGACGTCGTCTACATCTCCACGACCCACCCGCACCACGCGCCGCAGGCGCTCGACTGCCTCGCGGCCGGCAAGCACGTGCTCGTGGAGAAGCCCGTCACCCTCACGGTCCGCGACGCCGAGGCGGTGCTCGACCGGGCCCGCTCCCGCGGCCTGTTCGCGATGGAGGCGATGTGGACCCGGTGCCTGCCGCTCGTGCGCGAGCTGGTCGCCCGGGTGCGCGCCGGCGAGGTCGGCCGGGTCCGCTCGGTCGCCGCCGCCTTCACGGTGCCGTTCGGGTATGACGCCTCGCACCGGCTCTTCGACCTCGCCAACGGCGGTGGTGCCCTCATGGACCTGGGGGTCTACCCCGTCACGCTCGCGCACCTGCTCGGCGGCCACCCGACCGACGTCCAGGTGCTCGGGACGACCGTGCCGACGGGGGCCGACGACCAGGTCGGTCTGCAGTGGCGCAGCGCCGAGGGCGTCCTCGTCCAGGTGGTCTGCGACTCGCAGAGCCACGGCGCGTCGAGCACCGTCGTGCGCGGCACCGACGGCTGGATCGAGGTGCACGGCCCCGTCAACGACCCCGAGTCCTTCACCGTGCACCGCGCCGACGCGGAGCCCGAGCACGTGACCGGCGAGCGCCGGGGCTTCCAGCACCAGGTGGAGGAGGTCCACCGCTGCCTGCGGGAGGGCCTGGTCGAGTCGCCGCTGGTGCCGCACGGGGCGAGCGTCGCGGTGATGACCGTCCTGGAGAGCGTGCGCCGCGAGCTCGGCGTCCGCTACCCCCAGGAGGACGAGCCGCTGGTCGCGGGCGGTCCGGCGGGCCCACGGGACGGGCAGCGGGGATGACCACGCCGCCGACCTCGCCCGGCTCGTGGAGGAGCTCGGCGCGGCGCAGGTCGACGTCTTCGCCACCAGCGGTGGGGCGGCGGCTGGTCACGCTGCCCGGCGACCACGGAGGGTTCACCCCGGCCGAGTGGGGCATGGGCGGTGACCCTACGGCCTACGCCGCCGCGCTGCTCGAGGTGCTCGCGGACGGGTCTGGCAGCGGGGACGGTAGCGCGGGACGAGCCGGTCCGGGCTGACGACGAGCCCTGCTGACCGTCTGTCCTGGGAACAGCGCCGGCCCACATCAGGCGGGTGGAGTGCTGTGCTGTCTCATGTGAGCCGTACGCGCTGCCAGTGTCGCGGTCACCGCGAGCACCGAAAGGCTGAGCAGGATCACCGGTAGGTGATCTCGGAGAAGCAGTGCGATCGTGCCGATGAGGACGCTGACGCCGATGGCGATGAACCGGGATCGTGCCAGCTGCCCGAACCGGGAGCGCAGGAACAGGACGTTGCCGATGAGGTAGACGATGGGGCCTGCGACCGTGATGAGGACGATCGCGGGGGTCAGGTGCTCGTGCGAGAGGCGCAGCTCGATGGATACGGCGACGAGGATCGCGCCCAGGACCATGAGCGCGTGCGCGTAGGCGTATGCGGACCGCAGTGCACTTGTGGAGACAT
>CAZONQ010000035.1:0-21237 GCA_964581125.1 uncultured Ornithinimicrobium sp.
AGGTGCTCTGGCAGGGGCACGGCAGCCTGCCCGGCGACGACGGGTGGGTGTCCCTCCACCTGGCGGACACGGCATACCTGACCCTGGCGGAGCCAGGACCGCCCGACGGGGAGGCCGCCGGGCAGGTGCTCGAGATCCTCGAGCGCGTCCCCGGCGGTGCCTACCTCTTCCGCTCGCTCGCCGACGCGCTCGGCTCCACCGACGACGGCGCGCTGCTGACGACGCTGTGGGACCTGGTGTGGGCCGGCCGGGTGAGCGCGGACACCTTCGCTCCGGTGCGGGCGCTGCTGGGTGGCGGACGCACCGCGCACCGGCCCAGGCGCACGGCCCCGCGGGCCGGCCGCTGGTCGAGGACCGCGGTGGCGCTGGGCAACCGGCCCTCACGCCCGGCCATGCCGACGCGGTCGGGCCCTCCGGGCTCGGTCGGCCGGTGGTCGCTCCTGCCGGCCGTCGAGCAGGACCCCACCGTGCGGGGGCTGGCCACGGCCGAGCAGCTGCTCGACCGCTACGGCGTGCTGACCCGCGGCTCGGTGGTGGCCGAGGGCGTCCCCGGCGGCTACGCGGGCGTCTACCGGATCCTCGCCGGTGCCGAGGAGGCCGGTCGCGTGCGGCGCGGCTACGTCGTGGAGGGTCTGGGTGCCGCGCAGTTCGGCACGGCCGGGGCGATCGACCGCCTCCGGGTGTCGGACGGCGACCGCGACCGGCCAGGACGCCCGTCCGACGTCGTGCTGCTGGCCGCGACCGACCCCGCCAACCCCTACGGCGCCGCCGTGCCCTGGCCCGAGCGCCCGGCGGCGGAGGGAGGGGACTCCGGTCACCGTCCCGGCCGCAAGGCGGGCGCGATGGTCGTCCTCGTCGACGGCAGCGCGGCCGTCTACCTCGAGCGCGGCGGCCGCAGCGTCCTCACCTTCCCCCTGCCCGCCCACCTCGTGCCCGAGGACGTCTGGCCGACGGTGGCTGCCACGCTGGCGGGAGTGGTGCGCTCCGGCGCGCTCGCCTCCCTCACCGTCGCCCGGATCGACGGCGGGCCCGCCCTCGGCGGCGACGCGCCGCTGGCCCGGGCGCTCGTCGACGCCGGCTTCCACACCGCCCCCCAGGGTCTGCGGCTGCGGCGGTGAGCGCGCTCCGGACGCTGGTCGTCGACGCCGCCAACGTCGTCGGCTCGGTCCCGGACGGCTGGTGGCGCGACCGTCCCGGGGCGGCCGCACGGCTGCACGCCGGGCTGGTCGCCGCAGCCCTGCCCTTCACGCAGGTCGTCCTCGTCCTGGAGGGCGCCGCCCGCAGGGGCGTGCCGGAGGGCAGCGAGGGGCAGGTGACGACGGTCCACGCCCACGGCTCCGGCGACGACGAGATCGTGGACCGGGTCCGCGGGCTGGCCGTGGACGGGCACGCCGTGGCCCTCGCGACGGCCGACCGGGGACTGCTGGCGCGGGTCGAGCACCTGACGGTCGAGGTCCTCGGTCCCCGGGCCCTCCGCCAGCGCTGCGACGAGGCCGTCCGCTAGCCTCGCCGGCGCGTTGCCCGCTCCTGCGGGACGACTGGCCGGTCTCGCACCTGCCCCTCGATGGGCCTGGCGACGCCTGATGCGGGCCCTGCTCCCGTCCGGATCCCTGCACAGAGGCGCCCGACCCGTTACTCTTGGCGACCGCCCCAGCCGTCCACCTCAAGGAGACGCCATGCACGGCCCGTCCATGTCCTCCCGGCTCGCCGCGGAGTTCCTCGGCACCTTCGTCCTCGTCTTCTGCGGCGCCGGCAGCGCCGTGCTCGCCGCCAAGGTGGTCAGCGACGGCACCGTCAACATGGGCATCGGTTTCCTGGGCGTGGCGCTCGCCTTCGGCCTGACCGTGCTGGTGATGGTCTACGCCGTCGGCCACATCTCCGGCGGCCACTTCAACCCGGCGGTCACCTTCGGCGCCCTGCTGGCCGGGCGGATCGACTCCCGGTCCGTGGCGCCCTACATGATCACCCAGGTGGTCGCGGCGTCCTTCGCCGGGCTCGTCCTCCTCGTCGTGGCCTCCGGCAAGGAGGGCTTCGACCCCGTCGCGTCCGGCTTCGCCACCAACGGCTACGGCGACCGGTCCCCCGACGGCTACTCGATGCTCTCGGCCCTCGTCCTCGAGATCGTGCTCACCGCGATCTTCCTCTACGTCATCCTCGGCTCGACCGACCACCGGGCCCCCCGCGGTTTCGCCGGGCTGGCGATCGGCCTGAGCCTCACGCTCATCCACCTGGTCGCGATCCCGGTCACCAACACCTCGGTCAACCCGGCGCGCTCCCTCGGGGTGGCTTGGTTCGCCGGCCCGGAGGCCCTCGCCCAGGTGTGGCTGTTCATCGTCGCCCCGCTCGTGGGCGCGGCCATCGCCGGCCTGAGCTACCGCGCCCTCTTCGCCGACCCGGACGCCGAGACCGTGCCCGAGGTCTGAGCCCGTCCACCTCCCGCGCGGGCGCGCAGGGCATAGCGTGTGCCCATGAGCGACGCACCCGACCCGAGCATCTCCGCACTGCCCCTGCCCACCGCCGACGACGTGCCCGAGGGGGTGCGCCGGCTGTGGGAGAAGTCCCGCGAGGCGTTCGGCTTCGTGCCCAACGTCTTCGTGGCGCAGGCCTACAACGGCGAGCAGTTCCAGGCCTGGTGGAACTACTTCAACCTGCTCGTCAACAAGGACGGCCACCTGACCAACGCCGAGCGCGAGCTCATCGCCGTGGTCGTGAGCAACATCAACCGGTGCACCTACTGCGCCGTGTCGCACGGCGCGGCGCTGCGGCACTACACCGGCGACCCCGTGACCTCCGACCTGGTCGGCGTCAACTGGCGCCAGGCGGACCTGTCGGAGCGCGAGGCAGCGCTGGCCGCCTACGCGGAGAAGCTCACGCTCCACCCCGCCGAGGTGACGCCCGCTGACCTGGAGCCGCTGCGCGCGGCCGGCCTGGACGACCACCAGATCCTCGAGGCTGTCCAGGTGGTCGGGATGTTCAACATGACCAACCGGGTCTCGACCGCGCTGGCGATGGTGCCCAACGTCGAGTACCACTCCCAGGACCGCGTCACCCAGGTGGACCTGGGCTCGCAGGGCTGAGCCGTGCCCGAGGGTGACGCCGTCTGGCTCACCGCCCGTCGGCTGCACGACGGCCTCGCCGGCGAGGTCCTCGAGGGCAGCGACCTGCGCGTGCCGGCGCTGGCGACCAGCGACCTCGCCGGTCGCCGGACGATCGAGGTGGTGCCCCGCGGCAAGCACCTGCTGCACCGGCTCGAGGGCGGCCTGACCCTGCACTCCCACCTGCGGATGGACGGGTCCTGGCGGGTGCAGCCGGTCGAGGCCAGGTATGCAGCGGCCCGACGGCACACCACCCGGGCCCTGCTGCGGACGGCCGGCCGGGTCGCCGTCGGCGACCAGCTCGGGATGCTCGACCTGGTGCGCACAGACGAGGAGGACCGCGTCGTCGGTCATCTCGGGCCGGACCTGCTCGACCCGGGGTTCGACCTGGCGCTGGCTGTGGACAACCTGCGCTCGGCGCCCGGCCGGACGCTCGTCGAGGCCCTGCTCGACCAGCGCAACGTCGCCGGCATCGGCACCATCTGGGCGAGCGAGCCCCTCTTCCTCGCCGGGCGGGGCCCGTGGACGCCGGTCGGCCAGGTGCCTGCGGACGAGCTGGCCGACCTGCTGCGCACGACCCGGCGGATGATGGTCCAGAGCTGCCGCGACCGTCGGCTCGTCACCACCGGCCGGTCGGGCGTCGAGGAGGACACCTGGGTGTTCGGTCGACGGGCGCTGCCCTGCCGGCGCTGCGGGTCCACGGTGCGCGCGGCGAGCGTGGGGGCTGCGCCCCGCCAGCGTGCGCTCGCCTACTGCCCGACCTGCCAGGGCGGGCTGGCACCGCACGACGACGGGGCGCGCCAGGTCCCGCTGGGGCACCGGTCCCGCTACCTGTCGGAGGAGGCACCGTGAGGATCGACCTGAAGAAGGACCTGCCGCACCTCTACCGCCCGGGCACGCGCGGGTGGGTCGAGGTGGACGTCCCGCCGACGGACTACCTGGCCGTCGACGGGCACGGCGACCCCAACAGCTCGCCGGACTACCGCACCGCGCTGGAGCTGCTCTACACCACCGCCTACTCCGTGCGCGCCGCGCTCAAGGCGCGCACGGGCGACGACTTCGTCGTGGGGCCGCTGGAGGGGCTGTGGACCAGCGCCGACCCGGGTGCGTTCACCGGTCGGCGCAAGGACGAGTGGGACTGGACGATGCTCCTCCCGCTGCCCGAGCTCGTGTCGGAGGGCGACGTGACCGAGGGTCTGGCCGCGGCGCGCCGCAAGAAGCCCGACCTGCCGCACGACCGGCTCTCCACCCGGACCCTGCACGAGGGCAGGTGCCTACAGATCCTGCACGTGGGCAGCTTCGACGACGAGGGCCCGACGCTGGCGCGCCTCCACGACGAGATCATGCCGGCCCGCGGGCTCACCTTCGCAGGGCCTCACCACGAGATCTACCTCAGCGACGCCCGGCGGGTGGCTCCGGAGCGGATGCGCACGGTCCTGCGTCAGCCCGTCCGTCCTGGCGACGGCGACGAGAGTCAGGCCGCGGAGACGACGGTGCCGCGCGGGGGCACCTGACGGCGGCGCAGCGGCTGGGCCAGGCCCTCGGTGAGGACAGCGGTCATCTGCTGCTCCGCCGCCTCGGCCAGGTTGACCCGGTCGGCGACCTCGGAGAGCATCTCCGACAGCGGCACGTCGAGGGCCCTGCAGATCGAGGCGAGCAGCTCGGAGGAGGCCTCCTTCTCGCCGCGCTCGACCTCGGACAGGTAGCCCAGCGAGCACGACGCCTGAGAGCTGACCTCGCGCAGCGTGCGCCCCTGGCCCTGCCGCCGCTCGCGCAGCACGTCGCCCAGCTCACGTCGTAGCAGCACCATGGTCAACCCTCCTCCGCGTCCTCGGCCCCGTCGTGCGACGAGGTCTCTACCGTACCTCCCGACCCTGACACCGTGCCGCGCACGGTGCTCTCGAGCAGGTCCAGGACCTCCTCCACCGTCGCCGCCCGGACGGCGGACCGGTCTCCGTGGAGGTTCAACGCCCGGTGCCCCGTCACCGATTCTCCCGCGACCGCGACGTGCACGGTGCCTGCCGCGTGCCCGTCGGCGGGGCCGGGCCCGGCCACCCCCGTGGTCGCCACGCCCCAGTCGGCGCCGAGCAGCCGGCGCACGCCCTCGGCCATGGCCAGCGCGCACTCCCGGGAGACGACGCCGTGCCGGGCGACCACGTCGGCGGGCACGCCCACCACCGCCACCTTGGCCTGCGGAGTGTAGGCGACCACCCCGCCGACCAGCACCGCGCTGGACCCCGGCACGTCGGTGACCGCCGCGCAGACCAGGCCACCGGTGAGGGACTCGGCCACGCCGACCGTGGCGCCCGCCGCGCGCAGCGCCGCGACGGCGGCCGGCGCGCCCATCAGGCCACCGGACGCGGGCGCACGACCTGGCGGACGTAGTCCACGCCGGTCCACACGGTGACGACGACCGCGGCGTACATCACCCACAGGCCCAGCGTCCCCAGGACGGCACCGAGCGGCGCCAGCACGAGGATGAGGCCGACGGCCTGCAGCACGGTCTTGAGCTTGCCCCCGCGGCTGGCGGGGATGACGCCGCCACGGATGACGAGGAAGCGCATCAGCGTGATGCCGAGCTCGCGCACGAGGATCACCACCGTCACCCACCAGGGCAGCTCGCCCAGCAGGGAGAGGCAGATCAGCGCCGACCCCATGAGCGCCTTGTCGGCGATCGGGTCCATGAGCTTCCCGAACGCGGTGACCAGGCCGCGACGGCGCGCGATGTCGCCGTCGACCCAGTCGGTCACGGTCGCGACGACGAAGACGACCGTCGCCCACCACCGGTCGGCCAGGCCCCCGTCCTTCATGAGCAGCCAGACGAAGACCGGCACCAGCACGATGCGCAGCACGGTCAGGGCGTTGGGCAGGTTCCACGCCGAGGGCTGGGGCGCTGTCGCGGCGCCCACCACGTCCGGGCCGTCCGGGTCGTGGGGACCGATCACGACGCGCTCCCGGCCGGCACGGCGACGAGGTCGACGCCCTCGGCGCCCACGACGCGGGCGGTGAGGAGGTCGCCGACGGCGAGCGACGGCATACCCCCGTCCTGCGTCTCGAGGTAGGTGACCCCGTCGACGTCCGGGCCCTGCTGGCCCGCCCGACCGACCAGCCGCCCGTCCTCCTCCCCCTCGACGAGCACCTCCACGTCGGTGCCGACCCTGTCCTCCGCGCGCTGGGCGGTCAGCTCCTCGACGAGCGCGCTGACCTCCTCGACCCGCGCGTGGATCGTGTCCGCGTCCAGCTTGCCGTCGAGCCCCTCGGCCTCGGTGCCGTCCTCGTCGGAGTAGCTGAAGACGCCGACGACGTCGAGCCGCGCGGCCTGCAGGAAGTCGGTCAGCTCGGCGAGGTCCTCCTCGCTCTCGCCCGGGAAGCCGACGATGACGTTGGTGCGCACCCCCGCCTCCGGCAGCCGCTCGCGGACCTGGTCCAGCAGCGCGAGGAACGGCTCCCGCCCGCCGAAGCGGCGCATCCGGCGCAGCAGGGGGCTGCTGGCGTGCTGGAAGGAGATGTCGAAGTAGGGCGCCACGCCGGGCGTGCGCGCCATCGTGTCGAGCAGGTCGGGCCGGATCTCGGCCGGCTGGAGGTAGGACACCCGCACCCGCTCGATCCCCTCGACCTCGGTCAGCGCCGGCAGCAGCGCGTCGACGAGCCGCAGGTCGCCCAGGTCCTTGCCGTAGGAGGTGGTGTTCTCGCTGACGAGGAAGACCTCCCTGACCCCCTGGCCGGCCAGCCACCGCGCCTCGGCCAGGATCTCCTCCGGAGCCCGGGAGACGAAGCTGCCGCGGAACATCGGGATCGCACAGAAGGCGCAACGACGGTCGCAGCCCGAGGCGATCTTCAGCGGCGCCCACGGCCGGCCGTCCAGCCGTGCGCGCACGACCCGCGGCCCGGACGCGGGCGCGACGTCCTCGAGCGCGGTCGTCGGCTCCTGCTGGTGGCCGGGGAGGGCGACGGACCCGCTGGCGGTATGCCGTGCGGCCGGGGCGAGCGGGAGCAGCGTGCGTCGGTCACGGGGCACGTGGGAATCGGGACGCTCCCCCGCGAGGATCCGCTGCAGGTGCCCGGACATGTCGGCGTAGGAGTCGAAGCCGAGCACCGCGTCGGCCTCGGGCAGCTCGGCGGCCAGCTGGGCGCCGTAGCGCTCGGCCATGCAGCCCACCGCCACGACCTTCCGGGTGCGGCCGGTGCGCTTGAGGTCGTTCGCCTCCAATAGCGCGTCGATCGAGTCCTTCTTGGCCTGCTCGACGAAGCCGCAGGTGTTGACCACGGCGACGTCGGCCTCGGTCGCGTCGTCGACGAGCGTCCAGCCCTCGGCGGCGAGGCGGCCGGCCAGCTCCTCGGAGTCGACCTCGTTGCGGGTGCAGCCGAGCGTGACGACGGCGACGGAGCGGGTGGGCATGGGTCCGAGTGTAGGACGCGGCGCGCCGTCCGCGGCCACCTCGGGACCCGGCCGGGCACCGCGCGCGCTCACGGCGCCACGAGCGGCGGGTGGAGGTCCTTCATCGCGAAGCGTTGCCTGCGCAGGACCACGACCCCGCACAGGGCCATGGCGGTCACGGTGATGACGACGAGCACGACGACGTCGGTGACGAGGCGCGCGGTCTCCCCGCCGGAGATGACGACCCGGAAGGCGTCGATGAGGTAGGTCATCGGCATCGCCGGCGCGATCGCGCCGAAGAAGGGCGGCAGGAGCTCGGCGGGGTAGGTGCCGCCCGAGGTCGGCAGCTGCAGCACCAGCCAGACCAGCGTGATGGCCGAGGCCACCGTGCCGAGCGCGGTGCGGAGCAGGTGGGCGATCGAGGAGAAGCACAGGGCCCCGAGCACGGTGAGCGCCAGCAGCGAGAGGGGCCGCACCGGGGCCAGGCCGAGCGTCGCCCAGACGACCCCGACCATGATGAGACCGCCGGTGACGGCGATGGCGGCGACCGGGTACCAGGCGGTGAGGGAGAGCCGCAGCGGGTGGGCCCGCCCGGCGAGCAGCCGGCCCGCGACCGGCCGGACGACGAGGAAGACGCTGATGCCGAAGACCCACAGGGCGATCGCGAAGAACATCGGGGCCAGCCCGCGGCCGTAGTAGGTGGCCGGGTGGTCCACGGTCATGCGCACGTCGGCCGGTGAGGACAGCACCTGCGCGGCCATGTCCTGCTCGTCCTGGGTGAGCACCGGGAGCCGCTCGACGCCGTCCCCCAGGCCGTCGGCCAGCTCGGCGGCGCCGTCGTCGAGCTGCGCGAGCCCGTCGTCGAGGTCGTGGGCGCCCGTGGCGAGCTCGCCCAGCCCGTCGTCCAGCTGGTGCGCGCCGTCGGCGAGCCGGCCCACGCCCGTCTCCAGCGCGGTGGCGCCGTCCGCGACCTGCGAGGCACCGTCCGCGAGCGTGCCGAGCCCCGCGGACAGGGTGGCGCTCCCGTCCTGGGCGTCGGCGACGCCGTCGTGCAGGGAGTGGGCGCCGGTCGCGACCTGGTGGGCGCCCTCGTCGAGGGCCGTGAGGTCGTCGCGTGCCTGCTGGACGCGGGTGGTCAGGTCGCCGGTGCCCTGGACCGCCGCGTCGATGTCGGCGGCGGTGCCGGCCACGGTGGCCGCCGTGCCGGCCACCTCCTCGGCGCGGCCCGAGGCCGTGCCGACGGTGCCGACCAGCCGCTGCCACGTGGGGTCGTCAGCCAGCTCGGGATGGTCCTGCTGGAGCTGGTCGAGGTCGGCCGCCACGCTGGCGAGGTCGGTGCTGACCGACCCGCTCGCGCCGGAGACGGCCTCGGTCAGCGCCGCGACGTCGCTGCTGATCGTGCGGGCACTGTCCTGGACGGCCGGGAGCTCCTCCAGGACGACGTCGAGGACGGGCACGACCGCTCCGCTGAGCTGGGAGGTGCCGGCGGCCACCTGGTCGGCCCCCTCGGCGAGCGAGGACGAGCCCGCGAGGAGCTGGCCGAGGCCCGTGTCGAGCTGCTGCGCACCGTCCCTGGCGGTCACGGCGCCCTCCGACACCTGGCCCGCGCCGGAGGCGAGCTCGGAGGCTCCCGCGCTGGCCTCGTCGGCCCCGTCGGCGAGGGTGCCCGCCCCCGTCCTGGCCTCGTCCGCCCCCGTGGCGAGCCGGCCGGCCCCGTCGTGCGCCTCGGCGGCGCCGTCGGCGAGCTGCCTCGCGCCGTCCCGTGCGTCCGCCATCCCGGAACGGATCGTGTCCAGGTTGGCGAACACCGCGGAGAAGTAGGCGTCGACCGCCGCCTGGTCGACGGCGAGGGCGACGGAGTCCTGGGCCTTGCTCGTGATCGACCCCACGACGAAGCCGTTGGCGTCGTCGCGGCGCAGGTAGATCTCGGCGCGCTCGGGGTCCAGGGTCGCCCCGCTGACCAGGTCGCCGGAGAAGTCGGCCGGGATCGTCATCGTCATGAAGTAGCGGCCGTCCGCGAGGCCCTCGGCCGCCTCCTCGGCGTCCGTCACCCGCCAGTCGAAGACCTTGTCCTCCATGAGCCCGTCGACCAGGTCGGGCCCGGCGTGCACCGTGCGCTCCTCGCCGTCGGCACCGTCGACGGTCGCCGGGCGGTCGAGGTCCACGACGGCGACCGGCAGCCGGTCGAGCCGACCGTACGGGTCCCAGTTGGCCGAGAGGTAGATGGCGCTGTAGAGGAGCGGCACGAGCAGCACGAAGATCAGCGCGAGCTTGGGCAGCGGGCCGCGGAAGCGCCGCAGCTCGTAGCGCCCCAGCCGGGCGGGCGAGAAGATCACAGCAGGTCTCCCGGGGTCGGACGGGTCGAGGGCAGGCGGAGCAGCGCCGTGCCGGGCGGCAGGGGATCCGGTGCGGCGACGGTCGAGGTGACGACGACCGCGTCGGCCGCGCGGGCCAGCCGGCCCAGGTGCTCGAGGGCGAGCACCTGGTCGGCCGGCGACAGGTCGTGGTCGAGGTCGTCGAGGACGGTCAGGGCGGCGGGCCGCAGCTGGGCGAGGAGCACGAGGAGCAGCACGCGGCTGAGCATGGACAGGTCCCCCACCGCCGCGTCGCGCGGCACCCGGAAGCCGAGGGCGTCCTCCAGCTCGGACATCCGCCGGCTGCCGTCGCGCTCCGGGACGCCGTCCGTCAGGCACCGCTCGGTGACGCACTCCGCCACGGTGAGGGGGTCGTCCAGGTCGACGACGTCGCCCAGCCGCGCCACCGAGGTGACCGCGCGCAGCCGCCGCGGCCGCGTCCCGGGCACGCCCGCCACCTCGAGGTCGCCGCCGACGCCGCGCATGCGGCCGGCGAGCGCCAGGAGCAGGACCGACCGGCCGCTGCCCGTCGTCCCCTCGACGAGGAGGACCTCCCCTGGCCCGGCCGTCACGTCGAGCGGCGCGACGACGGAGCCACCCCTGGCGTGCACGGTGAGCCCGCGTGCCACGAGGAGCGGTGGCACCTCGTCCTCGGTGCCCTCGTCCTCGGTGCCCGTGCCCCTGGGGACCTCGCCCTCCACCTCCTCGTCCCAGACCTGCTGCGGGACCACCTCGCCCGCGCCCTCGTCGACGGGTCCCTCGACGGGAGGCTCCTCGGTGGGCGCCCTCTCCGTGAGCTCGTCCTCCACGTGGGCGACCGGGCGCACGCTCTGCACGCTCTCCGCGATCTCGTCATCCCCGAGCCCGGCCCCGGCGACCTCCGTGGCGGTGCCGTCGGACGGCAGGGTGAGGCGGCCCTCCCCCTCCGGGGCCTCGACCTCCGTCGGCTCGACCTCGGGCAGGTCGTCCCCCCGCTGCTCCGCGGTCACGGCAGGATCCCCTCGAAGAGCACGGCGAGGCAGCGCTGCGCCTCCTCCTCGTCGAGCAGCCCCTCGCGGGAGCGCAGCTCCAGGGCCAGGACGCCCACCTGGGCCAGCAGCAGGCTCGCGGTGGTGCGGCGCCACACCTCGTCCGTCCCGGCCAGCGGACCACGGTCCAGCTCGCGCGCCAGGGCCGCCTCGCGGTGGCGGACGACCTCGTCGTAGGTGCGGGCCAGACGCCGGTCGTGCCGAGCCAGGCCCCGCAGCTCGGCGAGGAGGACCTGGCTCTCGCCGGAGAGGACGGTCGGCATGAGAGCCGCGGCCAGCCGGCCGGCCAGCCCCTGCTCTCCCTCGGCGAGGACCTCGGTGAGGCGGCGCACCAGCTCAGCGCCCACCTCGTCGAAGCGCGCGAGGCACACCTGCGCGAGGAGCTCGGGCTTGCCGCCGAAGTTGGAGTAGACCGCCCCCTTGGTGAAGCCGGCCCGCTCGGCGACCTGGTCCAGCGTGGTGGCCTGGTAGCCCTGCGCGAGGAAGAGCTCGGTCGCCGCCGCGAGCACGTGCGCACGGACGTCCTCCCGTCGTGGGCGGCGCGTCGCCGCCTCCGTCACCGTCGTCATGCCAGGGGTCCCCTCTCCCGTTCGATACCTTGAGTATCCACGCGATACCCAGGGTATCGACAGGCCCTCCTCGAGGCAACCCGGGGGCACCGGAGGTCGGGCGGGCCCGGTCGCGCACTGGGTCGCCGGGCCCAGCCCGGCCACGGTGGAGTGGGACCGGGGATGGGCCCGGGAGAGGACCTGGGCCCCTCGGAATCGGCCCTCCTGCCGCCTAGCGTGGTGGACACCGACGAGGAGGAGGCCGACGTGCGGACGCAGATGCGGCTCACGGGACTGGTGCTGATCGGCGCCCTGCTGGGTGCGTGCGGCGGGGACGGGACTCCCGGGTCCGCACAGGGGCAGCGCACGTCGTCGGCGGACGGGACACCGGCCGCCTCCTCCTCGTCGGAGGCCTCGGGGGACGGGGCGGTCGGGTCCGCGGAGGGGTCGGACCCGGCCGCCGGTCCCGTGGCCGGCTCGAACGCACCCCCCGGGTTCGTCGAGCTGAGGGGCGAGGGGGACGACGCGCACGCGGCGATGACGGACGGGGACGGATCCGCCGAGGCGCTGCTGCTCACGGATCCACCGGTCGGCGAGGCGTGGCAGGTCGTGGAGGCCGACGGGCCCAAGTTCGTGCAGACGGTCTGCGGGGTCCAGCTCGACCCCGTCCAGCCGCGCGACGCGGCGCACCGCCGGTGGGGCTGGGTGGAGGGCTTCACCTACCTCACGAGCGAGGTGCACACCTTCGCCGAGCCCGAGGGGCAGGGTCTCGCGGCGGACGCGGCCCACGCCCTCGAGGAGTGCGACGGCTACGGGCTGGACGCGGACGGCAAGGAGGTCGCGGACGGTGCCGGCGTGCACCAGGTGGACGTCGAGCCGTTCGTCGGCCTGCCCGACGGCTGGGTCGGCTGGACCGAGACCACGGTCGGGGAGGGCATGGTGCGCCACAACGCCCTGCGCGACGTCGACGGCGGGTGGCACTGGGTCTCGGTCGTCGGCTACGTCGGCTCCGAGCCCGACGCCGAGCTCCTGCGCGCGGCGGTCGAGAGCGCGGACTGATGAGCCACCTCCCGCAGCGGGCCCGACGGTGGACCCGCGAGGTCGTCGACCGCGGTCAGGCGACGCTCGAGTACGTCGGCGTCGTCGTCGTGGCCGCGGTCGTGGCCGTCACGCTGCTGCTGGCCGCCGGCGCGACCTTCGCACCCGGCCTCGGCTCCACGATGTGCCGCGCCGTCGACGCCCTGCCGTGGGTGCAGCTGGGGTGCGACGGGGCCACCTCGGCACCGCCGGGCGAGGGGCAGGTCCCCTACGAGGACCGGGACTGGACCTACACGGGCATCACGTCGGGTCCCATGGTGTTCATCGGCGACAGCTACGGCTCGGGCGAGGGGGCGGGCGACTACCACCCGGAGACGGACAACGACCCGAACTGGTGGGACCGCCTGTGGGGGGACGACTCCGAGCGCAACATGTGCCACCGCTCGGCCAACGCGTGGGGCGTCGGGGTGGGCGAGGAGCACTGGGGCAGCGGCAACTACAGCTTCGAGGCCTGCTCGGGCGCCACGACCCACGAGTCGTCCAACCCCAACGGCGGCAACCCCGGGGAGGGTCCGCAGGCCGACGCGGTCACGCCGGACACGACGATGATCTTCGTCTCGATGGGCGGCAACGACGTCGGGTTCGCGCCGATCCTCACCGACTGCCTCGCGGCGACCTTCACGAACAACATGACGCGGTCGCAGGGCGGCGGGTTCGTCCCCGAGAGCGCGATGGTCTACTGCTCCGACTACTACTCGGCCGTCGACCCGGACGACCCGGAGGGTCGCACCCGCATGCAGGTCCGCCTCGACCGGCTCGAGACCTCGATCCGCGAGATGTACCGCGACCTGCGTCGACGGTCCGAGGACGGGGCGCACATCGTCCACATGGGCTACCCGCTGCTGCTGGACCCGGACTACGTCGGGCTCATCGAGCGCAAGGACGTGGCCTACCTCAACGAGATGGGGGTCGAGCTCAACGCGCTGCTGGCCCGGGTCGCCGAGGAGGAGGGCGTGCACTTCATCGACCCGACCGAGGCGTTCGCGGGGCACGGCGTGGGTAGCGACGACCCCTGGATCCTCGGGCTCGGGCTGGGCGACCACCACGCGCTCCCCCCGGAGACCTTCCACCCCAACGCCGAGGGGCAGGCGGCGATGCGCGAGCTGGTCGAGGAGTATCTGCGCAGCCTGCGTTGACCGGGTACGCGATGATGGGGCGCATGAGGTGGTGGTCCGGGGCCGTCGCGGCGCTCGCGCTCGTGCTGGTGGTGCTCGTCACGCTCCGAGGCTTCTCCCCCGGCGACTCGGCGGGTGCGGTGCGCATGTCCTCCGCGCGGGAGATGGCCCTCGTGAGCGCCGGCGTGGCGATCGTCTCCCTGCTGCCGATGCGGTGGTTCAGCACGGTGCTGGCCGTGCTGGCCACGCTCCTGCTCCTGCTCGCGGTCGGCTTCTGGACCGGCCTGGTCCCGGCCGGCTGACGCACCGTCCCGCCACCCACGTGCCGGCGACGTCCGCGGGCGAGCCCAGCGCGAACGCCTTGGCCAGGGCGTCCTCGGCCGAGTGGGCGTGAGTCAGCGCGACGTCGAGCGTCGATCCCGGCTCCGGGCACAACCAGACCAGGTCGAGGTCGTGCCCGACGGACAGCTGCCCCACCCGGTCGGCGAGGCCGAGCGCCGCGGCCCCGGCCGCGGTCGCCAGGTGCAGCAGGTGCGGCGCCGCGAGCGGCTGCCCCCGCTCCCCCAGCAGCCGCTGCACGAAGTAGGCCTGCAGCCCCTCCTTGAGCAGGCAGAAGCCGGTGCCGGCGGCGACGTCGGACCCGAGCGCGACACGCACGCCGTGCTCGAGGTGGTCGCGCAGGGGGAAGAGCCCGCTGCCGAGGGCCGAGTTGCTGCTCGGGCAGTGCGCGACGCCCGCCCCCGCCCCGGCCAGGCAGGCCAGCTCCTCGCCGGTCGCGTGCACGTTGTGGGCCAGGACGCTGCGCGGCCCCACCAGACCGTGCTCGGCGTAGGTGTGCAGGTAGTGGTCCGCGTCGCCGAACAGCTCCTGGACCGCGGCCACCTCCTCGACGTTCTCGTTGAGGTGCGACGTGAACCATGCACCCGGCACGCCCCCCTGCACCGCGGCGCAGGAGGCGAGCAGCTCCTCGCTGCAGGAGAGCGAGAAACGGGGCGTGACGGCATACCGGTTGCGCCGCACCCCGTGCCAGCGCCGCGCGAGGGCGAGACCCTCGTCGTGGGCGCGCTGGGGCGTCGTGAGCAGGTCGGGCCGCAGCGCGCGGTCGCTGACGACGAGGCCGCTGGTGACCCGCAGCCCGACCCGGTCCGCCTCGGCGAAGAGCGCGTCGACGGCGCCGGCGAAGTGCGACCCGAAGACGAGCGCCGTCGTCGTGCCGGCCCGCACCAGGCCGTCGACCAGCTCGCGCGCCACCGCCCGGGCGTAGCCGTGGTCCGCGAGACGGGCCTCCTCGGGCAGGGCGCAGCTCTCCAGCCACTCCAGCAGCGGCATGCCGAGGGCGCCGATGACGCGCACCTGGGGGAAGTGGACGTGCGTGTCGACGAGCCCGGGGAGCACCAGTCCCCCGCGCAGGTCCACCACCTCGTCGTCGGGGTATGCCGTCCGCACCCGCGCGTAGGGACCGCGCGCCACGAGCGTGCCGTCCCGCTCGACCAGGCCGGCGTCCTCCTCGGCCCGCAGGGCGCCGCCGGCGAACGGGTCGACGGGCGTGTCGAGGACCGTGCCGCGGACGATGGTCACCGCGCCGCCCCCGACCGGGCGCGCGCCTCGATGCGCTGCAGCAGGTCGGCGGCGACCCCGACCGCGATCGTGGCGGGGTCCTTGCCGCGCAGCTCGGGGACCCCGACCGGGGTGGTCACGCGGTCCAGGTCGTCCTCGGTCAGGCCGCCCGAGGACAGCAGGCGGCGGCGGAGCCTCGTCCACTTGGCGCTGGATCCGATGAGACCGACCCACCCCGGGCCGTCGGCGCGCAGCGCCGCGTCGAGGATCGCCGCGTCCTCGGCGTGGTCGTGGGTCATGACCACGACGTAGGTGCCCGCGGGCAGCTCGCCGAGGACCAGCTCGGGCAGCACCGGCACCGGGTGCGGCAGGACCCGACCGGCCGCGTCGGCGAGCGGTGCCAGGAGCTCCTGGGAGAGCTGCTCGGGCCGGGTGTCGACCAGGTGCAGGTCGAGGTCGTGGCGGGACAGGACGCGGGCGAGCTCGTGGCCCACGTGCCCCATGCCGAAGATCGCGACGGCGGGCACGACCGGGAGCGGCTCGAGGAGGAGGGTGACCTCACCGCCGCAGCACTGCATACCGTGCCGCGAGGGTGCCCGGTCCGAGAGCGCGCACGTGAAGGTCTCGGGCCCCGTGGCGGCGGCGGTGATGAGGGCGCGGGCGCGCTCGACCGCCTCGGCCTCAAGGTTGCCGCCTCCCACGGTGTCCCACGTGCGCGAGGCGGAGACGACCATCTTGGCGCCGGCGGCGCGCGGGGCGTGGCCGCGCACCTCGGTGAGGGTCACGAGGACACCTGGCTCCCGGCTCTCGCGCAGGTGCTCGACCGCCCGCAGCCAGCGCACGGCTCAGGCCTCCGCCGGGACCGCGACCGTCGGACGGTCGGCGGGGTCGTCGGCACCGGGGTGCCCGGCCCGGGCCTCCTGCAGCGCCCAGAAGACCGCCTCGGGGGTGGCCGGGCTCGGCAGGTCGACGCTCGTGCCGACCGGGCCGAACGCGGCGCAGGCCTGGCGCAGCGCCTCGCGGACGGAGAAGGCGAGCATGAGCGGCGGCTCGCCGACCGCCTTGGAGCCGTAGACGGCCCCCTCCTCGTGGGCGTGCTCGAGCAGGGCGACCTCGAGGACGGGCGGCATCTCGCCGAGGCTGGGCAGCTTGTAGGTGCTGGCCGAGCGGGTGGCCAGCTGGCCGCGGTGCTCGCCGTCGCCGGTGTCCCAGCGCAGGTCCTCCAGCGTGAGCCAGCCGGCGCCCTGGACGAAGCCGCCCTCGATCTGCCCGAGGTCGACCAGCGGCGAGAGGCTGTCGCCGACGTCGTGGACGATGTCGACCCGCCGGGTGCGGTAGGCGCCGGTGAACCCGTCCACCTCGACCTCGGCGGCGGCGACGCCGTGCGCGAAGTACTTGAAGGGGGTGCCCTGCATGGTCGAGGCGTCCCAGCTCAGCCCCTCGGTGCGGTAGTAGCCGGCGGCGAAGAGCTGGACCCTGGCCAGGTAGGCCTCGCGGACGAGCTCCTCCCACGGGAGGTCCCGGCCGTCGTCCACCGCGGCCAGCCGCGCGCGGATCTGCTCACAGGCGTCCTTGACCGCACCACCGTTGAGGTCGGCGCCCGAGGACGCCGCGGTGGCCGAGGTGTTAGGGACCTTGTCGGTGCGGGTCGGGGCCAGCCGGACCCGCTCCAGCGGCACGCCGAGGGCGGTCGCCGCGACCTGGAGCATCTTGGTGTGCAGGCCCTGGCCCATCTCGGTCCCGCCGTGGTTGACCAGGACCGAGCCGTCCTTGTAGACGTGCACCAGCGCCCCGGCCTGGTTGAACGCGGTGAGGTTGAAGGAGATCCCGAACTTCACCGGCGTGAGGGCCAGGCCCCGCTTGACGTGCTCGTGCGCCGCGTTGAACGCCTCGACCTCCGCGCGCCGCCGCTCGAGCTCACCGGTGCGCGTGACCTGGTCCCACGCCTGGCGCACGCGCCCCGCCTGGGTGACGACCTGTCCGTAGGGGGTGGGCTGGCCGTCGACGTAGAAATTGCGCCGCCGCAGCTCGTGCGCGGGGATGCCCAGCAGCGGCGCGCACCGGCCCAGCACGTCCTCGAGCACGAGCATGCCCTGCGGCCCGCCGAAGCCGCGGAAGGCGGTCTGGGAGGTCTTGTGCGTCCGGGCGATCCGGCCGTGGAGCCGCACGTCGGGGATCCAGTAGTTGTTGTCCACGTGGCACAGCGCCCGGGCGAGGACCGCCTGGGACAGGTCGAGGCTCCAGCCGCCGTCGGAGGTGAGCGTCGCGTCGAGGGCCTCGAGCATCCCGTCCGCGGAGAAGCCGACGCGCCAGCTGGCGTGGAAGCCGTGGCGCTTGCCGGTCATCGTCAGGTCCTGCGGCCGGGCCAGCCGGAGCCGGACCGGCCGGCCGGTGAGGACGGCGCCGAGCGCGGCGACGGCCGCGAAGCCGTGGGGCTGCATCTCCTTGCCGCCGAAGCCGCCGCCCATCCGCAGGCACTCGACCGTGACCTCGTGGCTGCGCAGGCCCAGCACGTGGGCGACGATCTCCTGCGTCTCGCTCGGGTGCTGGGTGCTGGAGCGCACGAAGACGCGGCCGTCGTCCTCGACGCCGGCCAGGCAGGCCTGGGTCTCGAGGTAGAAGTGCTCCTGCCCGGCCATCTCGGTCGTGCCTCTGAAGGTGCGGGCGGCCCGGGCGAGCCCTGCCTCGACGTCGCCCCGCTCGACGGTGGGCTGCACGCCCTGGAAGCTGCCGGCCTCCATCGCCTCGGCGAGGGTCAGCAGAGCGGGCAGCGGCGCGTAGTCGACCTCGACCGCGGCCGCGCCTCGGCGCGCCGCCTCCTGGGTCTCCCCGAGGACCCAGCAGACCGCCTGGCCGTGGAAGCAGACCTCGTCGGGGAAGAGCGGCTCGTCGCCGTGGACCCCCGAGTCGTTGGTCCCGGGCACGTCCTCGGCGGTGAGCACCCGCACCACGCCGGGGACCTCGAGGGCCGGCGCGGCGCGCAGCGCCGTCACCCGGGCGTGGGCGTGCGGCGCCTGGACCGGCCACGCGTGGAGGACGTCCTTGGTGCGCGGCGCGAGGTCGTCGGTGAAGAGCGCCCGCCCGGTCACGTGCAGGGCCGCGGACTCGTGCGGCTGCGCGAGGCCGACGACGGGGTCGTCTGGGCGGCTGGACAGGTGGCTCATCGGCCGGCCTCCTCGTGGCGGGTGGTGGCGTGCAGCTTGAGCAGCGACTGCTCCAGGACCGCGCGGCGGTAGCGGTCGCTGGCCCGGTGGTCCGTCATCGGCGTGCCCTCGCCGCCGAGGACCGCAGCGGCTGCGCGCACGGCCTCCCCCGACCAGGGCCTGCCCTCGAGCGCCGCCTCGGTCCGCAGTGCGCGCAGCGGCGTCGCCGCCGCGCCGCCGACCCCGATCCGGGCCTGCGCGACGTGCCCGTCGACCACGTCGAGCGCGAAGGCGACGGCCACGCTGGAGATGTCGTCGAGGCGCCGCTTGGCGATCTTGTGGAAGGCGGTCAGCGGGGCGAGCGGCCGCGGGACGACGACCTCGACGATGAGCTCGTCGCGGGCGCGCACCGTCTGGCGGTAGCCGGTGAAGTAGTCGGCCAGCGGCACCGTCCGGCGCCCGGCCGGGCCCGCCAGGACGAGGCTCGCCCCGAGCGCGAGGAGCGCCGGCGCGGCGTCGCCGATCGGCGAGGCCGTGCCCAGGTTGCCGCCCAGCGTCGCCCCGTTGCGCACCAGGCGCGAGGCGAACTGCGGGAAGAGCTCGTCGAGCAGCGGCACCCGGCCGCCGAGGCCGCGCTCCACCTCGGTGAGCGTGAGGCCGGCCCCGATCGTCACACGGTCGGGCCCCACCTCCAGCCGGCGCAGCTCGGGGAGCCGGTCCACCGCGACGAGGAGCGGCGGGCGGGCGCCCCTGATGGTGAGCTCGACCCCGACGTCGGTGCAGCCGGCGACCGGCAGGGCGTCCTCCCGCGCGGCCAGGACCTCCAGCGCCTCCGCGAGGTCGGCCGGCCGGAGGAACTCGCCGTCGGCACCGGCGACCCGGGTGGGCCTGGCCGGCGGGGCCGGCGCCGACGAGCGCCGCAGGAGCGGGTCCTCCGGCGTCGGCGTCCCGAGGGCGTAGGCCGCGTCGCGGATCGGGCGGTAGCCGGTGCACCGGCACAGGTTGCCGGACAGCGCGTGCAGGTCGAAGCCGTTGGGCCCGCGCTCGTGGTCCTCCACGCCCGGGCGCCCCCGGGCGCCGGGCCCCTCGGTGCCCCGCCCGGGGCGGTAGAACTCCGCCGCCATCGCGCACACGAAGCCGGGTGTGCAGTAGCCGCACTGGGAGCCGCCGCGCACGGCCATCTCCTCCTGGACGGGGTGCAGCCGCTCCGGCGTCCCCAGGCCCTCGGAGGTGACGACCTCCTGCCCGTCCAGCGCGGCCGCCGGCACGAGGCAGGCGTTGACGGCCGCCCACTCCGTGGCGCGGTCCTGCCCTGGCCGCGCGACGAGCACCGCGCACGCGCCGCACTCGCCCTCCGCGCAGCCCTCCTTGGCCCCGGTCAGGCCCAGCCCGCGCAGCCAGTCGAGCGCGGTGGTGTGGGCGGTGACCCCGTCCAGCGGGCGCCAGCCGCCGTTGACCGTCACGCCCGGCTCGTCGGGCAGCGGCGCGCCCCCTGGCGCTCTCGTCGTCGACGTCGTCGTCATGCGGACTCCTACCGCGCGCGGCGCGGGCCTCATCCTGCCCGGGCGGACCCGGGCGGGCGCATGGTTAACGGGTCCCGGGCTGCCGGTTGTCCATGCAGAACGACGGCCCGGCCGGTCGATTCCCTTGCCACGGTAGCCGAGCCGGGGGCCGGTGGGAAGGGCCTCGGGCCTCCGGCCGCGTCGGCACGACCGCTAGCGCCCGGTGAGCTCCCAGGCGTCCTCGGAGTCCTCGTCGTCCTCGCCCTCGACCTCGACGTAGCTCCCGGAGACCGGGTCGCCGTCGTAGCGGGGGTCGCCACGCCCGCCGCCGGCGGTCGGGACGTAGGGGTCCGCCTCGTCCTCGGCGACGACCTCGGAGGGGTCTGCGTCGAACGGCTCGGTGTCGGTCTCGGGCTCGGGACGGGCGGGGGGCTCCTGGCCCTGGAGCAGCGCGAGGGTCTCCTCGAGGTCGTCGGGACGGACGAGCACCTCGCGGGCCTTGGACCCCTCCGAGGGTCCGACGATCCCGCGGGACTCCATGAGGTCCATGAGCCGCCCGGCCTTGGCGAAGCCGACGCGCAGCTTGCGCTGGAGCATCGAGGTCGACCCGAACTGGGTCGTGATCACCTGCTCGGCCGCCTGCAGCAGCAGGTCGAGGTCGTCGCCGATGTCCTCGTCGATCTGCTTCTTGGCCGGGGCGGCGACGACCTCCTCGACGTAGGTCGGCTTGAGCTCGCCGGTGACGTGCTTGACCACGTCGTGGATCTCCGACTCGCCGACCCAGGCGCCCTGGACGCGCATCGGCTTGGAGGCGCCCATCGGCAGGAAGAGCGCGTCGCCCTGGCCGATGAGCTTCTCGGCGCCCGGCTGGTCCAGGACCACCCGGCTGTCGGCGAGCGAGGAGGTGGCGAACGCCATGCGCGAGGGCACGTTGGCCTTGATGAGGCCGGTGACCACGTCGACGGAGGGGCGCTGGGTCGCGAGGACGAGGTGGATGCCCGCCGCCCGGGCGAGCTGGGTGATGCGGACGACCGACTCCTCGACGTCGCGCGGGGCGACCATCATGAGGTCGGCGAGCTCGTCGACGACGACGAGCAGGTAGGGGTAGGGCTGCAGCACGCGCTCCGAGCCGGGCGGCGGGGTGACCTTGCCCGCGCGGATCGCCTTGTTGAAGTCGTCGATGTGCTTGTAGCCGAAGGCGGAGAGGTCGTCGTAGCGGTGGTCCATCTCCTTGACCACCCAGGCCAGGGCCTCTGCGGCCTTCTTGGGGTTGGTGATGATCGGGGTGATGAGGTGCGGGATGCCCTCGTAGGCGGTGAGCTCGACCCGCTTGGGGTCGACGAGGATGAGACGCACCTCGTCGGGCGTGGCCCGCATGAGGATCGAGGTGATCATCGAGTTGACGAAGCTCGACTTGCC